>NC_013946.1:309745-619491 GCF_000024425.1 Meiothermus ruber DSM 1279
ACGGGCAAGCTGTTGTGGCTCAAGCCGGAGCCTGCCTTCGAACGGGGCAACTTTGTGAGCAAGAGAGGACTCAAGGGCTTCCTGGCCCACCTGGCACATTTTCGCGGCACGGGTGGGGTGCTGCTGGAGCTCACCCTGGCCACCATCGCCCTGAGCCTGCTGGGCTTGGGTGGGCCTGTCTTGAGCCAACTGGTCTTCGATCGGGTGCTGACCTTCCGTGAGGAGAGTCTGCTGCCTTATCTGCTGGTGGCGATTTTCGCCCTGACCTTTTTCCAGACCTTGCTGGCGAGCCTGCGGGCACACCTAGCCACCCAACTCTCGATGCGCCTCAACTACCGGCTCAAACTAAGCTACCTGCACCACCTGCTGCGTTTGCCGCTGCGGACGCTCGAGGCCCGGCTGCCTGGCGACCTGCTCTCGCGGTTCGGCGATCTGGGCCAGGTTGAAAGCATCCTGCGCAACCTGTTGGTGGGATTGCCCTCGACCCTACTCACCCTGGTGTTGAGTTTTGTGTTGCTTTTCACCTACAACCCCAAACTGGCCTGGGTGGCGCTTCTGGTGGTTCCCATTCATCTGGTGTATCTGCTCTGGCTGGCCCCGCGTTTGCGCGAGAACAGTCTCCAGAGCCTGCGCAAAGGTGCCGAGGTAGATAGCTACGTGCTGGGGAGTCTGGAAGGGGTGACGGCCCTCAAGGCCTTGCGGGGAGAGGGATGGGCGCTGAGCCGAGGCCGAGACCAGATTGCCGGCCTGAACGACATTCTCTGGCAGGGATTTCTGCTCTCCAACTGGGGTGGGGCTTTGGTGGCCTTGCTGGGCGGGCTATTTAGCCTATTTTTGCTGTGGTATGGCGCCGGACTGGTCTTGCGCCTCGAGCTCACCGTGGGCCAGTTGGTGGCCGCCTACGGTTTGGTGCAGGGGGTCACGGCGGCCCTGGGTAGCCTTAGTGGCACTGTAATGGCCATTCAGCAAGGTATTGTGGCCTCCGACCGCCTGGCCGAGGTGGTCGAACTCGAGCCCGAACAGGAACAAAAGAACGCCGTGTTGCGCCCCCTCGAGCGGGCAATTGCCCTCGAGCATCTCTGCTTTAGCTACCTGCCCGAGCGCCCCCTGCTCAAAGACCTGTGCCTGGAACTGCCCAAAGGGAGCTACACCGCGATTGTAGGGCCCAACGGGGCGGGAAAGAGCACCCTGGGGGGTTTGTTGGCGCGGATGCTCGAGCCCCAATCGGGGCGTATTAGCTGGGATGGGCGCGACCTGGCCGAGCTTTCCCCCGATGCGGTACGGGAGCGGGTGGCGTATTTGCGCCAGGAGGTGCCCCTGTTCTACGCGACCCTGCGTGAAAATCTGAGCCTGGGACACCCCCTGCCGGAGGAAAGACTTTGGCGGGTTCTGGAGCTGGTGGGCCTCATGCCTGCGGTACGGCGCTTACCCGAGGGGCTCGACACCGTGGTGGGTGGCGAGAGCCTCTACCGCTTCAGCAGCGGCGAGCGGCAACTGCTGGGGGTGGCCCGCGCCCTCCTAAGCCCTGCCGACCTGCTAATTCTGGACGAGCCCACCGCCACCCTCGACCCCGATAAGGAGCGCCAAATTGTCGCCCTGCTCCGGGCTTTTAAGGGTGAGCGTACCCTGCTGGTGATCACCCACCGGCCTGCCCTGCTCGAGCCCGCCGATCAAGTCTTCGCGTTGCAGGATGGGGTTCTGAAGCCCGTCGAACCGGTGTTGCAGGGGGTGTAAGCAATGAGCCAGGGCCGCCTCGAGTGGGAACTCCCGCCTGCCCGCAAAAGCCGCTGGGTGCTGTGGCTGCTGCTCCTAATTCTGGGCATCCTGGTGGTGGGGGCTTGGCTAACACCGGTGCAGGTGTATGCCCTTGCGTCGGGCGCACTGGAACCCAGGGGCCAGGTGCTGCGGGTACTGGCTCCTTCCGGCGGACGGCTCGTCTATGTAGGCGTACAGCCCGGCCAGCTCGTGCAAAAAGGACAGCGGCTTTACACCCTGGATGGCCTGGGCAGCAGCCCGGAGGAGGCCCGCTTGCAGCTTCAGACCGCTATGGCCCAGGCCGAAGAAGCCGTGCGAACCCTGGCCCAGGTACGCGAACAGCTCGCGCAGCGTCGGCGCATCGCGCAAATCCAGACCAGCCTTTATCAGGTAGGGGCCATCGCGCGTGTGGAGTACCTCGAGGCCCTGGAAAACCTGCGCCAAGCCGAGGCTGCTGTCAGGGTGGCCGAGGCCAGGGTTAGCACCCTGCGAGCCCAGGCCCAGGCCCTCAAAAGCCGCCGAAACATTCACCTAAACAGCCCGGCGACCGGACGCATACTCACGCTCTCGAGCCACCGGGCGGGCGAGCCGGTGATGGCGGGGCAGGTGCTGGCCGAGGTACTCCCCCAGGACGTACCGCTGGTTTTCAGGGCCTACCTGCCCGAGCGGGAACGGCCCAAACTGCGTGCAAAAGCCGAGGCCGAGGTGGCCTGGAACGCCTTCCCACGCCAGCGTTTTGGCACCAGCCGCGGTACGGTTGAGCGCATATCCCCCAGCACAGTGGTTTACAACAACCAAGCCGTATACGAGGTAGAGATTTCGCTGCCCTCGCTAACGCTCTCCAGCGCCGAGGGCACCCGGCAGGTTGTTCCGGGTATGTTGGGCGAGGCGCGGATTGTTGCGGCAAGGCGCAGCGCGTTGAGCTTGCTCTGGGACTGGGTACGGGGGGTGAACCCGTGGGGATGATCCGGGTATTGAGCGGCTCGAGGCTGATTCAGGAAAGCCTGACCCTGGCCTTAGGTAACCTGCTCCTCCGCCGTGCGGTGGTGCTGGTAGCCGACTACCCCCTGGGCAGCGCCCTGGCCTTGCTTCCAGGCGTACAGGGGCCTTGCGTGGTCAAGACTGCCTCGGACTCGCCTTACTACCTTTCCGATCTGGTTGCACTGGGCCCTGCTGGCCTGGTACTGGAGGGTGCGGGTCTAGACTTCCTCAGGTGGACACTGCAGCAGGTTTCGGAGGGGCAAAGGGTCTTGCCCAGGCTTGGGGAGGTTGGTCTTACACGAAAGGAACGCGCCGTACTGCGGCTGCTGGTGGGTGGTGTTTGCAACGATGCGATATCTGCCCATCTCGGCATCAGTCCGCGTCGCACGGCCAACCTGGTTAGCACCGTCAAGCGGGCTCTGGGTGCCGAGACCCGCGCCGATGTGGTACTGCGCTACTTTGGTCTGGCCCCTGAACCAATCATTAAGGCGACCCTTCAAAAAACCGGTAACTTTTCACTCCCGCACGAGGTCGAAACTGCCTAGATTTGGAGGTGTCAAGAAAGGAGGTGAGCCCGATGAAACTTCGAGAGCTCGAGGCTGAAGAGATGGAGCAGGTGGTGGGCGGTGCGATTGAACCCAGCGCATGGCTGAAACTGATAACCCAGCTTCCCACGCTGCCGGAGCCATGGCCTCGCAGGGGGATTGTTCCTCCCCCCAGGCAGCTGGCGGAGCGGGAGTAGCGGCAAAAAGCACGAAACAATGATCGTGGCATAAGAAAGGTGGATATGATGAAAATAAAAGAACTTAGTGTGCGGGAAACGGCAGGGATGTTTGGGGGAGCACCCGGAGACGGATGTGTTGGAGTGGGTCTAAGAATCTGCTATGACAAAGATGGCAATAGCACTCTAAAAATCGATTTACCTTTCTGGCAGCATGAGTTTTCCCTGCAAACTCGCCAGGATAAAATTGACGTCCATAACGAAAATCAGTGGGCTAGGGGAGAGTTCATTCGTAAGTACATGGACGACGGTGGGGAAGCATATAACAAAAATACCGCCGTTCCAGGTACTTGGTGGGGAGAAAGATAGTTGATAAAGGTGGGGGGTTGGCTTGAAGCTAATCCCCCAGTTAGTTTTTTATGAGTCTCCGTCGAGCAACCAAATCAATAATACTTCTGCCTCACATGCTTGCGGTGTTTGGAAGCCTTGCATCTGTACTTTCGTTCATCGTTAGTACGGACAATGATCTAGGGAGATCTATAGCTATAGCCATTAGCTCAATGTTGGCATTTGTAGGCTACTATCTCCCTGCAAGGGACGAGACACCAGCATTACCTGAGTTGATACTTGCATTTGGAGTAATTACTGTCTTATTGCACTTGATTATGCCACCAACTGTTTTGAGTGCGCTAGCTCAAGTTCTCTGTATGATTTTTCTTGCACTCATGTCAAATAGAGTCAAGCTTTTTTTTCTGATCAAGCCGAAGCTTTCAGTTGTTTTTTTGTTCTTACCAATCTCCATGTTTGGAAGCTCATTCTTAATGATGAATCATTGGATAGCATATAACATTTTGAAACCGCACTACCTGGAATACTCTGGAAAAGCAAAAACTAGTCATCAATTCGAAATCCGTGGAAGTATGGTTGTGGCCAATACTTGGGAAGAAATGTTGCGGTTAGGTACATACCTGTCAGGCGTAACAAACCCGTATTTGTCCGGACTGCTTTGGGCATCGGGACATTCGCTTCCAGAAGCAAGTAGGGCTGGTAAGACTGGCGTAGACGTTCCAAATGGCAATGAAGATATATTCAAGATATGGGTTGGACTGGCCTTTTTGTGTGAGACAACGATTTATGGTGCCATACTGTTGTTTATCTTGAAGCTGACCGGCTCATTCTGGAATGTCTTACTGATACACATGATGACCAACCTTTTTGGCTTTTCTATTACTGTTGGTCCTGAGTTGCTAGGCATATTATTGAGTGGAACATTTCTTGCCTTGGGTGGTGCCTGGCTTGTCTTTCAGTTGAGGTACTTAGGAGCCAGATTTTCACAGACAGGGCCTCGATTCGGCTAGCTAGGTAAGGTTTGTTACCTTTGACGAAACTCCCTCCGATAATGTATTTCGCTACTTTGGCCTAACCGCCATCCTTCGGACTCGGCAACTTTTTACTTCTGCACGAGGTCGAAACCGCCTAGAGAGGCGATCCGGCGGGTGTATCCCCTGGCCGGGTGGCAGCGGTGCGTGGTACACCTGGTGCGTTCCGGCCTTTCTCAGGTTCGAACGCGGGACAGGGCCCTGCTGGCCCAGGACTTGAGGGGGGTTTACATGGCGGAGAGCCGACAAGAGGCGTTGCGAACCCTGGAGGGGCTCAAGGCGGTGTGGGGTGGTAGGTAGCCTTCCTTGGTGGCTGCCTGGTGGGAGAGCTCTGGAGCTATGGCCTTATTTGCGGAGCACAAGTTTCCGGGCGAAGGGGCGGCGTACAAGCTTTTGTACCTAGAGTCAGAACGCCAGGGAGGGAGGTGGTTCGAACGGCGGCTGAAGTGCTTTGCCGAGGTTGGGGAGGTGCTGGAGAGGATGCTACAGGAACGGTATGCCCCTCGTACACAGACGCTTACACATAAATCTTGACACGATCAGCGCAATGGTACTATGGAGAAGTCATTCGGGCACATGGTAATGATGGAAGCGGGGTTTTTTCAACAAACACAGCTCCATCTGGCGCAGTAGAGGGTTATAGATAAAGTGATACTAGGTGGGCTTGGTAAATATAGCCCACCTAGTAACAACTTACCCCAATATTCTTGGATGATAAGATGGATATAGTTTTATACGGCATTTTGTCATTGCTGGATATCTAGGCTGGCTGGTTTGTTGGTCAGACTCCTTAGAAGATTTGCCGAAACCTAAAAGTTTCTTTCAACTCGGAAGTTTGGCCAATTTTTTACTTGTAGCCGTCTCTTTTTTTGTGATGGGTCAAACCACAATATTTGCGGTGTCAGTAAATGCTAACCTCTACTCAGAGGTATCTCCGCCATTAGCCCTACCCGTTTTGGACATGAATCGTTCCGCTAGTATTTTGGAGCTTACCCTCCGATTTCTAAAACTTCTCCTATTTGAAGATATGCCAAGAATAGGCATATATTTATTGGCACTTTATGTTAGTACCAAGTTTTTCTCCCCAAGTACTTCGGTATTTATTTCTTTGGTTCTATCCTCATTCTGCTTTGCTTTGATACACGGGTTTGATCTATCCCTAACCATTCAAGCCGCATTCGTTGGGGCCATTCTCACTTTAGTAGGTCTAAGATATGGGGTGGCTATGTCTGCTTTCTTGCACGTAGCGCTAAATCATTTCAAAATCGGCGTGTTTTTCCCTGGATTTGCTGCTGGCACTAACATTTTCTTAGGTATATTTTTGAATTCGACTTGGGTATATGTTTTATGGAGTTCTTTGTTTTGGCCAAAACTAAGGAGGGAGTAAATATGCGCTTTGGCCCAGCCCTTGTGTTCGTACTACTTTTTTGGGTGTGTCCAGCGCTAGCTATCACATCTCAAGCTAAAAGCTACGAATGGGGGTTTTCCAGAACGAAAAAGATGAGGTGATGCAGGACGCTCTGGTCTGGCTGCGAAACCAGCCCGCCTGCCAGGATACTCGACCTTAATGATTTCTTTAACTGTTTTGTGCAAGAAATTTCTTTGATTCTTTTTTTACAAAAATGGTAAACAATGAAAACGGCGGTAAGCTACCGGATGTTATCGCTGTACCGCAAGTGCTAGCTAACAACAAATTTTCTCGGGCATATTGAGTTGATTTAGGGATGTGATCTCAATGTCCGTTCTGAGCCCCAGCGCCCTCGAGCTTCTCGCGACCGCCCCGGCAGTGGTGGTGGCCCCGGTGGGTATCGGCTTCGCCCAGACCGATCTAGAGGCTTGGGCGCACAAAACCAGACGCCGCATCTTGCGCGACCCCGCCGAGTTTTCCGGTCTGGCACCTACTCTAATTTTGCCCCAACGACGCTCCGACTTGGAGCGCCTGAACTCGAGCGACCCTCGAGACTTTCTTTTTCTCCGTGAATCCGATCTACTCTTCAGCCACGACGAATGGCAGCAGGCCGTGAGCACGCAGCAAACCTACGCCGAGACCGGCGGCTGGCCCGAGGCACTGGCTCTGTTGCAGCGAATCGTCCTACAGCCTGGTGAGTCGTTGGTGCGACATCCCCTTTGTGTGGCTCGGCTGGGGTCGCTGCTACCCAAGGATATTCCTCGCGAAATTCTAGCCAAAGCGGCCCAAAGCCCACTTTTAATTCCCGAACTGTACGGGCTGCTAGGTCTAGATGACACATCCGTTGCTGAACTCTACGACCGGGGCCTGCTTTATGCCCAGGGTTCCGGTTTGGCCATGCCCAAGCTGTTGCGGCTCTACCTACGGGGTTCTATTCCTGCCGAAGTGGCCCGGTTCATCGAGATAACATTGTTGGCCAGTGGTCATGTGACGGCTGTCCTGGAGTTGCTGGCCGAGCAGGGTGAATGGGAACGGTACCTGCGGCTCTTGACTGAGACGTTTTCGACCGCTCTTGGCAACGCCTATCTGCGCGAGTGGCTGGCTCTGGTTCCACCAAAGTACCGAGATTTGCCTGTCTATCGTTATCTGGCTACCTATCTGGCTCGCTTCGCGGGCCATACCACACTCATGGAAAAAGAGCTGGTGGAGTTGTTGCCCTTGGCCGATGACCACCTTCGCCCCTTTGTGCTTAACGCTTATGGAGTTTCTCTGGGCATGCAAGCCAGGTATGAAGAGGCCATCGAAAAGTTTCGTGAGTGCCTCGAATCCAACAGTTCCAGGGTAGAAGGGATCACTGGAAAGGTTTTTCATAACCTGGGGGTGGCGTTTTTTCATCTCGGAAAATTAGCACAGGCCCAAGATGCGCTTTTGCGTGCAGCAAGCATTTATCGCCAACTTGGGCTATTTGATCAAGAAGCCATTTCCCTGGCAACCTTGGCTCCGGTGGAGCTTTGCCTGGGTAATCCGCGGGAAGCGATTTCGCTCGTCGAGCGTGCCCTACCCTACATGAATAAGCTGGCAGCCGAGAGCTATCTCACAGCCGAAAACTTGGCCAAGGCCTGGATAATGTGCGGCGATATTTCAAATGCGGAAAGGCACCTTCTCGAGCTACCCGAACCAAAAAGAGATCTTCGCAGCCATTTGGTCACCAAGAAACGCTTGGGCGAGGTGTATTTATGGAAGGGGCGGTATGCAGAGGCAAAACAGTTGGTTGAGGAGGTTTTGTATAGCAACTTCAAGGATCAGGAAGTCCTGGACGACGTGCATTTACTGTTGAGCCGTATTGCTTTTCTGGAAGGCAAAACCGAGCAGGCTCGAGCCCATCTGAATAAGGTGGTGCGGAGTGTTCATGCCATCACCGAGTCGGCCTGGCAAGGCCTGATCAACCTCGACACAGCCATCGCCGAGCTACGTCGGCTAGGGATGAAGTTCGATTTAGCCCGACTTCTGCTTCGCAAGGGCGATTTGGCTTCTTTACGAGAGGCGCTGGAGCTTAGTCGTACATACCAGTATGGCTTGCTCTTGCATCACCCACATTATGCTCACCTTTGGCGGCCTCTGGTGTTGGCCGATAAGGGTGCGCGAAGCGTTTTCCCGTTGCAGATAGGTACTTTCGGTTCTTTTGAGGCCAGGTTATTGGGTACAAAGCTTGACTTAAGCCGGTTCAAGACCCGCAAATCTGCGGTGTTGCTTACATATATGGCCCTTCATCCCAGTGCACACAACCGGGATAAACTGGCCGAGCTGTTTTGGAGCGATGTCTCCAATCCGCTGGCCTCCCTCAACACCGCCGTCTCCGAGCTTAGAAAACTGTTCGACGCGCCGATCATGGAGGGTAATAAGGGCCAGGTATGGCTGGCTTTCCCGGTTCAAACCGACCTGGCGGACTTTACTAAGAGCACCGAACCATTCCTGAAACAGCCCTTGCTCGATCCAAACCAAATTGGCCGCCTCGAGGCCCAACTAGCCCGCTTTGATGCACCTTGGCTTCCAGACTTTCCGGATTGGTTCGATGAAGAGCGCACGTTTGTGGAACACCGGAAGGCCAAACTTTGGCGATTACTGGCCGATTTTTATGCCACTCGTGCTCCGCATAAGGCGGTTGCTGCCTATCAACGAGTGACCTGCCTCGAGCCCTTCAACGCCGAGGCTTGGGCCGGCCTGATGGAGCTTTACAACACACTTGGCGAAAAAAGCCTTGCTGAACAGGCTCAGGCAGCTATGCATAGGGCTATGCGGGAGCTCTTTCCATTTGAACCGATCTTGTGTAACCAAAAATAGAGCCTGCAATCGGTTTGTAAGAAACCCCTGTATGTGCTATCTGGATCCGCCTATGTGGAATAAAGAGGGGGTCTGTTGTAGGAGCTACCCGCCCAGCAGTTGCCGGTAGAGGGCCAGGTACTCGCGGGCCGGCCCATCCCAGGAAAAATCCTGCTGCATGGCCCGTTTAGCTACCGCCTCCCGGTCGGGGTGCTTGAGAAACTCGTGCACCCCGTGCAGGATGCCCCCGGCGTCCATGGCGTCGAACATGAAGCCGGTTTCCCAGTGCTTTACGGTGTCCAGCAGGCCGCCCACGGCCCGCACGATGGGCGGGGTTCCGTAGCGCATGGCGATGAGCTGGGCCAGCCCGCAGGGCTCGAAGCGCGAAGGCATTAGGAATCCGTCGGAGCCGGCATAGATGCGGTGGGCCAGGGGTTCGTTGTAGCCCTGCACGTAGGCCAGGCGGCCCTTGAGGTGCGCGGCCATCCAGGCGAAGGTGCGCTCGAGGTGGGGGTCTCCGCTGCCCAGCACCACCAGGTTGACCCCCAGGCCCATCAGGCCGTCCACCGCATCGGCAATCAAATCAATCCCTTTCTGATGGGCAAAACGCGAGACCACCCCCAGGGTGGGGCGGTCTTCCAGGCCCAGCTCCGAGAGCAGCAGGGCCCGGTTGCGGGTCTTGCCCGAGAGGTCGCTGGCGCTGTAGTGGTGCTCCAGGTAAGGGTCGGTGGCGGGGTTCCAGTACGCGGTGTCGAGGCCGTTCAGGATGCCCCGCAGCTTCCACTGCTGGGCCCGCAGCACCCCATCGAGGCCTTCGCCCCCTTCGGGGGTGGTGATCTCCCAGGCGTAGCGGGGCGAGACCGTGGTCACGGCATCGGCGTTCACAATCCCGGCTTTCATCAGGTTGATCGAGCCGTGGTGCTCGAGGCCCGCCCCGTAGTAGGTCTCACCCGGCAGGCGCGTCCAGGCGTAGAAGTCCTGCGAACCCCAGACCCCCTGGTAGGCCAGGTTGTGGATGGTGTAGACCGTGCGGCCCCTGAACCAGCCCAGGTTGCGCAGCAGCGGCAGCAGGGCGGCCTGCCAGTCATGGGTGTGCACGAGATCAAAATCGCGCAGCAGCTCGGCGGTAGCCATGGCGAAGCGCACGAAGCGGCGGAAGTCGTCGTCGTAGCCGTAGGGCTTGTCGCGGGCAAAATCCCCCAGCCCCACCAGCACGTAGCGCACCCCGCCGTGCTCGGCGTGGCCGATCCCAATCTTCTCGCGCTGGCCTTCGAAGTTGAACCAGGCCTCGCCCACGTAGTAGCCCTGGATGCCCCAGTACCAGGGGATGAAGATGGTGGGTTCGAGGCCCTGCTTTTTCAGGGCCTGGGGCAGGCTTCCAATCACATCGGCCAGCCCCCCCACCTTGGCAAAGGGGAAGGCTTCGGAGGCAACAAAGGCAACTTTCATAGAGGTAAAGGCAGTTTACCCCTTTGGCTGGGTTTGTTCACGCCAGACCCCCTCCGGCAGCCAGAGGCCCGAGACGCTTCGCATGGCCTCTAGGCTGGGGTAGGTATACACCCAGACCGCGCAGGGTTGCGGGGCCTGCTGGCTCAGGTAGGCCGTGGCGGAGATGCGCCGGTACTCGCGGCCTTCGTCCTCGAGTTCGTCGAGCAGCTCGAGCGCGTGCGCTAGATCGGCAAACCACTGCACCTCGCCCCAGACCCGCCCCTCCCCCCGCACCACCCCCGGGTAGGCATAGGGGCGCACCTCGCTTCTGGGAATATGAAAAAGCCTGAAACCTTCTATGTAGGCCTCGGCTGAGCGCAGCCAACCGGCCGCTTTCGAGACCTGGAAGTTGCGCTCGCCCTGCTTGAGGGTGCCATAGACAAAAACCGCTTCTGGAGCATTCATCTTCAGCCAAGCATACCGGCCAGTGACTGCCTATGGTTGAGAAGTTTGCTGCACCAATTACCGCCCCAGCAACAGCACCACCACCGGATACTCCGCCTCGGGTAGCGCAAGGAGCTTGCGCACCTCTTCGTCGTAGAAGGTGGCAGCCGGGTAGGCTTGCAACCCCAGGGCGGTGGCGGCCACCATCACCTCGCCCACGGCGTAGCCCACCTCCAGCAGCGCATAGCGGAAGCCGCGCAGCCCGAAGACGGCCTCGGAGCGCTCCGGCACGGCGCTAAACACCACCAGGGCGGCCGAGGTCTCCACCGCTTCCAGATCCATCAGGGCGGCCCGCCAGCTTTGGGGGTCGAAGCGGCTGGAAAGCTGTTCTAGCTGGTGCTGCTTGGCGGCGTAGTGGTAGATGCCCTGGAAGGTGTCCTGCAGGCGTTGCACGGCCAGGTAGACCTCGAGCGGATACGCACCCCCCGCCGAGGGATACCCCCGCCCCTCCCGGCGCACCGCCAGCGGGGCCAGCACCTGCGAAAGCTCGGCCTGGGTGATGGAGGAGCCCACCTTAGGGGTGGTGGGCGCCACCCTCGAGAGCACCCGCCACACCGCCGGGCCCCCGTCGCGGGCCGGCTCTGCAAGCTCAACCGACTCCAGCGGGTTGGCATAGACCTTGGCCGCTGGGGCCCGCCCGCCCGGCAGCTCGTCTCCGGGGAAAATGCGCGTTAGGCGGTAAAAAACCTTGCCGGGGTGCTTGTCCATAAAGGCCGATGGCCGATAGCCGACAGTGTACAGCAGAGCTCTTGAGGCTACAGGCTACCAGCTTCGGGCTAAAATCTGTAGCTCTTGGGCACCACCACGATCCCTTCCGGGGTGACGGTGAAGCCCCGAGCCCGGTCGGCCTCGAGGTCGTAGCCAATCTCGGTGTGGGGCGGAATAATCACGTTTTTGTCCACAATGGTGTTGCGCAGCTTGGCATAGCGCCCCACCTCCACCTCGTCGAAGAGCACGCTGCGCTCGACCAGGGCATAGGAATTGATGCGGGTTCGACGGAAGATCACCGACTCGCGGATGGTGCCGCCGGAGATAATGCAGCCCCCGGCAATCAGGCTATTGAAAGCCTGCCCGGTGCGGGCCCCGGCCTCGTGCACAAACTTGGCCGGTGGCGAGTTAAAGTTGGCCGCCCGCAGGGGCCATTCGGGGTTGTATAGGTCGAACTCCGGGGTGACCTGGATCAGATCCATGCTGGCCTCAAAGTAGGCATCAATAGTGCCCACGTCGCGCCAGTAGGTGTTGGGGCCGCTCTGACCGGGGATGGGGTTGCGCTTGAAGTCGTAGACCTGGATGCGATAACCCTCGCTCAGGGCGCGGGGGATTACGTCCTTGCCGAAGTCGTGCGAGGAGTTGGGGTCTTTGGCGTCGTGCTCGAGCTTCTCCACCAGGGCTTCGGTGCGGAAGATGTAGTTGCCCATCGAGACCAGGGCCAGATCGGGCTTGCCAGGGATGGGGGTGGGGTTTTTGGGTTTTTCCTGAAAGCCCACCATGCGCCACTGGTCGTCCACCTGCAGCACCCCAAAACGGCTGGCCTGCTCGATGGGCACGGGGTAGGCCGCGATGGTGAGGTCGGCCTTGTGGTCGTTGTGGTAGTCCAGCATGTGGGCGATGTTCATCTTGAAGATGTGGTCGCCCCCGAAAATTGCCACGTGCTCGGGTTTATGGTTGTTGATGAGGTGTAAGTTCTGGTAGATGGCGTCGGCGGTGCCGCGGTACCAGACCGGCCCCAGCTCCTCGTAGCGGTACATCTGGGCCGGCACCAGCAGAATGAAAGCATCCTCCAGGAAGCCCCCAAACCGCCAGTGTCGCTGCACGTGTTCGGTGAGGGACTGGGCTTTGAACTGGGTGAGTACATAAATCCCATAGATTCCCGAGTTCAGGAAGTTGTTGAGCACAAAGTCGATGATGCGGTAGCGGGCCCCGAAGGGCACCGAGGGTTTGGCGCGCTTGGCCGTGAGAGGGAAGAGCCTTGAACCCTGACCCCCCGCGAGAATCATCCCCAAAACTCGCATAGACATGACGAAGTTGCCTCCTTTGCCAACAGCATAACAGGCCTTGGGTTGTGCTAAAAGCCTGGGGTAGGCGTCCGCCCTGGCTCAGGTTATTGGCGAGCGGGCTGTGGGTATACTTTTGCAGCATGAGGCTTTCTTACGAGGCGCTCGAGTGGCGCACCCCCATCGAAAATTCCGCCGAACCGGTCTCCCTACCACCACCCCCGCCTTTTTTTGGTCAGGAGCGGGCACGAGAGGCACTGGAGCTGGCGCTTCGGGGAGGGTTCCACGCCTACCTGGTGGGGCCCTCCAGCCTGGGCAAGCACGAGGCCCTGCTGGCGTACCTGAGCACCCAGAGCGTGGAAACCCCGCCCGACCTGCTGTACGTGCCCCTCTCGGAGCGCAAGGTGGCGGTGCTGACCCTGCCCAGCGGGCAGGAAATTCACCTGGCCGAGGCGGTGGAGGGCCTCTTGCTGGAGGTCAACCGGCTGGACGAGCTGTTCCGTCAGGGCTCTTTTCTGCGGGAAAAAACCCAGCTCGAGGCCCGCTTCAAAGCGGCCCGTGAACAGCAACTGGCTGCGCTACAACAGGAGGCCCAGGAAGCCGGCTTTGCCCTTTCGGTCAACGGTGAGCGGCTGGAGCTTACCGGCCCCGGCCCGGTGCCCGCCGAGCTCAGCGCCCGGCTGGAGGAGGTTACCCTGGGCAGCCTGGCTGCTTCCGCCGAGCTCGAGGTCGCCCTCCGGCGGTTGCGCCGCGACTGGGCCCTGCACTACCTTAATAACCGCTTTGAACCGCTGTTTCAGCGCTTCCCCCAGGCCAGAACCTACCTCGAGGCCCTGCGGGCCCGCCTGGCCCGCTACGCCGAGACCGGCGAGCCCCTCGACCCGGCCCAGTGGCGGCCCAACCTGCTCACCTCCTCCAGCAGCGGCACCCCGCCCCCCATCGTCTACGAACCCTACGCCACGGCCCCCCGGCTTTTTGGACGGCTGGACTACCTGGTGGATCGGGGGGTGTGGAGCACCAATGTCAGCCTGATCCGCCCCGGCGCGGTGCACCGCGCCCAGGGGGGGTATCTGATCCTGGATGCCCTGAGCCTCAAGCGCGAGGGCACCTGGGAGGCCTTCAAGCGGGCCTTGCGCAACGGCCAGGTTGAGCCGGTGACCGAGCCCCAGGCCCCGGCGGGCCTCGAGGTAGAACCCTTTCCCATCCAGATGCAGGTGATGCTGGTGGGCACCCCCGAGGCCTTCGAGGCGCTGGAGGAAGACCCGGCCTTCAGCGAGCTGTTCCGCATCCGGGTGGAGTTCTCGCCCACCCTGCCAGCCAGCCCTGAAAACCGCGCGGCCCTGGGGGGGTGGCTCCAGACCCAGGGCTTCCAGCTCACCCAGGGCGGCCTCACCCGGCTTTACGACGAGGCCCGGCGCAGCGCCGAGCAGCGCGACCGCATGGATGCCCGCCTGGTGGAGATTCGGGCCCTGGCCGAGGAGGCCGCCGTTCTGGGGGAGGGCCTTGTCAGCGCCGAGTCCGTGGAAAGGGCCATTGCAGCCCGTGAACACCGGAGCTTTCTCTCCGAGGAGGAGTTTTTGCGGGCGGTGCGGGAGGGGGTTATTAGCCTGCGCACGACTGGAAAAGCGGTGGGCGAGGTCAACAGCCTGGTGGTGGTCGAGGCCGCGCCCTACTGGGGCCGCCCGGCCCGCCTGACCGCTCGAGCCGCCCCCGGCCGCGATCACCTGGTTTCCATCGATCGTGAGGCGGGTCTGGGCGGGCAGATTTTCCACAAAGCGGTGCTGACCCTGGCGGGTTATCTGCGCAGCCGCTACACCGAGCACGGCTCTCTGCCGGTGACGATCAGCCTGGCCTTCGAGCAAAATTACGTCTCCATCGAAGGCGACTCGGCTGGGCTGGCCGAGCTGGTGGCAGCGCTCTCGGCCATCGGCAACTTTCCCCTGCGGCAGGACCTGGCCGTGACCGGTGCGGTAGACCAGACCGGCAAGGTGCTGGCGGTGGGGGCCATCAACGCCAAGGTGGAGGGCTTCTTCCGGGTCTGCAAAACGCTGGGGCTGAGCGGAACCCAGGGGGTGATCCTGCCCCAAGCCAACCTCGCCAACCTGACCCTGCGGGCCGAGGTGCTCGAGGCCATCCGGGCCGGGCAGTTCCACATCTACGCGGTCGAGACGGCTGAACAGGCCCTCGAGCTACTGGCCGACGCGCGTATGGAGGGTTACCGGGGTTTGCAGGACAAGATTCGGGCCGGCCTGGAGGCTTTTGCCAAGCTCGAGGAGGGCCAAGACAAAGAAGACAAAGAAAATAGCCAGTAACCCGGCTACCACAGTTTGCCATTGGCTCTTTGCATATCATGCAGCTATGCGCTGGTGGGTGATGGGTCTGGTTCTGTGGGGCAGCCTGGCTTTAGCCCAGGATACCCAGGCCTTTGCTGTGCGCTTCGAGCAGGCCTGGCGGCTGGTCAAGGAGCGCTACTACGACACCAGCTTCAAAGGGCTGAATTGGGAGGCTATAGGCCATGCTTACCGGCAGCGGCTGGGCGAGGTGCGCGACTGGGACGGGCTATACCGCCTGCTGGACGAGATGTACGGTGAACTGCGCGATGACCACTCGAGGGTCTTGAGCCCTGCCGAGGCCCGACGTCTGCTGAGCGGTGCCCAGTGCCTGCCCCTGCCCTTCAAAGACCAGGATCTGCTCCCCAACGCCACCCCATCCAACCCTAACACTCCCAGCCCCCGGCCCGCTCAGCCGGCGAACCCTGTTTCACCCCCTTCCCAGCCGTCCCGAACCCCCTACGTAACACCCCAGGTGCGCTTTACCGATGGGGTGGTCATCGTGCGGCTGAACAACCTGGTGGACGCGGTGGGCCCGAGCGCTTTGCAGGAGGCCATCCGCCGCTATGAGGCCAGGGCCCGGGGCTACGTGCTGGATCTGCGGGGCAACCCTGGCGGGCTGGCCCTGCGCATGGCTGAGGTGGCAGGCATCTTTATGCGGGGTGTGCCCTGGCGCATTGTGAGCCGGGGCCTGGGGGGCATTCCGCTGCCCACCACCCCCTTCCTGGGCCGCCCTCAGACACAAAAACCCCTGGTGGTGCTGATAGATGGCAACGTGCACTCCGCCGCCGAAGGGCTGGCCGGGGCCCTAAAAAATGCAGGACGGGCCTACCTGATCGGCACCCGCAGCGCTGGTAACACCGAGGCCCTCACCCCCTACTGCTTCCCCGATGGCGGGGTGGCCCTGGTGGCGGGCGGCGTGCTGGCCCCATTCTCCGGCCCCACCTGGGAAGGGCGCGGGGTGGAACCCGACCTGGTAGAAGAAAACCCCGACAAGCAGCTCGAGGCGGCCCTGCGCTATATCCTGCACCAGCGATAGCGGTTCACTAATTGGATTCTGAAGTCCGGGAGGTGCGGGTAGTAGCTGGCTGGGCTTTATGATGAACACCAAACAAGAAACGACTGACCGCGCTGCGCTGCACCAACTCGCTTAACAACACGGTCACCACCAGCGAACCTGTCAGCAGCAGAGCATACAACCAGCCCACAGGCAGGGCCAGCTTGAGCACGAAATACCCCAGCACCACGATGACGGTCTGATGCCAGATATAAAACGGATAAACCCAGTGGCGGGCCCTGTCCAGGAATCCCGAAGACTTATTGAGAAAGCGGTGTGCATAGGCCAGAATGGCAAATATAAGGCTTAGAGCGGCCAGATCTCTTAGCGACCAGTAAACCTCATGATAGGGAAGTAGTTCGCTAGAGACAAACAAATTGCGATGCAGGACAGAAGAGTAAAAATAAGCTTTTAGCAGAATAAGACCCAGGCCAGCCAGAAGAAATTGGCGGCGTTGCCCAAAAATAGCCTGCAGCAAGCTAGGCCGCAGATATAGTGCAAAGCCCAGGACAAATAGCTCGAAGTAGAAGCCGAGGTTGGCCAGGTCTTCGGCCAGGCCCGGATGAGAACCCAAGCCCAGAGGGAGCAAAGCCCCCAGTGTGGCGGGTGTGATAACCAGCAACCAGATCCGCCAAGGGGCGGCCTGAAACCAGGTCTCGAGCCGGGCCAGAAAACCCAGCCCCAGGGGACTGCGCAGATACAAAAAAACCGGCAAGGCCAGCAGCGAAAAGTAAAACAGATACAAAAGGAACCACAGATGTTCTGTGTGCAAATTGAAAAACAAGAAGGAGCCATCCCCCCACCACGGGCCGATGAGAAACTGTCCGTAGCTGCCTTCGAAATGCTGGGGGTTGCTGGAGTCCAATGAAAGCCGCCGAATGTACTGCTGGGGCGGTACGATGAGCAAAACCCCCATGACCAAAGGGATGATCAGCCGCTTGAAGCGGTCGGTCGCATAAGCGATGGCGGAAGCCTTGCGTAGTGCGAAAACAGTTGCGGCACCGGATACAAAGAAAAGCAGGGGTAGGCGCACTGTGGTAAGGGCTTCGTTAAAGTAGGTGAGCCATCTAATTTCCGGGCCTTTGATGATCCATGGCCAGCCATCAAAAGGGCGCCCGGCATGAAAGACCAGCCCCAGAAATACCGCCAGCAAGCGCAGCCAGTCTAGGTAGTGAATGCGTTTTTCCATATGTCGCCTCTCTTGTGCTGGTGACATTGCAGGGAGCTCTTATGATGAGAGCTTCCTCGCAAGCCAGACCAAACTGATGGCTTCAGCCAGCCGGTGGGGCTGTTGTTGCATCTGGGCAGGGGAGTAGGTATGAGCAAGGTTCAGGTTGGGGGTCAGCACCTCACGCAGTACAGGTTCAGCGGCTTGTATTTGCTCTTGCAAGTGGCTTCCCAGGCCCGTGGCCAGCCAGCTTTGAGTGACGTCGAAGCCCCGCTTGTAGCGAGCGGTACGAATAGAATCGGGGATTTTGCCCTGTGCCATCTGGCGCAAAGCCCACTTGCCATAGCCGTGCCGCAGTTTGAGGTGTACCGGCAGGGCCAGGCCCAGTTCGAGCACCCGGTAGTCCAGGAAAGGAAGGCGGCTCTCGATGCTGTGGCCCATGGAGTTGCGATCCTCATAGCGTAGCAGGGTGGGCAGGCTGTACCGGGTGACATCGAGCATCTGCCGCAACCAGGGGGCCTGACGATGGTCTGTGCCAAGCGCCAGCCGCACCGAAGGCAGCCGCAAATTTCCTTGAGCTGGCCCGCCGAAGTAGCGCTGGCGGTTCTGCCAGAACAGGCCCAGCTTGTACAGCTCTGCGCTCAGGAGCCGGGCCAGTCCCAGAGCAAAGCCCGCTAGCTCGAGGTACTGCTTCTGGGCAAGCAGGTAACGGAGCTGAAACAGGAAAAACTTACGGTAGCCCATAAAGCCCTCGTCGCCCCCCTGCCCACCCAGCAGTACCTTGTAACCTTCGCTGCGGGCTGCCTTGTAGACAAAGTTCTGGGCCAGGATGCTGAGGGTGGGGAAAGGGGCGTCCTGTGCGGCCAGGGTTTTTTCGAAGGCTTGTACAAGGTGCTCTTTGGAAAGCTCGGGCCAGACAAAATGCACATCAATGCCAGCTTTTTGTGCCAGTTCCCGGGCCAGGGGGCCCTCGGAACGGGGGGCCTGGGGGTGGCCGTAGCAGAAGCCCACCACCCGCTCGTGCTGCTGTGCGGCCAAAGCTGCTACCAGCGAAGAGTCCAGCCCGCCCGAAAGCGAGACGGCCAGCGGCACATCGGAGCGCAGCCGCAGTTGAACGGCGCTGTGTAAGGTGGTCTCGAGCTCCTCCAGTAAGGCTTTTTCGTCCATGCCCCTAAGTGCTTGTATTTTCTGCTCGACCCGGCTTTTTAGGTCGTAGTAGGGCTGGGGCTCAATGCTGGGCTGGCTAAGCTGCACACAGGCGTGGTGTCCGGCGGGCAGAGCGTGCAGGCCTGTGTAGGGCGATATATCGCTATCGTCCTCGTAGACGTAGTAAAAAAGTCCCCTGCTGACATATTCCAGGTTGGGGGAGAGGCCAAAGTGCTGGGCCAGGGCCTCGGTAGAGGAAGCAAAGGCCAGCAGGCCATGCTGCAGGCGGTAAAACAGCGGCTTGACGCCAAAGCGGTCGCGCACCAGCCAGAGCTGCCCTGCCTGGGTATCCAGCAAGGCAAAGGCGAACATTCCGATAAAGCGCTCCCAGGCCTGCTTGCCCCAGGCTTTGTAGGCTTCCAGGATGACCTCGGTGTCGCCCTGGGTTTGAAAGCGGTGGCCCAGGGTCTGTAGCTCGGTGCGCAGCTCGAGGTAGTTGTAGATTTCCCCGTTGAACACAATGCAGTAGCGTCTGCTGTGATCCCACAGGGGTTGGTTGGAGTGCTCGGATAGGTCAATGATGCTCAGGCGGTTGTGACCCAGTACCAGCTGGCCGGCAGGCTGGGGTAGCTCCACCACCGCCTGATGATCGGGGCCTCGAGGAAGCTGGCTGTTCACAATTTTACCGACCAGCTTGGTCAGCTCCGGCATGGGCTGGCTGGTTGAGAATGCCCCGGCAATACCGCACATTCAGGCCTCCAGGTGACGGGCGGTGCCCGCTTTATACAGGCGCTGGTACAGCGCCGTAAGTTTGGCGAATTCCACGCCCCAGTTGAGCCGCTCGAGAATCAGCTGTCGCCCGCGCTGTCCCATGGCCTCGGCCTCGGCGGGGTGCTCGAGCAACCAGCGGATGGCCTCGGCAATGGCCTTGGGATCGTTGGGATTGACGAAAAGTCCACAGGATACATCGCCGATCGAGCGCCGCCAGAGCGGGAAATCCGAGGCCACGAAGGGAATCCCGGCCATCATGTACTCGTACAGCTTGGTCGGTTGCGAGACCAAAAAGCTGGGGATGGGATGCAGAACGGCCAGGCCAATGCGACTGCTGGCTAAAAGCTCGAGGGTCTCGGGGCGGTTTTTGTAGCCCAGGAAATCGGTGTAGCGGTAGCCGGGGTGCTGCTCGGCCTCAGCCCGAAGGCCGGGCGGAGCAAAAGCCCCAATCAGGGTTAGGCGAACCTCTGGGTTTTGCAGGTGCTGCATGGCCTCGAGCATCTCGAACAGCCCGCGCACCGCGGTAATGCTTCCGGCGTACAGCACCCGGGCGGGCCGGTTCTGGTAGGACGTGCTGCCCAGGGCGGCAATTTCCTGGGGGTGCGGGAAGTTTTGCAGCAGGATGGTTTTATGGGCCGGAAAACGCGCTGCGATGGGCTCGGTAACCGTCACAATCCCGCTTAGCAGACTGCCAGCCAGGCGCTCCAGCAGCCGCATACTGCTGGCAACCAGGCCGCGCAGGGGCTTGGGAATCCAACGCTTGCTCAGAATGTCGGTGGGCACATCCTCGTGGACATCGTAGACCACTTTTTTGCCCTGCAGGCGCAGCAGCATTCCTACAGGAATCAGCTCGGGGTCATGAAAATGATAGATGTCCCCTCGTTCGGCCAGAGCCTGCTTATATACGGCCCAGACCGTGCCCAGCATACGGCCCAGACGGCCTTTGGTTTTTGTAACCGACCGTACCTGCACCCCCTGCCGCACCTCATCTCCCTCGTGGGGTGCCACCAGCACGACCGGGTAGCCCTCCTGGGCCAGACTCACGCACTCTCGATGAAAAATACGGACATCGAAGGGGGGGTGGGCCGAGGTGAGGTGAACGATCTTGGGCAGGGGTTGTGGCATGGTATTACCTGGCTTGCTCAGTTGAACTGCACGTGGAAAGCACGGGCCCAGGCGATCAGATTGATCCAGCGCCAGACCCTAAAGTCGAAGGGCTTGCGTCCGGCCAGAATGGCCGCGAATTCCTCTTTTACAGCCGTCTGCTGGATGGGGTAGATACGGCCCAGGGTTTCGGAGTCCAGCAGTTGATGAACCCAGGGGGCCAGTTGGTGCAACCAGTGCTGCTCGGGAGTGGCAAACCCCACCTTGTCCTTGCGATCCAGGATGGCCTGGGGCACCAAGCCCTGCATGGCCCGGCGGAATACGGCCTTGGTCTGTCCCTGGGGCGAGAGGATGTGGGCTTCGGGCAGGTTCAGCAGCAGCTCGACGAGCTTGGGGGTGAGGAAGGGCACCCGGCTTTCGATGGAGTGGGCCATGGAGTTGCGGTCTTCGTAGCGCAGGAGCTTGGGCAGGCTGGTCTCGGTCAGGGACTGCAGTAACTCGTGGCGCAGTACCTCCCGTCCGTGGGCGGCGCGGGGCGAGGCGAGCTGTACGTTGCGCTCGGTAAACCAGGTGGTGTTGAGCCAGGGCGGGGCCAGTTCCTGCCCTGCCAGCCGACGGGCCAGGGGCTCGAGGGATGCGGGAATTAAAAAGCCGATCGCGCTTTTCCAGGTGTCCTTGAGGGCGGGCTCGAGCCGGCTTGTGCGCAGAAAGGCCAGGGCCTCGAGCCAGCGCCCCTGCCGCACCAGCGAGGCCAGGCGGGCGCCGCCGTACACCGCGTAGCCAGCCAGCACCTCATCGGCGCCCTGCCCGTCCAGCATCACCTTAATACCGGCTTCCTGGGCCAGGCGAAACACCCGGTACTGGGCGTAGATGCTGGTGGAGCCGAAGGGCTCGCCCTGTACCCGGACAAGCTCGTCGAGGTCGGCGACCAGCTCGGAGGCGCTGGGTTTGACCTTGTGGGCCTGCACCCCTGCGGCCTGGCCCACCAGGTCGGCCCAGGGTTCCTCGGAGACGCCGTTGTCGGCCACGTAGGTAAAGGTGTGCAGCTCGAGGCCCGGCTCGAGGTGGCGCATGGCCGCTACAATGGCCGAGGAGTCTATACCCCCCGAAAGCGCCGCGCCCACCGGTACATCCGAGCGCAGGTGCAGCCGCACGTTCTCCAAAAACTGGGCCCGCACCGCCTCGGCGGCCTCTTCGAAAGAGAGCTCGAGGGGGTTTTGCAAGCGGGGCTGCCAGTAACGCTGGGGCTCGGTGAGCTGCAAATTATTCAGATCCAGCCGCAGGTAGTGCGCGGCCGGAATCTGCCGGATATCCGAGAAGAGCGTCTGGGCTCCGTCGTCGGTCAGGCCAAAGCGCAGGTAGCGGTACAGGCCCTGGGGGTGCACCTGCCGGCCCACCCCCGGCAGCTCCAGCAAGACCGGGATTTCCGAGGCAAAGCCCACACCTTCGGCAAAAGCGCAGTAATACAGCGGCTTGATGCCGAAAAAATCCCGCACCAGGTGCAGGCTTTGTTCCTGGGTGTCCAGCACCGCAAAGGCGAACATGCCCACCAGGCGCTCCAGGCACGCCGTGCCCCAGTGGGCCCAGGCCGCCAGCAGCACCTCGGTATCGGAGTGGGAGCGGAAGCAGTGGCCCAGGGCTTTCAGCTCCTGGCGCAGCTCGAGGTAGTTGTAAATCTCGCCGTTGAACACCAGGTGGTAGCGCCCGTCCGGGCTCGACATGGGCTGCCAGCCCAGCTCGGACAGGTCGAGGATGGACAGCCGCCGGTGCACCAGCAGCACCAAGCCCTGGGCCTCATTCCAGGTCTTGCCCCTGTGGGCCGCAGCGCTGGGACTCCAGGCCAGCCAGCCCTGATCGTCCGGGCCGCGGTGGTGCAGGCCCTCCAGCGCCCGGCCCGCCCAGTTCAGGGCGCCTGGCTTACGTAACGCGAGACCGGCAATGCCACACAAAGGCGCTTCCTCCCTCGATCTAGCCCTGCACCGCGGCGCGAACGGCTTCAATCACGGCCCGCTGGGCTTCTGGTTGCATCTGCGGCCAGATGGGCAGCGAGAGCACCTCGGCGGCGGCCCGCTCGCTTTCGGGCAGGTGCAGTCCCAGGGGCTGGTAGATGGGCAGCCTGTGCAGCGGCACCGGGTAGTAGACCATGGTGCCGATGCCCAGCTCGGCCAGCCGGGCCTGTACGGCATCGCGCCTGTTGCCCAGAATCCGCACGGTGTACTGGTGGAAGACATGCCCGGGGGTCAGGGCCGGGGGGATGAGGCCCTCGAGGCCGGCCAGGCCCTCGTTGTAGCGCTGGGCGATGGCCCGGCGGGCCTGGTTGTAGCGCTCGAGGTGGGGCAGCTTGACCAGCAGGATGGCGGCCTGCAGGGTGTCCAGCCGCGAGTTATACCCCACCACCTCGTTGTGGTACTTCTTGCGCGAGCCGTGGGCCCGCAGCATCCGGGCCTGTTCGGCTACAGCGTCGTCGGCGGTAACCAGCAAACCCCCATCGCCGTAGGCCCCCAGGTTTTTGGAAGGGAAGAAGGAGAAAGCCCCTGCATCGCCCAGGGTTCCGGTAAAGCGGTGCAGGGGTTCGTAGCGGGCACCAAAGGACTGGGCGCAGTCTTCCAGCACCTTCAGGCCGTGCCGCCGGGCGATTTCCAGAATCGGGCCCATGGCCGCGGGGTTCCCGTACAGGTGCACCGGAATGATGGCCCTGGTCTGGGGTGAGATGGCGGCCTCGAGCCCGGCGGGATCCAGGTTGAAGCTCTGGGGGTCAATGTCCACAAACACCGGCCTGGCCCCCAACAGGCTGATGGCCTCGGCGGTGGCGAAAAAGGTAAAGGGGCTGGTGATCACCTCGTCCCCAGGCCCCACCCCCAGCGCCCGCAGGCCGATAACCAGGGCGTCGGTGCCGGAGTTCAGGGCCACGGCGTGTTTGACCCCCAGGTACTGGGCGAGCTGCTGCTCGAGGGCCTGTACTTCCGGCCCCATGATGAACTGGGTCGAGCGCAAGACCCGCTGGATGGCCGCGTTGAGCTCGTCCCACAGCTCGTCTACCTCTGCCTTCAGGTCGAGGATGGGAATCTGGGTTAGGGTGCTCACTTAATCCTCCGTACTTCGAAGGGGCCCACCTTCTGATAGACATGCCCCTGGGAGTCGGTTACGGTGTCGCTCTGGCTGAAGTCGAGCCGGTCGCCGTAGGCGCTCATCCAGCCGATGATGCGGGCCGGAACACCGGCCACGATGGCGTAGGCCGGTACATCTTTGGTAACCACCGCCCCTGCCGCCACAAACGCCCCTTCGTGCAGGGTCACGCCGGTCACGATGGTGGCGTTGGCCCCGATGCTGGCCCCCCGCTTGACCAGGATGCGGCCATAATCGGCGGCGGTGTTGCGGGGGAACTCGCTGCGGGGGGTTAGCACATTGGTAAACACCATGCTGGGGCCGCAGAACACGTAATCTTCCAGAATCACCCCCTCGTAGACCGAGACGTTGTTCTGGATCTTGACCCCGTTGCCAATGATTACGTTGTTGGCCACATAAACGTTTTGCCCCAGGGTGCAGTTTTCCCCGATGACTGCTTTGGCGCTGATATGGCAGAAGTGCCAGATCTTGGTGCCGCGGCCAATCTGGGCGCCTTCATCCACAATGGCGGTTTCGTGCTTGAAGTAGTCCATACTACTGCTTGACCTTCTGGAGGAAAGGGTGCATGGTGGCGGTGCGATCCGATAGGGGCAGGGTGCGGATCCGGGCCACGGTGGCGATGGCTTCGTAGGTATCCTCGAGGCCGAAGCCCTGACCGGCCAGGGTGCGCTCGTAGACGCGGGTGTGCAGCTCGGTAAAGCCTTCGGAGAACTCGATCTCCTCGCCGTCCAGGCGCATGGAGCGGTAGGTGCGCTTGCCCTGGGCCCGCAGGGCCGGGGGCACATACTCCACGTCAATCGAAAGGAACCAGCGCACCTGGGCCCGCTCGAGCTCCAGGTAGCCCGAGGCCACGGTGTCGTCGCGGCGGTGCACCTCCACCTGCTCCACCTTGCCAAAAAGCCAGGTGAGCATATCGAAGAAGTGCACCCCGATGTTGGTGGCCAGGCCCCCCGACTGCTCGGTGCGGCCCTTCCAGCTCCGCAGGTACCAGGTGCCCCGGCTGGTGATGTAGGTGAGGTCGAGCTGGTATTTGCGGGGGGGCTGGGCTTGCAGGCGGGCATGCAGGCTGAGCAGAGCCTCGTGGGTGCGGAGCTGCAGGATGGTCCAGACCCGCCGCCCGGTCTCGGCCTCGAGGTCCTTGAGTTCCCGGATTTCCTCGGGGTTGAGCACCAGGGGCTTCTCGCAGATGGCGTCGGCCCCGGCCCGGAGGGCCATGCGGATGTGGGCGTTGTGCAGGTAGTTGGGGCTGGCGATGCTCACGTAGTCCACCTGCTGGGGGGTGCCGCGCAGGCGGTAGAGGTAGTCCTCGAACAGCTCGGGCTGGGTAAAAAACTCGGCTTCGGGGAAGTACGAGTCCATGATGCCCACCGAATCGAAGGGGTCGAGGGCGGCAACAAGGCGATTGCCGGTATCCTTGATGGCCTTGAGGTGGCGGGGCGCGATGTAGCCCGCAGCGCCGATGAGTGCAAAGTTCTTCATAGTCCTCCCTAGAGCAGCACCACGTTGTCGGCTTTGATCCCCCGGGTGGCGTAGCGGGTGTCGAGCACCACTTTGGACAGGGCCACCACGCGGGCGTAGTCCACATTGGAGTGGTTGGTGGTGATGATCACCAGGTCGGCGTTTTGCAGCAGCTCGTCGGTCAGCTCCACGCTGTCGGCTACAAAGCCGTGCTCCTCCACGTGCGGCGTCCAGCTATCGTGGAAGACCACCTCGGCCCCCCGCTTTTGCAGCAGCTTGAAGACCTCGATGGCCGGGCTTTCGCGGTAATCGTCCAGGTTGGCCTTGTAGGCCATGCCCAGGAGTACCACCTTGGCCCCCCGCAAAGGCTTGCCGTGCTGGCTCAGCACGCGGGCGGCCTTGTCCACGGTGAACTCCGGCATTTTGCGGTTAATCTCGCCCGCCAGGTTGATGAAGTGGGTGTTGAAGTTATACTCCTTGGCTTTCCACTCCAGGTAGTGCGGGTCGAGGGGGATGCAGTGGCCGCCCACGCCGGGGCCGGGGTAGAAGGGCATGATGCCGAAGGGCTTGGTAAAAGCGGCGTCCAGCACCTCCCAGACGTTCAGATCCATGCGGTCGCACAGGAGGGTGAGCTCGTTGACCAGGGCGATGTTCACGGCCCGGAAGGTGTTTTCGAACACCTTGACCATCTCGGCGGCTTTGGCGCTGCTCACCGGCACCACGTGGTTGATGGTTTTGCTGTAAAAGGCCACCGCCACCTCGAGGCTCTGGGGCCCCACCCCGCCCACCACCTTGTTGGTGTTCTTGGTGGTGTAACGGGCGTTGCCGGGGTCTACCCGCTCAGGGCTGTGGGCCAGGAAGAAGTCCTGGTTTAGCTTGAGGCCGCTTTGCTCCAGGATGGGCAGCATGACCTCTTCGGTGGTGCCCGGATAGGTGGTGGACTCGAGGCTCACCAGCTGGCCGGGCCGCAGATATTTAGCAATTTCGCGGGTCACGCCCTCCACGTACTGCAGGTCGGGCACCAGGTTCTTGGTCAGGGGCGTGGGCACGGCGATTACAATCACGTCCAGCTCGGGTACTTCCTCGAAGCCGGTGGTGGCCCGGATCAGCCCCTGGGCCACCAGGTCGCGCAGCTCCTCGTCTTTTACGTCACCGATATAGTTCTGGCCCTGGTTGATCATGGCCACCCGCTTGGCGCTGCGGTCGATGCCCACCACGCGGTAGCCCACCTTGGCCTTTTCCACGGCAAAGGGCAGGCCCACATAGCCCATGCCGACCACGCCCACAAGGGCGGTTTTGTCCTCAATGCGCTGCAACAAAAGGGTTTTGGGATCTACAACGGTCTGCATACGATCTCCTTACACCGGAACTTTTTCGGCCTTGGGTTGCTGGGATTGAAGCTGGTACAGCCAGTTTTCGATGAGCACCGACCAGCTTAGGTGGGTCTCCACGTAGCGCCGCCCGTTCTGGCCCAGTTGTTCGGCCAGATGGGGGTTCTGTACCACCGCCATGATGTTGTGGGCCAGGGTTTGGGCGTCCTCAGGGAGGCTTACCAGGCCGGCTCGAGCCCCCTCCACTAGCCGCGCCCCCTCCCCCTGCCCGGCGTACAGGATGGGTTTGGCGCAGCTCATCCCGGCGAAAATCTTGACCGGGCGGGTCATCTCGAAGAGTGGGGAGTTGCGCAGGGTGGAAAGGCCGGCCACGGCCAGAGAGTAGAGCTGGGCGATGTAGGCTGGGGGCTTTGGATCCAGGAAGCGCACATTGGTAAGCCCCATCTCCTGGGCCATCTGCTTCAAGCGGGGTTTTTCCGAGCCGTCGCCGATGAGCACCAGCACCACCTGGGGGTCGGTCAGGAGCCGGGCGGCCTGCAGGGCCACCTCCAGGCCGTGGGCGTAGCCGTGGTTGCCGGCGTACAGAATGATTTTCTTGCCCTCGAGGCCAAGCTCCCTAGCCAGGGCCAGGTCGGGCGGCATGGGCTTGAAGAGATCGGTATCCACGCCGTTGGGTAGATAAAGTATCTTGTGCGGGGGTACTTTTTTCTCTTCCAGCAGAACCTTCTGGATGCCCTCGGTCACCGCGGTGATGAAGTGGGCCTGGCGGTAGCTCCAGCTTTCCAGGCCCTCGGCCAGGCACAGCAAAGGGCCTTCCTTCATCAGACCGAGCTGGCGCACCGAGTCCGGCCAGAGATCGGCTATGTTGAAGATGAAAGGCACACCAAAGCGCCTCGAGGCCAGGTAGCCCGTTAGGCTCAGAAACAGGGGCGGCGATTCCACAAAGATGTAGTCGGGCTTTTGAACCTTTAGCACTCCACCCAGCGCGCTCAGCACAAAGCTGAAGTAGTTAAGCAGCCGCTTGGGGCCGGTGCCCATGGCGGGGTAGAGCCAGGTGCGCACCACCCGCACCCCTTCCCAGTCTTCCTCGAGCCAGAGCCTGCCGCGGTAACCCTCAAACACACGCCCGGTGGGGTAATTGGGCATGGCCGTCACTACCTCTACCTGATGCCCTAACCGCACCAGCTCGCGGATAACCGAAGCCAGCCGCACCTGGGCCGCGCCGATCTCGGGGGGAAAGTACTGGGTTAGAAACAAGAAGCGCACACAACCTCCAGGAGGGCAGTTCTGAGAAGATGGTAGTTTGCCCGACCAGCACTGGCTGGGCCTGGTGGGTGCTGTGTGGATGCGCGCACCACACTCTTTGCGAGTATTGGCAGGATATATAGTTTGCTCATCCTACCGTAGTGTAGTTAGTTTCAAGCTCCCGGCCAGGTTTTTTGACGCAATAGCCGTTACAGATTCACCTCCAGGTATGTGAACTCAACGCTTCATGAGAGTTCCGCAGGTAACGGAGTTTAGCGGGTTTCCAAGGGGCCAAGGTCGGGAGCTATCCCCAGGATGCGGGGGTGGCCCATGAAATCAAAGCTAGGTGCGGCCTCACGAATGCCTTTGTCGATGGCTGGGCTATCGTTGCTCAGATAGTAGTTGCCAGAGCCGTCGGCTTTGAAGTTAACAAAGCGGGGATCTTCAGTCAGACTGTTTTGCTGGCTGCTGGTGAGCAGAGCCCAGTTGGTGGTGTTGTTCCAGACCAGGTTGTTCAAAAATCGATTAACCCCGGTGTTGTTTTCCTCGCTGATGCCACGGGGGTTGCTCACTACAATGTTGTTGGCTACCAGGAAGTTTTCAGCTTTATTGCCGAGGGTATTTTCGCCTGAGCCCACCGAGATGCCACCATATAGGTTGGCAAAAGAGAGGTTATGGGTCATCACCACAGCCGTGGCGGCCTGCCATGTGGTGATGCCAAAGCCCCGGGCACGGTAAATAATATTGTTTTGAATAATGCCTTTTGGACTTCCCTGGTAGATGCCGTGGATGCGGGTGCAGGGGCCTGCGGTGAGATCGCCTATATCATGCACCAGGTTGCTCAAAATGCTGGTGTTGCCGGCGTTGGGCTGGCTGGCGTTAATCCCGGCCCCGCCGTTGGAGTCACACTGGGCCCGGATGCCATAGACATGGTTGAACAAGAAGCGGTTGTAGGGGGCCCAGCTAATAATGCCGCTGTTGGTGGCGTTGGTAACTTCGAACCCGACGATATCCACGTAGCTGCCGCGGACATCAATACCGAAGAGATTGCCCTGGGCGTTGAGTTTGGCGCCCCAGCGGATATCGGAGGCGATGGTGATGCGCTGGCTGGACGTACCGGAGGCGGTAACCTGGACAGACTCGTTGTAGGAGCCTGGGAGCACCCGCAGGACATCGCCGGGCTTAAGTTTCTGCACGGCGAAGGAGAGGGTGGCCCAGGGGCGTTCGCGGGAGCCGTCGTTGGCGTTGCTGCCGGAGGGGCTTACGTAGTAGGTGGGGCCGCTGGGAATGCCGAACACACCGTACGAGGTATCTGGTCTGGGATTTGGGGTGTTGTGCTGAGAACTGGTGATGCAGGCTGCAAGCAAAACAACCAGGAATGCCACTACCCAGTTCAAGCGGATATGCCTAACAGGTGGTTGAGGAATATGAGGGGTAATTTGTTTTCTCATAAGCACCACAACGATTATTGAGTGAGTAAACGTGGTATACCAATATAGCTAATTTTGCCTTTGAGCAACACAACCATCCCAAGATCTGTGGTGGATTTTTATCAGGAACCTTAACAGTGGGTTTTTGAGAATGCTTCATTGGCTATCCAGTGGGGCCTAACAACCGATCTCGAACAGCCAGCAGGATAAATCCGAGCAGCAGGGTGGAGATAGCAGCAATGCCAGCGGTGAGCAAAGGACGCGGCCATATAGCTTCGGTGGGCACTTCGGCCTGGGCTAGGAGTGAGAGCTGGCCGGTGGCGCTGTTTTCCAGCGAGCGTATGATTCCCAGTTCACGCTCGAGGTTGGTACGCAACTCCCGCAAGATGTTTTGATCGGTGCGACTAGCAGCCTGGGTAATCTGGATATCTACCCAACGAATCCGGTTTTCCAGTGAGACGCTGGCACGTTTGAAGTTGTCTCGAATCAGGGCTTCTTCCCAGTTGCGCAAAGCTTCGGCCCAGGCGTTGGCTAAGGCCGCAGAGCGGCGGGGGTCGGAATCGCGGGCGCTCAGTACAAAAACGATGGAACTCGAGCCTACCGTCTCGATAGAGCGGATACGCAACTTCTCCCGTACTTTCGCCACTTCGCTTGGTAATACACCAGGAAAGCGACGGTTCATCTGCTCCAGTACTAGAGTTCCGTAGGCAGCTTCGCGGTAAGCGGCTGCGGCTAGGGGCTGGAACCGTGGCGCGCTGATAGTAGAACCTAGTTCGACCGGCTGGGCTGAAAGCAAACGGGCCGAGGCTTCGTAGATACGTGGCTGGGATATGCTTAGCAGGTAAGCTACCACCGCAATTAACACCGAAACCCCTAGCAATGCCCACATGTAGCGGCTAAAGCTCAGGAGTAAGCGATCGAAATCATTTATGCTGGATGTGCTTCTCATTGTATTTCACCGAACCTAATGGCCGGGGAACCCCACCTTAAGCTAGCCCGGCCCTTGCGGATTCAGCCTAACTGTATTACTGCACGAATGCCAGCGAAAGCAACCCAACGCTCCCAAAAATAACTCTTTCTACAAGGGATTAACGCTTGGGGTTACGCAGAATAACCAGTGCCTGGAACTAAGCTGTGTACCATTGAAGCAGAAATGCTCCCGAACTGGGGCAAAAACGAAATCCTTACGGCCTCATATGACCCGGATCAAAGGTTTTCTGACGCAAACATCTTTTGTGGGGAATGCGGCCCTACTGGCCAGCAGTACGGTGCTGGGCCAGGGTCTGGTCGTTCTGGTGCAGCCCCTTCTGACCCGTATATATAGGCCGGAAGATTTTGGCTGGTGGGCTTTGTATGGCTCTATCCTTTCTCTGGCCGCAGTGATGATCAACCTTCGCTATGAGCAGGCCATCCAGCTACCCAGAGAAGAGCCAGAAGCCCGTGGGCTTTTGCTAATTGCAGTGGGCGTTGGCTTGGGCTTGAGCCTGCTGATAGGTGGGGTTTTTTGGTTTTTTCGGGATGTCTTTTCGGTATGGTTGGGTGTCCAGATCCCAGGCTGGTTTGCAGCCCTGGTGGGGGTGGGGCTGGCTTGCATAGCCCTCATGCAATCGGGCAGTATGTGGGCCTTGCGGCTTCAGCGTTTTGGCGCACTGGCCCAGACCAAGTTTCAGCAAGGCTTATGGCAGGCTTTGGCCCAGGTGGGTCTGGGGCTGCTTGTTAAGGGGCCAGCGGGGCTTTTACTGGGCGATGTGCTGGGGCGCTTGGGGGGTGTACAGGCTTTGTGGCGTTTGTTGCCCCGGAGCCTCGAGGGCATCACCTGGCGCACCTTGCAGCAGACAGCCCGCCGCTACCGGAGTTTTCTGGTTTTTGGCACCAGCGCGGCTTTACTAACCGCGGCCAGCTTTCACCTGCCGTTTATTTTGTTGACCGCTTTTTTCGGTGCTGCTGCGATGGGGCAGTTTAGCCTGAGCTACCGCATTACCACCATTCCTGTAACCCTGGTGGCCCAGTCCATTGGGCAGGTTTTTTTTGCTCGTGCGGCCGCAGCCCGTGAGACCCCTGAGCTGGCCCAGCTCACCATCCGAACTTCCACCATGTTGATAGCGGTGGGCTTGCCGATATTCGGTGCATTGTTTGTGGTAGCGCCCCAGGCCTTCCCTCTGATTTTTGGATCCAACTGGTACGAAGCCGGGGTGTACGCCCGCTTACTTGCACCATACTTACTCCTCTCTATTGTGGCCCAACCCCTTTCCACCTTGCTCACTGTTAAGGAATGGCAGCAAGCCTTGCTGGTTTTTACTGTCTTTGAGCTGGCCTTACGCATGGGGGCCATCTACTGGGGTATTGCCATCCAGCAGATGTACTGGGCAGTTTTTTTGTTCGCCTCGAGCAGTGCCCTGGTGGCCGGAATATCGCTGGGCTTATTTTTCCGCGCGGCCGGGGCGCGCTGGGCCGATTTTGGGCGAGGTCTACGCAGGTACATCTGGCTCAACCTGCCCGCTTTGTTGCTGCTGTGGGGGCTCACCCACTGGGTTGCGGGCTGGAGCCTGTTGGGGCTAACGGTATTAGTTAGTGCTACCGTTCTATTTTTCACTGCCAGGGAACTTAGGAAGGAAGGTTTGGTATGAGATCGGTTGCACCAGTAACGGCGGCCCTGCTGTTCCCTTTGTGGTCTTGGTTGGCCTTCCCACAAATTTTGCTGTACCTATATACCTTTAGCCTACCGCTCGAGGGGGTTTTTGCTATCGAAGGGGTGTTTACCCTATCCAAGGCACTGCTGGGTTTATTTTTGCTTTCTTTGGTTTTTCAAATCAGGCGTCCGAAAATCGCCTGGTTTCCGGCCCTGGTTTTAACATGGCGGTATATTCCTCGGTTGCGAATTTCTATACTCGCGGTGGTACTGCTGTTTTGGGCATGTTTGAGCTATTTTTGGTCGGTTGACCCATCGGCTACTTGGGACAAGCTTCAGGCCCTGGCACAGCAACTGGTGGGGGCCTTGGCCATCGCTTTTTTTATTATGGTGAGACCCAATACTCTACAGCCTATGCTGTTCTTTTACTCGCTGGGGGCCAGTATTGCTGCGCTGCAGGGCATCTTCAACTATCTGCGTAATCCGTTGAGCCGCACTACCTTTACGGGAGCTGCCGATGCAGCCGATTTTGCGGCAGTGGTTTTGCTGGGCTCCCTGATAGCAGTAGGGCTGTGGTTGACTACAAGAAGCCCCTGGATGCGCTGGTATAGCATGTTCTGCTTTGCGTTGTGCACTTTAGCGGTGGTGCTTTCGGGCACCCGCAGTGCCTGGGTAGCCATCGTTATTACCTTAGCGCTGGTGGTACTGCCCCGCCTGGGTTGGCGGCAGTTTCTTTCACTGGGCTTGACCTTTGGTTTGGTGGGCCTGGCGCTGTTTCAGTTGCCAGCGGTCAACCAGTTCCTGAGCTCCCGCATTACCTCGGCAGCCGAGGATGGGGGGGCTGGTCGAACGGCTATTTGGACGGTTGGATGGCACATTGCACAACAGAATCTCATTTTTGGGCATGGCCTGGGTACCTTTACAACTTTGTTTGGACAGGGGATTGCTGCTGAGTCTGACCTCGAGTCCATCGATACCTATTACATCACCGATGGCCGGGGTGCTCACAACATCTACCTCGAGCTTGTTAGCGAAGTGGGTCTTGTAGGACTGGGTATATTTCTGGCCTGGATGTGGGTGTTGCTGCAGGTAAGCTTACGGCAGGCGGTACATCCAGATCTGATTCTGATCCTCAAAGCCTGTCTCCTGGCCTACCTGATTCAGGGGGCATTTTTAGGGATTTTGGAGCGCAAATATCTCTGGCTAACCATAGCACTTCTACACGGTCTGGCCATGATGGTTCGAGGTAACAGCTATGCGCGTATTGTTTCTAAGCCCTGATTTTCCTTCGAATGTACACCCTTCAGCCTGCATTTTCGTGCAGACCCAGGCCCTGGAACTGCAGCGCCTGGGGGTGCAGGTAGATGTGCATGCTCCCATACCGCTGGTATTGCCCGGAATGGCCCGGCTCAAGCCAAACTGGCGGGCCTATACCCAGATTCCCAATCAGTATGACGTGGAGGGGGTTCGGGTGTTGCGTCCTCGCTACCTGGCTTTCCCGAGTGAAAATCTTTGGGGGTGGCCGCACCGATTGAAAGCTTTCTCATTGCCAGCGCATTCATGCGATCTGATCCACGCCCACTTCGCCCATCCCGAGGGAACCCTGGGTCTTTTACTCAAGCGCCGCTGGAAGAAGCCGCTGGTGGTTACGCTGCATGGCGATGACGCCAACACCTATCCCGAGCAAAGCCCCCGTTACCGCAAATACTATAAGCAGGTACTGGCCCAGGCTGATCTGATTCTGACCGTAAGCGATGGGATTCGCCAAAAAGCCCAGGCCCATACCCAGCGTCCGGTGCTGACCCACCGGGTGGGCCTCAGATTACCGCCAATGCAAGAACGGCCCGATAAAAGGGGGCTACGCTCTCAGCTCGGGCTTCCCCAAGACCGCTTCGTCTTGTTGTTTGTGGGCACATTGGTGCAGTACAAAGGGGTGCTCGAGCTTTCCGAAGCCTTGCGTCAGCTCGACGACGAAGGGGTGCTGGCTGTATTTATCGGTGATGGGCCGCTGCGTGATGGTCTAGGTAGTTCTTCTCGAACGCAGCGCATCTTATTGGGCCAGCAGCCCAATGCGGTGGTGCGCCGCTACATGGTCGCCGCCGATGCGCTCATCCTGCCTTCCTACCGCGAGGGACTGCCCACGGTGGTGGTGGAAGCCGGTGCGGTAGGTCTGCCGGTGATCGCCAGCAACCGGGGGGGCACGCCTGAGATCGTGACCCCCGAGACCGGTTACCGCCTCGAGGAGATCAGCCCGGCGGCGATACTGGCGGCCATCGCCCAGGTGCGAAGCGACCCACTGGAGGCCCAGGCCCGGGGCGAGCGCTTGCGGCAGCACGTCTACCGCCACTACGATGCCAGCCGAAATGCACAGCAACTGGTGCGGTTGTACCGTCGACTGCTGGAGGGAGGGTTGGGTTGAGTATGTCGACGCCTTCGAAGCCCCTTAAGTTCCAGCAGGCCCTGCGGTCGAGCTGGCACCGCTTTTACTCCGACTTTTTGCTCCCCAGCCGGGTGCATGAATTGCGCAGCTTGCTCGAGCAGGCCCTGGCCCAGGGCTACCAGGTGCACTCCATCGCTTCCATCTGGGAGAAAATCAAGGCCGGGCAGCTTCAGGATGGCCCATACCTGGTTTTGCGGCTGGACATTGATACTGACCTACGTACCACGCGGGCTTTGTGGCAGGTTGTGCGTGAAATGGGTGTGCAAGCCTCGTTTTACTTTCGGCTCTCTACGCTGGATGTGAACCTGATGCAGGAGATTCACGCTTCCGGTAGTGAGGCCAGCTACCACTACGAAGAGATCGCCACCTATGCCAAACGCCACCGCCTTAAAAACCGCGCCGAGGTTGAGGCTTGTATGCCTGCCATTCGAGCGCTCTTTGCGGAGAACTACCGCCGGATTAAGGCCCTCACCGGTCTGCCCCTGCACACGGTGGCCTCCCACGGTGACTGGCTCAACCGCCGGTTGGGGGTGATCAATCATGAACTGTTGCAAGACCGAGGCCTGCGTGAGGAGCTGGGTATCGAGCTCGAGGCCTACGATCCGGTCTTGCAACAACGCTACACCCAACGTTTTTCTGATGGGGCCTACCCCAACCTATGGCTGGATGGCAACCCCCTCGAGGCCATCCGCACCGGTCTTCCGTTTGTAGAAGTCCTGCTGCATCCCCGGCACTGGGGGGCCAACATCCCCGTTAATTTGCGAGACAACCTGCACCGCCTGGGCGAGGAGCTGGCCTACCGCCAATCCGGGTGGTTTTGCCTGATCGGGCCGATGATTTCTCTGTGGCCCATAGTTCAAGGCGGTCTTGTGGAAAGTGGATTCTGACCATAACAAACCGACTGCCCCGGCTCGAACGCAGGTCATAATTCCTGGGCGCAAGAAGCGTGGAAACCTTGTAGGGCCGGTCAGATTGGTGCTTTTGGACATACTACCCCTATGCTGGATATGGCCGAACAAAAACAGGCTAAATAAACTGCATCGTTATCAGAGCGTTAACCACCAGCGCTTTTCTGACCGATCGGCCAGGCGTTTGATTCGTTGCTTGCCAGCCGCATTAAAAAGCCTGGTTGGGTGATTGGATAGAGATTTGCGAGCCGTTTTTGAGCGGCGTTAAGCCTTTGGGTCACGGCCGTTTCTTCCGGTACCAACGAGCATTTTCAACCAGTTTTTTGTGACTATACTCAAGGCCTAGGATCACCTAGATCCAAAACTCCAAGGAGGTACTCCATGACCTATCGCTGGTTTGTACTACTATTAGCCGCGCTGTTCCTGGCTGCGTGTGGGGGAGGTGGGGCGCCCAGCATTAACACCATCGAGGTCAGCCCGTCTTCTGCCAGCAAGCAGGTGGGCCAGACCCAACAGTTCACCGCGGTGGCCAAGGACGCGGGCGGCAATGTGATTTCCGGTGTGACCTTTACCTGGAGCTCGAGCAACACCGCCGTTGCCACCGTGAATAACAGCGGCCTGGCTACTGCCGTTGCCGCTGGCACGGCCACCATCACTGCCTCGGCCGGGGGCAAGAGCGGCAGCGCTACCTTTACCGTAACCAACCCGGCGCCCCCGACCATCGAGACCATCGAGGTCAGCCCGTCTTCTGCCAGCAAGCAGGTGGGCCAGACCCAACAGTTCACCGCGGTGGCCAAGGACGCGGGCGGCAACGTGATTTCCGGTGTGACCTTTACCTGGAGCTCGAGCGATACCGCCGTTGCCACCGTGAATAACAGCGGCCTGGCTACTGCCGTTGCCGTGGGCACGGCCACCATCACCGCCACGGCCGGGGGCAAGAGCGGCAGCGCTACCTTTACCGTGACCCCCACGCCTACCTACACCGTGGGCGGCGAGGTGCGCTACCTGAACGGCAGCGGTCTGGTGCTGGCCCTGGGTTCGCAGACCAAAACCATTAGCAGCAACGGCCCCTTCACCTTCGACACCCCCGTACAGGACGGCACCTACAGCGTGAGCGTGCAGACCCAGCCCACCAACCCCTCCCAGAACTGCACCGTCACCCCCAGCAGCGTGACCGTGAGCGGGGCCAACGTGACCAACCTGGTGGTGGAGTGCAGCCCCTACACCAAGTGGCTGGCTTCCAGCGCAACCGATATCGGAAACGCCATTACCACCGATGCCCAAGGCAACGTGATCGTGGCCGGCCTTTCCAAAGAAGTGCTGGGTGATGAGGTGGGCACGCTCGCCCTGGCCTTCCCGGATGTGGTGGTGGCCAAGTACGCGCCCAACGGCAGCCGCCTGTGGGTCAAGCAGTTCACCGTGGGTGACCCCAGCACGCCCGGCAGTGCCGAGTCGCAGGCCAAAGGGGTGGCCACCGACGCCGCCGGCAACATCTACGTGGTGGGAAGCGCCTACGTCGCCAGCAGCAACGCCTTCAAGGGCTTTATTCTCAAGCTAAGCCCTGCGGGTGCAAAGCTGACCTCGATCAAGCTGGACGAAAACACCTTGAACGTAGAGAACGGCCTTACCAGCGTGGCGGTGGTGGGTAGCGACGTGTATGTGGGTGGCTATACCGCCGGAACCGTGCCGAGCGGAACCAATGCAGGCGGGGAAGATGCAGCCTTATATAAGTACGACACCGGCCTTACCCTGCAGTGGGCACGACAGCTCGGCTCGACCGGCAGCGACCGGATTACCTCGGTGGCCGTGGATGCCTCCGGTGCGGTATACGCCGCAGGGTTTGCCGGCGGGGCCCTGCCCTCCAAAACCCACCTGGGTGACACCGACGCCTTTGTGGTCAAGTACGACAACGCAGGAACCCAGCAGTGGCTCGAGCAGTTTGGTACGGCCTATGGTGACGGGGCCAATGCGGTGGCAGTGCAGGGTTCGGATGTTTACGTGGCCGGTTATGTGACCGGAGCCTACGGGACGGGCTTTAGCTACAACGGCGGTACCGACCTGTTTGTGACCAAGTTCAGTAGCAGCGGTACGGAAACCTGGCGCCGCCAGTACAGCCCCACCGACCCAGCGCAAATTAATCCCTATGGCATGGTCGCCGATGCCTCGGGCAACGTCTACATCGTGGGGGATGTCAATGTTTCGGTAGACGGTACGGCAACCCACGCCGGTGCTAAGGATGTCTTCATCCTGCAGTATCTGGCCGACGGCACCGTGGGCTGGGCCCGCCAGCAAGGCAGTACCCAGGATGAGATTGCCCTGGCCGTCACCCTGCGTGACAGCGACCTCTACCTGACCGGCTGGAGCAAAGGAGCGCTGGACAACTACACCAACCAGGGCGAAGAGGATATCTTCGTGCTGAAGTACGGCACCGACGGCAGTAAGAAGTAGCGATGGTTTGTTTGGGGGCTCGAGGGTACCCTCGAGCCCCTTCTGCTTTGAGCTGCGTTATACGCATCGTTACGCGAGAGTTGCGTGCTATTAATAAACCAGTACCCAGGTTAACGCGCTATATGCTGCCTTTAGCAGAGGGGATTCCTGTCGAATAACGCGGTCATAACGAGCTCTGGACTAGACTTTGGGGCATATTTCGGAGGAAGCTACCTCGAAGGAGCACGTAGATGCTAAAAGAACCCTTCATTGCAGTGCCTTTTGCGCCATGGCCCTACTTTGCGCCAGACGAGATCGAAGCCGCTACAAAGGTGCTCCAGTCTGGAAAGGTGAACTACTGGACGGGCCAGGAGGGCCGCCTGTTTGAACGTGAATTTGCCGACTACGTCGGAACCAAACACGCCATTGCCCTGCACAACGGCACGGTGGCGCTCGAGCTGGCCCTCTACGCCATGGGGGTAGGAGAGGGTGACGAGGTCATTACCACCCCCCGCACCTTCATCGCCTCGGCCAGCGCGGCGGTGATGCGCGGGGCAAGGCCTGTTTTTGCTGATGTAGACCCCGAGAGCGGCCTGATTACCGCCGAGACCATTGAGCGGGCCATCACCCCCCGCACCAAGGCCATCATCGTGGTGCACCTGGCAGGCTGGCCAGCGGATATGGATGCCATCATGGCCCTGGCCCACAAGCACAACCTCTGGGTCATCGAAGACTGCGCCCAGGCCCATGGGGCCCGGTACAAGGGCCGGAGCGTGGGCTCGATTGGTCATGCCGGGGCCTGGTCGTTTTGCCAAGACAAAATCCTGACCACCGGCGGCGAAGGGGGGATGCTCACCCTCAACGACGACGAACTCTGGAGCAAAGCCTGGAGCTTCAAAGACCACGGCAAGAGCTACGACGCGGTCTACAACCGCCAGCACCCCCCCGGTTTCCGCTGGCTGCACGAAGACTTCGGCACCAACTGGCGGATGCTCGAGGTGCAGTCGGCTATTGGCCGGGTGATTTTGCGCAAGCTGGATGGCTGGGTCGAGCAGCGCCGGGCCAACGCCCACTACCTGAGCGAACGCTTCCGCCAAATTCCGGCCCTGCGGGTGCCCGAGGTGCCCGCCCACCTGCACCACGCCTACTACAAGTACTACGTGTATGTGCGCCCCGAGCGGCTCAAGCCGGGCTGGAGCCGCGACCGCATTATGCAGGCGGTGAGTGAGCTGGGCATTCCCTGCATGAGCGGGAGTTGCAGTGAGATCTACCTCGAAAAAGCCTTCACCCGGCGGGGCTGGCAGCCAGCCGAGCGGTTGCCGGTGGCCAGGGAACTGGGCGAAACCTCGCTGATGTTCCTGGTGCACCCCACCCTGGGCCAGGCCCAGATGCAAGCCACCGCCGATGCGGTTGAACGGGTGATGGAACAAGCCTCGATCTGAGGAGGGAGCAGGGCATGGTCTATTTGAGGGAATTGCGTTTCACCGCCGATGTGATTTTGCGGGTACTGGCCGACCAGCTCATGGTAGCTGGCAGCTTTGCCGTTGCCATGGTGATTCACCTGCTGTGGGCCTACCGCGGCGCTGCCGACGCGGTCTTGCTGGGGGCTTATGCCCAGATTTATGCCAAAAACGTGGGCATCCTGATGCTCATTGCCTTTGTGGTATTTGCGGCCAGCGGTTTTTATAGCCGCGGCCGGGCCTACCAGAGCCGCTACAAGATGCTGGTGGTGGCCCAGGCAGTATTGCTGGCCTACCTCATCTTTGGTTTTGCAGTCTTTATGCTGCCGCTGGTAGACCCTCCGCGCTCGGTGCTGTTTGCCAGCGGATTCCTGACCCTTGGCCTGACCCTGGCCTCGAGGGCCTGGGTGCACTACTGGGATAGCGTCGAGGCCCGGCGTAAAGCCAAAGCCAGCCCCATCCCATCTCTTATCGCCGACGAGCGCATCGTGCTGGTGATCGGTGGGGCGGGATACATCGGTTCGGGGTTGCTGCCGCGGTTGCTCGAGCGCGGCTACCGGGTGCGCCTACTCGACCTGCTCCTGTTCGGCAAGGAGCCCATTGCCCACGTGCTGCACCACCCCAACCTGGAGATCATCCAGGCCGATTTCCGCCAGGTGGACAAGGTGGTGGAGGCCATGCGCGGGGTGGACACGGTGGTGCATCTGGGAGGGTTGGTGGGCGACCCAGCCTGCGCCCTGGACGAAAACCTCACCATCGAAATTAACCTGGTGGCCACCCGCACCATTGCCGAGATCGCCAAGGGTATGCGCGTGCGTCGCTTCATCTTCGCCAGCACCTGCTCGGTGTATGGGGCCAGCGACTTAGTGCTGGATGAGCGCAGCAACCTCAACCCGGTCTCGCTCTACGCCCGCAGCAAAATTGCCTCTGAGCAGGTACTGCGTCAGCTTCAGAGCGACGACTTCTCGGTGGTGATCCTGCGCTTTGGCACCATCTACGGTCTGTCGGGCCGCACCCGCTTCGACCTGGTGGTCAACCTGCTCACGGCCAAGGCGGTGGTAGACAAGAAAATCACCGTGTTTGGGGGTGACCAGTGGCGGCCTTTTGTGCACGTAGACGATGCCGCCCATGCGGTGATGCTGGCCGTAGAAGCCCCCAAGGAGCGGGTGCACAACGAAACCTTTAATGTGGGCAGCAACGAGGGCAACATGACCCTGGGCATGGTGGGTGAGCTGGTCAAGAAGCTGGTGCCCGATGCCGAGCTGATCGACTCGGGCCGCGATGGTGATCGGCGCAACTACCGTGTAGACTTCTCCAAAATTCGCAACCGGCTGGGTTTCGAGCCGCAGTGGACGGTGGAGCAGGGCATCCAGCAGGTCATTGAGGCCCTGAAGAGCGGCAAGGTGCGCGACTACCGGTCGGCCATGTACTCCAACGTTAAATACCTGACCGAAGGGGCTACCTCCGATGCCGTTAAGCAGTATTACCTGGGCTGGGAGAAGTCCCTGATTCAGCAGACCTACGAGGCGAAAGAAGAACAGGGGTCGGCCACCGTGCCCCAGGCTTAGGGTTGTGCTCAACTTACCGCAGGGAGGGGCGGTAAGCAAATGTGGATGTACGAGGTGATGAGTGAAAGCGATATTGGCCCTTCCGAGAGTGTTTTTACTGGTACTGGCGCTGGCTTTTCTCGGTCTGACAGGCTGTAACACCACCCGGCCCCCCGCAACGCCCAGCAACTTTCAGGCCACCCCCGACGCCACCCCCCGGGTGGTGCTGCGCTGGGAGGCGGCCGCAGGGGCCACTGATTATGTCCTCGAACGCAGAACAAACAGCGGTGCTTTCGCCGTTCTGGGTGTGGTTACCAATACCGATTACACCGATGAAAGCGTGGATTACAGCACCACCTACACCTACCGCCTGACCGCCCGTAACAACGCTGCCGCGAGCAGCCCGGTCGAGCAGAGCGCCACCACCCCTGCCCGGCCCCTGGCAGCCCCCGATGCCCCCAGCAACTTCCAGGCCACCCCCGATGACACCCCCAAAGTGGTGCTGCGTTGGACGGCCCCGGAGCGGGTAGCCCGCTATGTGCTGGAGCGCCGTACCCGCGACGGTAGCTTTGCCACCCTGAGCAGTACCCTGCCCGCCAGCACCACCGAGTACACCGATGAAGCGGTGGGCAGCGGCACCCCTTACACCTACCGTCTCACCCCCTACAACAGCGCGGGCAGCGGCAGCCAGGCCACCTTGCAAACCGATACACCAGCCTACAGCGAGCCGGGCTTCACCCAGACCGCTAGCAGCTACAGCTTTTCCGACGACCGCCCCGCTGGACAGGATCCTGGCATCAACCCCCTGACCAGCCCCGACCTGGGCCTGGACGTGGAATACTTCGACAACCCCGACCTCACCGGCCTTTTTGCCCGGCGCATAGAGACCAACATCAACCACACCTTCTCGGGTCAGCCCCCCCGCCCCGGTATGGGCCCCGACACCTTCAGCATCCGCTGGACGGGCCTAATTACCGCTCCGGCAAGCGGCACCTACACCTTTACCGTGCTGGCCGACGACGGGGTGCGCCTTTGGGTCAACGATCAGCTCCTGATCAGCGCCTGGTTCGACCAGAACCTCACCCGCCGCAGCGCCACCATTTCCCTGAGCGCAGGCCAGGCCTACCGCATCAAGCTCGAGTACTACAACCAGGACGCCCGCGGGGCCATCAAGCTGCGCTGGGCCTACCCCGGCCAGTCCGAGCAAGTCGTGCCCCCTTCGGCCTTTGTGCGCCACCAGAAGGCCCGCATCGGCTACTTTGGCCCCAAACTGCCCTGGCCCACCGTAGCCACCCACGCCGCCCTGCTGCCCGATGGCCGGGTGATGACCTTCCACGGCCTCGACCCGGTGGGTAAGGGCCAGGGCGATAACTACCGCGATTACAGCAAACACGCCTCCACCCAGGTTTTCGTCTGGACGCCCGGCACCCCCACCGATGCCCAGAGCCAGGCCCGCTACGACAACACCCGCACCGACCTTTTCTGCTCGGGTTACGTGCTGGCCGCCAACGGCAAGCTCTATCTGGCCGGGGGCAACCTGGGCTACGACTACACCGCCAGTGGCGGTGAATACGGATTTCCGGCTGGGCATAAACATACCAACATCTTCGACCCCAGCACCAACACCTGGAGCGCCGGCCCCGACATGACCTACGGCCGTTGGTACCCTAGCGTGATTACCCTTCCCAACGAAGAAATGCTAATTATTGGGGGCAACCGCGACCAGCACAATGGGGATGGGGACATATATAGACAGGACTGGAACACCATACCCGATGTGTGGAATCCTTTTACCAATACTCTTCGTCGGCTGACTGGGGCCGAGTCCATTGACATCAATGGCAACGTGCTGATCAACCATTTCTACCCCTGGGTGCACGTGGCTCCCAATGGGCAAGTATTTCTCTCAGGTAACTATGAAAAATGGTTTTATATCAACACAACAGGCCAGGGCTCGCTAGGCCCGGTTCACAGTTCATTAGTGGATCGTTACTACGGCTCCTCTGTAATGTACCAGCCGGGAAAGATTTTGATACTGGGCGGGGGTGATGTTCAAAAAAGCAACCCTCCTGGTATAAGCCGAGGAGAGAACTCTGCCCAGGTAATCGAACTGAACCCCAATAATCAGAGCATTTCGGTGCGTAACGTAGCCCCCATGGCCTACAAACGCACGCATGTCAACGCTACCCTTATGCCGGATGGGCGCATCTTTGTAAACGGCGGGAATGAGGATGGTATCCAGTTTAGCAACGCAACAGCGGTGTACGAGAGCGAGATCTGGTCGCCCCTTACCGAGACCTTTAAGCGCGCTGCCGAGGCCCAGTGTCCCCGCACCTACCACTCCACCGCCCTACTGCTGCTAGATGGCACCATCATCACCATGGGTGGTGGGGCCACTGGAGGTGATGACCTACCCAACCTGCCAGAGTGCGATAAAACCAAGGGCAACGAGCAGAAGGTCAACCAGCTCAACGCCGAGATCTACTACCCGCCCTACCTGCACAATGCCGATGGCAGCCTTGCCAGCCGTCCGGTGGTGCAGAGCGCGCCGGATCGCATTAGCTACGGCCAGAGCTTTGCCCTAACCACCGACGTACCCGCCACGGCGGTGGAGCGGGTGACCCTGGTGGCTTTTGGTGCGGTAACCCATGCCTTCAACATGGGCCAGCGCTTTATCGAGCTAAACTTTACGCGCACTGGCCCCAATTCCCTCCAGGTGACCGCGCCAGCCAGCCCCAACCTGGCTACCCCCGGCTTTTACCAGCTTTATGTGCTGGATGGCCGGGGGGTGCCGTCGGAGGCCAGGGTGGTGCGTCTGCGGGATGCCAGCCTGCCCTAGCGCACCTCAAAGGGGCCCAGGTCGGGGGCGCTGCCCTGGAGGCGGGGCTTGGCCTGGAAGTCTATGGCTGGGGCCCGCTCGGTAATGCCTTTGTCAATAGCTGGGCTGCTACTTTGCAGGGTGTAGTTGCCGCTGCCGTCGGGCTGGAAGTTTACAAAACCGGGGTCGAGGCTCAGGCTGCCCTGCTGGGTGCTGGTTTGCAGGCGCCAGTTGGTGGTGTTGTTCCAGACCAGGTTGTTCACAAAGCGATTCACCCCGGTGTTGCCCTCCTCGCTGATGCCACGGGGGTTGCCTACCACAATGTTGTTGGCTACCAGGAAGTTTTCGGCCCGGTTGCCACGGGTGTTGTCGCCTGAGCCCACCGAGATGCCGCCATATAGGTTGGCGAAGGAGAGGTTATTGCTGATGGTCACAGCGGTGGCAGCATGCCAGGAGGTGATGCCAAAGCCCCGGGCACGGTAGGTGATGTTGTTTTGCACCAGGCCGCGGGGGGCACCCTGGTAAATGCCGTGGATGCGGGTACAGAAACCTGCCGAGAGGTCGCCAATATCGTGTACCAGGTTGCCCAGCATCACCCCATCCGAGGAGTCGGGTGAGCTCATGTTAACCCCGGCCCCGCCGTTGGAGTCACACTGGGCCCGGATGCCATAGACGTGGTTGAACAAGAAGCGGTTGTAGGGGGCCCAGCTAATAATGCCGCTGTTGGTGGCGTTGGTAACTTCGAACCCGACGATATCCACGTAGCTGCCGCGGACATCAATACCGAAGAGATTGCCCTGGGCGTTGAGTTTGGCGCCCCAGCGGATATCGGAGGCGATGGTGATGCGCTGGCTGGACGTACCGGAGGCGGTAACCTGGACAGACTCGTTGTAGGAGCCTGGGAGCACCCGCAGGACATCGCCGGGCTTAAGTTTCTGCACGGCGAAGGAGAGGGTGGCCCAGGGGCGTTCGCGGGAGCCGTCGTTGGCGTTGCTGCCGGAGGGGCTTACGTAGTAGGTGGGGCCGCTGGGCAGGGTGTAGCCGCCGTAGTCTGTGCCAAACGAACCACCACCCGAACCGCCGCTACTTGAGCCGCCAACCTGCAGGTTCAGAGTGGCGCTGGCGCTTAGCCCTTCGGCATCGTAGACCCGGATGACCGCGGTGTTGCTACCGCTCACCAGCGGAATCCAAAAGATAATGTTGCCGCTCTGGGTGGGCTGTATGGCGATGTCTTGCTCAGGGCCCCCGTTCACCTGGCGGGTTAGGCGGGTAACGGCCTTATCGTCGCTGATGCTAACCTCTGCTCTGGTGCCAGCGCCGCTGACGGTGGCCCCGTTGGACGGGCTAAGGATGCGTATACTGGGCGCCTGATTGGAAGACGAGGAAGGGGAGGGCGCCGATTGGTCAGTGGCGCAGGCCGTTATTAACCCAACCAGTAAAAGGAAGAACAATTGCCGCATTAGACAGAACTCCTTGGGTAAAGGCGTTACGCTTACCCGTGCATGAGGAGGGGAGAACTGCTTCCCAACCCCAGAACGTTACAAACGATATCGGGATAAAAAAAGAGTTTTTCTATTAAACGTTAAATGGATCTTTAAAAAAACTTGATTATGTAACGAAATAGATCACGCCCACGGCGCAAACCCCTACGGCGTGAGAGCGGCAAAAGAACAGACTTCTGTACCCCGAATGTCTATGCTGAGGGGGGCGCAGCCTGTAGATGGTTGAAGGGTTTCTATGAATGAACTGCTGCTGGCTTTGTTGGCAACGCTGACCGCTGCTGTATTGGTAGGGCTATCCCTGCCCCTGGCCCGGAGCCTGGGTATTGTTGATCGGCCGGGGGTTATCAAAATTCATACCCTGCCCACCCCGCGGTTTGGTGGGGTGGGGATTGTGGCCAGTGTGCTGCTTTGGGGCTATTACACCCAGGTGGTGGCTGGCTGGGCTTTGCTGGGATTGTTGGTTATAGCTATTACGGGCGGTCTGGATGACCGCTTTAGCCTTTCGCCCAGGCTGCGCCTGCTGGCCGAGCTGGTCGCCGGGGTTGTGCTGGGTATGCATTTCTGGAGTGCTTTGGGGTGGGGTGGGGTGGGGCTGGCGGTGGTTCTGGTATTGCTTATGTCCAACGCGGTCAACCTGATTGACGGGATGAACGGTCTGGCCGCCGGCAACGCCCTGATCTCGGCCGTTGGAATCGCCATCTTGTTGTGGTCAATTCCTGCCGGGGCTGGGCTGGCTGTAATTTTGGCTGCGAGCTTGCTAGGGTTTCTATTCTGGAACTACCCTCGAGCCAAGACCTTTATGGGTGATAGCGGCAGTCTATCCATTGGCTATCTACTGGCCATGCTGCTCTTGATGGCCGCAGCCCAGGGTGGGGCCACCTTTGGGGCAGCGCTGATGATGGTGGGCTTCCCCCTGTACGATACCGCAGCGGGCATTATCCGGCGCTGGCGGCGGGGTAAGCCCATCTTTGACGGGGATCGGGATCACACCTACGATCGACTGGATCAGCTTTATTTGCGGAACCCGGCCAAGACCGTGGCGGTGGTCTGGCTGGTGAGCGGGGTGTTGGTGCTGGCAGGGCTGGTGATAGGCAAGGTGGACGTTGGGATGGGCTTGGTTTTGGGGGTGTTATTGGCGGCTGTTCTGTTCTGGGGCGCGTACAGGCTGGGCTCGTTGTAGGTTTCCTACTCGGCCAGGCGCTCTTGTATGGGGTTGTCTTCCAGGGCCCGGCGGCATTCGCGAAACACGTACAGCACCAACACCGGGAAGGGTATATCGAGCTCGAGCGCCTCCTGCACAGCGTAGTAGCGTGTGGGGTCGGCGGTACGCACGCGGGGCCCCAGCGCGGCCCATAGCTTGAGCAAGGCTTCGCGGCTCTTTGGCGGGGCTTCCTCGAAGCGTTTGAGCGGGTTGGTGGGCGTGTGCATTTTCAACAGGTAGGGCCGGGCGGACTCCATCGCACCCTAGATTAGACCCACCTGAGTTTTTCAACAGTATTCCAGGTTAAGCACCGACCAACCGTTTAGCTGAGAGGATTTTGGGTAATTCGGTCTCGAGCGAGCGTTCTTCCAGGGCGAAAGCATGGCGCATATGGACTGGATCGGCGGTGTTGCCCATCTTGAGCTGAAGGTACTGGTCGCGCGTAATGGGGCTGAAGGGCAGAGGGGAGATGAGGGGAACTACCCAGTCCATCAGGGTCAGTGGGATGGAGAGCAGGGGTTTGCGGGAGCCCAGGGTGTCCCGTACCAGGAGCAGCAGCTCGCGGAAGGTATATTCCTTAGGCCCTACCAGGTTGTAGCTGCGGTGAATGGTGTTGGGGCGGCCCAGGGCTTGCTCGAAGGCCGCGGCCACGTCCCCCACCCAGATGGGCCGGAAGACAAAGCGGCCATCGCCAATCAGGGGGATGAAGGGGATGGGGGCGGTGACCAGGCCCTTCAGAATGCCCCCAAAAAACTCGTCGCCCTGACCGAAAATCAAGCTGGGGCGCAGAATGGTCCAGTCCAGCCTCGAGGCCTGTACCAGTTCTTCGCCCTCGGCCTTGGTTTCGTAGTAGCGGCTGCCTGTCCCGCGGGCGGTGCCCAGCGCGGACATGTGCACGAAGCGAGCAATTCCGGCTGCTTTGGCGGCTGCCAGGCTGTGCCGCACCCCATCCACGTGGGCCTGGCGGAAGGTCTGGTCGCCGCGCTCGCGAATGATGCCCACCAGGTAAATGAGCGCTTCCTGGCCCTGGGCGGCCTCGAGCAGCCCCTCGTTTTTGGCCGCATCGGCCATCACATAGCGCACCCCCGAAAGCGGCCCCTCCCCCCGCCTCGAGGCCACCGTGACCTGGTGGCCCCGCTCCAGCAGGTGCTGCGCCATGTGGGTGCCCACATAGCCGCTGCCGCCGACAATCAGTACCTTCATCGCTACCTCAGACCGCTTGCAGCATCCGGCTTTCAGCTTCCAGCTCCAGGGTTTTGCGGTCTACCAGATAAATTTTGCGGTAGCCGGTATCCAGGATGCCTTCGTGGCGCAGGTCGGAGAGCAGTTTGCTCACCGACTCGCGGGTGGAAGCGGTGGCATCGGCAATCTCTTCATGGCTGGCGGTGACGTAGATTCCCCGCTCGTCCTGCCCCTGGGCAGCGGTGGCAGCCAGGTAGAGCAGATAGCGGCAGATACGGCTGCGGAGCTCCCCCCACTGCAGGTGGGTTTCGTAGGCCTGTACCTGGGCCATCTGGCTGGCCAGGCTGGCGGCCAGGGCCCGCAGGTCGTCGCTGGAGAGGGTTTGGGGGTCAACAGCAAAAGCCGCTGCATCGGTGAGGGCTTCGGCGGTGTACTTGTACTGCCGCTCGGAAAGCACCTCCTCGCCGAAATAGTCGCCGGGCAGAACGTGGCGCAAGGTGAGCTGGCGACCGTCGGGCAGAATCTCGATGATGCGCACCAGGCCACGCTCGAGGTGGTACAGCGCGTCCGCACGGTCGCCCGCCCGATAGATCACTTCTTTCCTTCGTACCTTTTTCATACGGCCTCCTTGTTCCCAAGCTTGCCTTGCAACCGAGGTGACCCCTGAACGCCGTGAATAAAGCACCCACCTACCACAGGCCCGCCTCCTTTAGGGTTACCGAGAGCATTTCGGCCAGCTCACGGGGATCGTTGCCCAGGTAGTATGCGCCCAGCCGTTCCACCAGGTGGGGGTCGCTGGCTGCGGCCCGGCCCCCCACCACCACCACAGGGGCCAGGTGGCGCAGGGCGTTGTGCGGCAGCGACTCCAGGGAAACGGGCTGCACCGCCGAGAGCACCACAGCTTTGGCTCCGGTGCGCTCGGCAAACGACCGGAGGTCGGCCAGAGGGGTGTTGGGCCCCAGGTAGTGCACGGTGTAACCGGCCCGGCGCAGGAACAATGCGGTGATCAGGCTCCCAATCTCGTGCTGTTCCCCCGGTAGGGTAGAGACCACCAGGGTGGGCCCCAGCGACCCCCCCATCAGGTTGAGCAGGCCGTGTAAGGTGCCCCGCAGGTAGGTGCTGGCAAAGTGTTCTTGCGCGGTGCTCACGCGGCCCAGGTGCCAGCCGTCGCCGATGCGGCGCAGGCAGGGTGCGATGACCTCCATTACCACGGTTTCCATAGGGTGCAGCCTGTAGGCCTCCGAGAGGGTGCGCTCGGCCGCCTCGGTATCGGCCCGCAGCAAGGCCTCCTCGAGCTCCATCGAGAGGGCCTCAGGGGGGCGTGGGCCCTCCTGGGTCAGGCCTTCCAGGTAGCGGCGAACGGCCTGGGCCGGGGCGACCCCCTCGGCGATCCACTTTTTGATGTGGCGCAGGGCCTCGAGGTCGGTCTGGCTGTACAGCCTGTGCCCACCCGGTGAGCGTTCGGGCCGGGGGAACCCATACCGACGCTCCCACTGCCGTAGCAGTGCGCTGGAGAGCCCGGTGCGCTCCTCCACTTCGGCAATGGTGTAAACCCCCAGATCGTTGCGCATAAGACGAACCCTTTTATTGAAAATAAAGATAGCTTACTGTATAACTTATGTCAAGGCTTTGTGCGGATTTATGTCAAATCTTTGTCTAAGTTTAGGAATTGATCCGAATCTGAGGAGGCCCATGCAGGAATTGTCCCCCGACCAACGCCCTAAAGCACCCCTTACGCTGGCGGCCCGCACCAACCTGTGGCCCCTCACCGCCCTGGGCTACGAGGTCTGGCGCCGGCGGGCCCTCACGCTGCTATCCGGCAGACCCTTTCCCCTAGAAGAAGAGCTTTCGCTGATGCTCACACGGGTGCAGCCGGTGGTGGGGCGGGTTTTTCTGGATCTGGGCACCTCCACCGGCCTGTACGCCAGGGCTTTGCTCGAGGCGGGCGCGGCCAGGGTCTACGCCCTCGATCTATCGCCGGCCATGCTGAGGGTAGCCCTTCAGAAAGCCAGAGGACACCCCGGTTTCGTACCCTTGCTGGCCAGGGCCGAGGCCATCCCACTGCCCCAGGCTTCGGTGGATGGGGTGGTGGTGGGGGGTAGCTGGAACGAGTTTCCCGATCCCCAACCGGTTATACACGAACTGTACAGGGTGCTGAAACCAGACGGGCGGCTCTGGGTTATGTTCAGCCACCGCTCGCAAAGCCCTCTGCAGCGCCTGCTGGAAGCGGCTGGGCTGCGCTTTCCCACCCTTTCAGGGCTTATGGATTCACTCACACAAAGTGGTTTCAAGGTAGACGGTTGGCGGGAGGGGTCGGTAGGATTTGTGGCAGGGACAAAAGTCACTATGCAGAGCTCGGTGCAATCTTAGCCAAACGGTGTTTTCAGGAGAAGTTGCCCTAGGAGATGCGTATGGAACCTAACTGGCAGGCTGTATCGGCCATTATCCGGCATCACTCGGCCACGTTCTACTACGGTAGCCTGCTGTTCCGGGGTGAGACCCGCAAAGGGGCCTGGGCCGTGTACGCGGCCTGCCGCATTGGGGACGACGCGGTGGACGAGTCGGCCAACCCCCGGGCCGACCTGGACGAGTGGTGGGCGGGCATCGAGCGGGCCTATGCCGGGGTTCCTAGGGAAGACTGGGAAGCGGCCCTGGCCTGGGCTCTGGCGCGCTGGGAGATTCCCAAACAGGCCTTTGCCGATATGAAAGAGGGCTTCCTGGCCGACCTGAACCCGGTGCGGCTCAACACCCTGGAGGAGCTTTACACCTACTGCTACCGGGTGGCGGGCACCGTGGGGTTGATGATTGCGCCCATAGGCGGGGCTGGGGAGGCCGGGCGGGACGCGGCCATCAAGCTGGGCCAGGCCATGCAGCTTACCAACTGCCTGCGCGACGTGGGGGAAGACCTGGCCCTGGGCCGGGTTTATCTGCCCGCCGAGCTGATGCGTAAATACGAGGTGTCCCTCGAGGATCTGCGCCAGGGCCATATTAGCCCGCGCTACATCGGCCTGATGCGCGAGCTGGCCCAGGAGGCCCGCCGGCTCTACCGCGAGGGGCTGGCTGGCCTCAAGCATCTGAAAACCGGGCGTGGGGCGGTGGCCCTGGCCGCTTTGCAGTACCAGGGCATTCTGGACAAGCTGGAGATAAACGGCTGGGACAACCTCTCGCGCCGGGCCTCGCTTTCCGCCTACGAGCGGGTGATGCTCCTGCCCAAGGCCATCTGGCTGCGCGGGGCCTGATACCAGTTTTTTTACACCGGGTTGCGGCCCGAAGTCCTCGAGCCCGGTGCTATACTTGTATAGCAATGCTGGCCATTCGGCTGCCCAAGGAGATAGAGGAACGCCTCGAGGCGCTTGCCCAGAAAACCGGGCGCAGCAAGAGCTATTACGTGCGCCAGGCCATCCTCGAGCACCTCGATGACCTCGAGGACTACTACCTGGCCCTAGAACGGCTCGAGCAGAACCTGCCCGGCATCCCCCTAGACGAAGTGGAGCGCCGCCTTGGGCTACAGGATTGAGTTCGACCCACGGGCCGAGGGAGAGCTGGCGAAACTGGATCGTGAGGTGGCGCGTCGCATCGTACGGTTTTTGCGCGAGCGGGTGGCCTCGTTGGATGATCCGCGTAGCATTGGGGAGGCCTTGCACGGGCCGGAGCTGGGCCGGTTTTGGAAGTACCGGGTAGGGGATTATCGCCTGATCTGCCATATCCAGGATCAGAGGGTCACTGTGCTGGTCTTGCGGATTGGGCATCGGCAGGTTGTCTACCGCTGAAAGGTTTTCATGCAGGCAGTCTGCGGTATCATGCGCCCGAGATGCCGGACTTCGATGTGGCAGTGGTGGGGGCGGGGCACAACGCCCTGGTAACGGCGGCGTACCTGGCCCAGGCCGGGTACAGGGTGGGGGTCTTCGAGCGGCGCAGGGTGCCGGGCGGGGCGGTCTCGACCATTGATTACCAGGGCTTCCGCTTCGACCTGGGGGGCAGCGCCCACATCCTGATCCGCCTGACCCCGGTGGTGGAGGAACTCGAGCTTTCCAGGTACGGGCTGGAGTACCTCGAGCTCGACCCTCTTTTTCACGCTTCGGATGCGCGGGAAAGCTGGTTCGTCTGGCGCGACCCCGAGCGCACCGCCGCCGAGCTGGACGAACGCTACCCAGGCCAGGGCCAGGCCTACCGCCGCTTCATGCGCGACTGGCTGCCCTTCGCCCAGGCCGTCAAAGAAGCCTTCCTGGCCTCGCCCAGCCCGCTCAACCTGGGGCGCAAGATGCTTTGGGGGGCCGGGTTTGGGCGCGACTGGCAGAAGCGCCTGCCGCAGATCTTGCGGCCTTACGGCGATGTGGCGCGGGAATACTTCAGCGAGGAACGGGTGCGGGCCCCCCTGGTCTGGATGGCCGCGCAGTCCGGGCCGCCGCCCTCCGATCCGTTGTCGTCGCCTTTTTTGCTGTGGCACCCGCTCTACCACGTGGGCGGGGTGGCCCGGCCCCGGGGGGGTTCGGGCGGGCTCTCGCTGGCGCTGGTGCGTGCGATAGAAGCCAAAGGGGGGAAGGTGCACCTGGATAGCCCGGTGGCTGGGATTGTGCTGGAGGGCCGACGGGCGGTGGGCCTGCGCCTGGCGGATGGGCAGAGCGTGAGCGCTCGAGCGGTGGTGGCCGGGGCGCACATCCAGAAAACCCTGGCCTTGCTGCCCGCCGACCAGATACCTGAGGTAGCCAGAGGGCTGCGGGTGGGCAACGGCTTCGGCCTGGTGCTGCGGCTGGGGCTCTTGGAAAAGCTTTGCTACCAGACCCACCCCGGCCCCGAGGCCCGCATCGGTCTGGGCCTCCTCATCACGGACGAACTGCAACTCAGCCGGGCCTACGGCGACTACCTGGCGGGCGAGCCCACCCGCGACCCCCCGCTCATCGCCATGAGCTTCAGCGCGGTGGACGAGACCCTGGCCCCACCGGGGGGCGAGACCCTGTGGCTGTGGGCGCAGTACTACCCCTACAGGCTGGCCGCGGGGACGTGGGAGACCCGCGCCATGGAGGCCCGGGAGGGGGTGATCCGGAGCTTCGAGCGCTTCGACCCTGCGATTCGCCGCAAGATTGTGGCCGAACTGGTGCAGACCCCGCTCTGGCTCGAGCAGGAGTTTGCCATGCCGGCGGGGAATGTGATGCACCTCGAGATGACCCCCGACCAGATGTTCATGTTCCGTCCCTGGCTGGGGGCCCACGAGTACAGGTTTCCGGGGCTAAAAGGCCTCTACCTGACCGGGGCCAGCACCCATCCCGGCGGGGGCATCATGGGCGCGAGCGGGCGGAATGCCGCAAGGGTGCTGCTCGGGGACTTGAGCCGCAACCGGGTATAAGTTTTACAGGCCCCTGCCGTGTATATAGCGCATTAGAAGGATGCACGGTGAGGGTTGTGTGTGTCCGCTTTGTAACCCCGGCTAGCCAGGGTTGGGCGCGGCGGCGTAGCCTGTTACCAGGTGAGCGCGGCTTACGACTACGACTACATCATTGTGGGGGCCGGGGCGGCGGGCCTGAGCCTGGCCTACCATCTGGTGCAGGCGGGATTGCACGACAGGCGCATCCTGCTGCTCGAGCGGGCCCCCAAAACCCTCAACGACCGCACCTGGTGCTTCTGGGAGGTGGGGGAGGGCCCCTTCGAGCCGGTGGTCTTCCGCCGGTGGAACCGCATCTGGTTTTATGGGGAAGGCCTCTCGGAGCGGCTCGAGATCGCGCCCTATGCCTACAAGATGATCCGCGGCCTGGATTTCTATAACTTCATGCACCGCTGGATGGCAAAGCAGCCCAACGTCCGCCTGCACTACGGGGAAGTCACCCGCCTCGAGGAGGCCCCGCAAGGGGTGCGGGTCGAGGCGGGTGGGCAGGTATTTACGGGCCGCTGGGCCTTCAGCAGCCTGTACCAGCCCGCGCCCCGGCAACCCGGCTACCACTACCTGTTGCAGCACTTCAAGGGCTGGGTGGTGCGAACCCCCCGGCCGGCCTTCGATACCGGGGCCGCGACCTTTATGGACTTTCGGGTTCCCCAGGAGGGCGCGGTGCGTTTTGCCTATGTCCTGCCCTTCGATGCCCGGACGGCGCTGGTGGAGTACACCCTCTTCTCGCCCGAGCTGCTGCCCCCCGACGCCTACGATGCAGGGCTGCGGGCCTACCTCGAGGGCCCTTTGGGCCTGGCGCAGTACGAGGTGCTCGAGACCGAGTTCGGCGTCATCCCCATGACCGACGCGCCCTTTGCCCGCCGGCCAAGCCCCCACGTCATGAACATCGGCACCGCCGGCGGCTGCACCAAGGCCTCTACCGGCTATACCTTCCGGCGCATCCAGCAGCAGGCGCGCCGCATTGCCGAAGCCCTTGCCCAGACCGGCCAGCCCTTCTTTCCAGAGCCGACCTTCAACCGGTACGCCTACATGGACAGCGTGCTCCTGAACGTGCTGGCACACCGCCGCAGTCCGGGTAAACAGGTCTTCAGCGACCTGTTCCGCAAAAACCCCCCCCAGCGGGTGCTGCGCTTTTTGGACGAAAAAACCAGCCTGCTGGAAGATTTGCAGATTATGTCCAGTGTGGACATTCCGGCATTCCTGAGGGCTGCGCTGGCAGTAGGAAGGTCGCGCTGGCCCCTGGCGAGGTCGGGCCGAATGGAACCCAGGCGAGGGTAGCGGTGGACTTGCTGATAACCACGTTGTTGGCTGTTTTGCTCGCGGTTGCTGGGCTCTGCTGGGCACGGCGCGCGGGGCCCGCTGCGGCGGCAGGCCCGGTCTGGCTGCGCGGGCTGGGGGGGCTGTGGGGTATGGGCCTGGCCCTGCTGGGTGCGGTGTTGCTGGTGTGGGGGTGGGGCGGGCTGCTGGGGGCCGCGCTGGCCGGGTGGGGTTGTGTGCTGGCCTTGCTGGCGGTGTGGGGCGGCGATCTGCTCTGGGCAGGCCGCAGGGTTTGGCTGGTTGCGGGCGGGGCCGCTGCGCTGCTGGCGGGGGGGGTGGGCTGGCTGTTCTATCAATCCCCTGCGCTGGGGGTCTGGGCCTTGCTGGCGGCCACGGCCACCGCCCAGGCCCTCTGGCTCATGGCGCAGCCCCAAGCCCGGGCCCGGCTTGGCGGGCTCCGGCGGCACCTGCAACCCTGGATGCTGCCGCTGGCCCTGGCGGTGCTGGTGCGCATCCCGGTGCCGCTCTGGCCGGAGGGCTTTCCCCTCATCAGCCTGGTGCAGATGCTACTCATCAGCCTGGCGGCTTTGCTCTGGGGCTGGGGGCGGGTGGGGGTGCGAATTGTGCTGCTGGCGGTTCTGGCTTTTGCGCTGGGGCTGGGGGTGGAGCTGCTGGGCAGCCAGACCGGCTTTCCCTTTGGGCTTTACAGCTACCAGGGTGCGCCGCAGCCCACCATTGGGGGCGTGCCCCTGATCGTGCCGCTGGGCTGGTTTGCCCTGGTGCTCTCGGCCCATGTGCTGGCGGGGGGGCGGCCCTGGCGCACCGGCTTGCTGGTGGTGGCCTGGGACCTGGGGCTCGAGGCCCTGATGCCCGCCCAGGGTTACTGGGCCTGGCAAGACCCCAACCCCCTGTGGTACGGCGCGCCCATCCAGAACTACCTGGCCTGGTTTGCGGTGGGTTATGCCATCTCCTGGATGTACCGACGGCTGGGGCCCCGCCTGCACCAGGACGGTGCTTTTGCCTGGGCCTACCGGCTCGAGGCCCTGTTTTTACCGGTGGGGCTGGCCCTGCTGGGCCTGTGGCCGGCGGCGCTGCTTTGTGGCCTGGCCATGAACGGGCTGGCGTGGCTGGAATACCTGCCTCTTGGGGGGTGTGGCGGCCTGAAACGGTCTAGAGGGCAGACATGATGCGTCCCTGGGAACGATTGTTAAGCGTGGCCTTCAAGGCCCTGTTTCGCCGCACGGTGCAGCGGGGCCTGCGGGGGGTGTGGGTGCGGGGGGCCCTGCCGGGGCAGGCCTGTGTGCTGGCCGGTAACCACCACTCCTGGTGGGATGGCTATCTGCTGCCCGTCTTGTTTTGGGGGGGCGGGCGGCCTTTCAAAATTGTGGTGGGGGAGCGCCGCTTGCAGGAGTTTGCTTTCTTTCGCCGCCTCGATACGGTCTCGGCCAGCAAGCCCAGGGAGGCGCTGGCCGCCCTTGGGCGGGGGGAGGTTTTGATCGTCTTCCCCGAGGGTGAGCTGCGCCCGCCGGGGCCGCTGGGCGGGCTGAACCGGGGGGTGGTCTGGTTCGCCGAGCGGGCGGGGGTGTCGGTGGTGCCGGTGGCCTCGAGGGTGGTGTTGCGCGGGCACGAGCTGGCCGAGGCCTATCTGGTCTTTGGTGCGCCCATAGAACCCGATTTGAGGCTGCTGCGCGAGCAACTGGAGCGGATGCTGGCCGAACTCGACGACCAGATCCGCACCGCCCCCGCCGAGGAACCACTGCCGGGTTTCGAACTGCGGCTGGCCGGGCGCAGGAGCACCCACGAACGCATGGCGGCCTGGGGGGCGGCGCTGGGTAAACTGATCGGGCTGGCCGAGCGTAAAGGTGCTCCGTAGTGGTATGGTATCTATCCTCGAGGTGCTCTGGTATGGGGTGCTGGCCTGGCTGGGCCTTAAGCTTCTGGTACTGCTACTGAACATGCTCTTCTTCCCGGTCTTAAAGCGGGAGAAACTGCGCGGGCCGCGCCCCACGGTCTCGCTGCTGGTGCCGGCCCGCAACGAGGCCCACAACCTGCGGGAAACCCTGCCGGGCCTGCTGCTGCAGGGGGTGCAGGAAATTCTGGTGCTGAACGACCATTCCACCGATGCGACCGCCCAGGTGGTCGAGGAATTTAGCCGCCAGGACGCCCGCGTGCGCTTGCTTGCGGGCCTGCCCAAACCCGAGGGCTGGATGGGCAAGACCTGGGCCTGCTACCAGCTGGCCCAGGCGGCCCAGGGCGAGGTGCTCATCTTCACCGATGCCGATGTGCACTGGCACAAGCGCGGGGTGCGGGCGGTGCTGGCCCGGATGGAGCGCGAGCGGGCCGGGCTGGTCTCGGTGTATCCGCGCCAGATGACCCACAGCCTGGCCGAACGGGTGATCCTGCCCCTGATTGACGATGTGCTGCTGTGCTACCTGCCCTACCCCCTGCTCCGAACCCCCTTTCCTTCGGCGTCGGCGGCCAATGGGCAGGTGATGGCCTTTACCCGGCCGGCCTACCTGGCCTCGGGGGGGCACGCTGCGGTGCGGGGGGAGGTGCTGGAGGACGTGCGCCTGGCGCAAAAAACCAAGGGCGCGGGGCAGCGCCTGGCCCTGGCCCTGGGGGGCGGCCTGGTGGCGGTGCGGATGTACCGGGGCTTTGCCGAGATTGTGGAGGGCCTGGGCAAGAACCTGATCGAGTTTCACGGGCGCAGCCGGGTGGTTCTGGCCCTCTCGTACATGGGGCACCTGCTGGCCTATACCCTGTGCTGGCCGCTGGCCCTGTTCAATCCGCTGTGGCTTTGGGTGGGGGTGCTGGGGCTTTTAGAGCGCCTGCTGCTGGGCCTCAAAACCGGGCGGGCGTGGTGGGAGTTGGTGCTGGTGCCGCTGGCGCCCTTGCTCAGCACGCCCATCTATTGGCGTTCTGCGCAACGAAAATATACCTGGAAAGGGCGAGAATATAGCCGATGAAGGCCATTGTGATAGGGGCGGGTTTTGCGGGGCTGGCGGCGGCGCTGCGGCTAAGAAAGGCGGGCCTCGAGGTCACGGTTCTCGAGCAGTTTAACCAACCGGGCGGCAAGGCCATCGGCTGGGAGGGGGTGCCCACCGGCCCCACCGTCCTGACCCTGCCCGAGATTCCCCGCCGGATTTTCGCGGCCTTTGGGGCTGTGCTGCCCGAGCTGAAGCCGGTCTCGCCCCTCACCCGCTACACCTGGCCCGATGGGCGGGTCTTCGCGCCCGAACTGGATCTGGAGGCCACCCTGGCCCAGCTCTCGCTGCGGGAAGCCCGGCACTACCAGCGCTTGCTGCGGGTGGCCCGCGCGATGTACGAAGGGGCCCGGGGCACCTTTATCGAAGGGACTCCCCCACACCTGGCCCAACTGCTGCGCTACGCCCTGCGCGATGGCCTGAAGGCCCACCCCACCCGCTCGCTGGCGGCGCTGGTGCAGTCCGGCCCCTACCTGACCCCCTTTTTCCTGCGCTTTGCTACCTACTTAGGGGCCAACCCCTACCGGGCCCCAGCGGTGCTGCACAACATCGCCTGGGTGGAGCTGGGGCTGGGCGTGTTTCACCTGGCCGGGGGGATGCGCGCCCTGGCCGATCACCTCTTCCGGCTGGCCCTGGCCCAGGGCGTGGAGTTTTTGTTTGGGCAGCGGGTATTGCAGATGCAACGCTTGCCGGGCCGTGTGGACGCGCTGCAAACCGACCAGGGCTGGCACCGCGCCGACCTGTACATTTCGGCGGCCGACCGGCACTTCACCCTGAAGTGGCTGGGACTGCCCCTTCCGGGCTATGCCCTGGGGGTCTCGGGCTTTGCGCTGCTACTCAAGCTGGCCGAGGCGGTGCCGCTGGGCCACCATATCTATTTTTCGCCAGATTACCGGGCCGAGTGGCAGGCGATCGCGGCCGGGCGCTGGCCCCAGGATCCCACCCTGTACCTGCACACCGACGGCGAGGCCGCCTTTTTGCTGGTAAACGCACCCCCGATGGGCCGGGCAGAGCCCCCAGAAGCCGAGGGCTACGCCCGGCTACTGCTGGACAAGCTTGCCCAGGTACACCCCCTGCCCATTGCGGCCTGGCGGGCCATGAGCCCCCAGGACTACAGCCTGACCGCCTACCGTGGGGCTTTGTACGGGCGGGCCCCGCACGGCCTGCTGGGGGCTTTGCGGCCTGGCTGGGGGGTGGCGGGTCTGCGCAATTTCGCGCAGGTGGGTGGAACGGTTCACCCTGGCGGGGGGGTTCCGCTTTCCATGCTTTCGGGCTGGAACGGGGCGGGCTGGCTCCTGGATAGAACGCGTGGAGGGAATGGGCTTGAACCTTAAGGGCGCTTCAAAAGCTGGGCTGCGCGGGCTGCCCCAGCCCAGAGGGTATCCCTGGGGGCCTTTGGCCCACCTGCCGCGCTGGGCGGGGGAGCCACTGGCCTTGCTCGAGGAAGGGGCGGCCCTGGGGCCCATCTTTGCCCTGGGTCTGGGCCGCCTGGCGGTGGTGGGGTACAGCCCCGAGTGGAACCGGCGGCTGCTTGGCGACCTGGAAACCTTCCGCTCTAAAGGCAGCTTTTCCAGCCTGGTGCCCTACCTGAACGGCGGCATCATCACCACCGACGCCCCCGCGCACAGGGCCAGGCGCCAGGAACTCAACCCCCATTTCCACGCCAGGGCCCTGGGGGGGCTCGAGGCCCGCATCCGGGCGGCCTTGCAAGAAATCCGGCCCCAGGGCGTGTTCGAGGCCAACCGCTGGGCCTCGGAGGTGGCCCAGACCAGCCTCAATGTGGCCTACTTTGAGGGGCAGTTTCCCAAAGCCGAGCTGGCCCGGTTCCTGGCACCGCTCAAACAGCCCTTTCCCGCTCCCCTGTGGCCGCGGCCTTTGCTTTTTGCCCGGATGCGCCGCCGGATAGGGGAGATGCAGGCCAGGGGCCTTGGGCTGGCTGCCCATCTGCCGTTGGAAGAAGTCCTGATCGGGCTGGCGGCCGGCTACGACACCACCGCCCACACCCTGGCCTGGGCCCTGTGGCACGCGGCCTGCTACCCCGACTGGCATCACCCGGCAGGGCATCCCCTGCTCATCAAGGAGACCCTGCGCCTGTACCCGCCGGGCTTTATCGGGAGCCGCCGGGTGGCGCGGGCCCTCGAGTTCGAGGGGATATTCATCCCCCAGGGCGCGCTGGCCCTTTACAGCCCTTACCTGACCCACCGCCACCCCGACCTGTGGCAGAACCCCCTGGTGTTTGACCCGGCGCGTTTTGAGGGCCGCATCCCGGCCTGGGGGTATCTGCCGTTTGGCGGGGGGGAGCGCACCTGCCTGGGGATGCACTTCGCCCAGATGGTGCTGGGGGTGGCCCTTTCGCTTTTTGGGCCGCTCGAGCCCCTGCAAGGCGATCCCCAGCCCAGGCCCGGCCTGACCCTGGCCCCCAGGGGCGCGCTATGGTTGCGCTCAGGTCAGTAGCACGTCCAGTCTTCCCTGGTAATCTCCATGGGCACAAACTCAGCCTTGGGAGCCAGGCCGAAATTGAAGCGGGGGGTCGGGGCGGGTGGGGGCTCGAGGTAGCGAAAGCCGGCCTTCTGGAAGGCTCGTTGGGCTCGAAGGTTGTGTTTGTAGGTGCGCAGCCTGACCTTTTGCAGCCGCAGGGTGCAGAAGGCGTACTCGAGCACTGCCCGAACCGCATCGGTGCCGTAGCCCTGTCCCCAACGATCTTTGGCGCCAATCAGGATGCCCAGGGTGGCCTCGGTGCGGCTCATCTCGTAAAGCTCTACCGTGCCCAGCCACTCCCCGTTCTCGTCCAGGATGCCAAACCCCATCCGATCGCCCCGGCTGACCTCACCCATCACCACCCGCTTGAAAAGCCACAGGGGCATCCTGAGTGGACGGCTTCCGTTCCACTCGGCAATCTCCGGATCACGAAAACACTCGTAAAAGCGCCGCCACTCGGTCTCGGTGAGGGCTTCGGTAAAGGGTTTGAGGGTCACTTTGCCGTGGCGAGGCCAGGTGTTGCTGAGCGTCACACACTTAGCATACGCCAAGGCGCCGAGGCCCTCCTGGGTTATTCGACCCGAATTTTACGGGTACAGGCCCAACAAGGAGCGGGCCTCCAGCACCCGTGTAGCGGCCACAATGTAGGCGGCGGTGCGCAGGGTTACTTTTTTGTCCTGCGCCACCTGCCAGACCGCCTCGAAGGACTGGCGCATAAGGCGCTCGAGCCGGGCGTTGATCTCGTCTTCTGTCCAGAAAAAGCTGTTGAAATCCTGTACCCACTCGAAGTAGCTCACCGTTACGCCGCCGGCGTTGGCGATGACATCGGGTATCACCAGAATCCCGCGCTCGGCCAGGATATCGTCGGCGGCGGGGGTGGTGGGGCCGTTGGCGCCCTCGGCCACAATTTTGCACTGCACCTTCCAGGCGTTGGCCTCGGTGATTTGTTTTTCCAGGGCGGCCGGAACCAGGAACTCGCAGGGGGTGGTGAGTACCTCGGGGGCTGGAATGGGCTCGGCTTTGGGGTAGCCCTTCACACCGCCCATCTGCCGGACGTAGGTGGTGAGGTCGTAGGGGTCGATGCCGCCGTCGTTGCGGATGCCGCCGGTGACGTCCGAGACCGCCACAATTCTGGCCCCGTGGTCGTGGAAAATGCGGGCGGCGGCGTTGCCCACGTTGCCGAAGCCCTGCACCGCCACCCGGCTACCCGCCACGGGCAGCCCGATTTTTTCTGCAGCGGCGGCAGCAGTCACAAACACCCCGCGCCCGGTGGCGTCCTGCCGCCCCAACGAGCCACCCACCGCAATAGGTTTGCCAGTAACCACCCCCGGCGCGGTGCGGCCCACGTTCATGGAGTAGGTGTCCATCATCCAGGCCATCTCGCGGGCCCCGGTGCCCATATCGGGGGCGGGGATGTCCTTGTCGGGGCCGATGATGATGCCAATCTCGGAGGTGTAGCGCCGGGTCAGGCGCTCAATCTCGCCAGGGCTGAGCTTGCGGGGGTCTACCCGGATGCCGCCCTTACCGCCCCCGTAGGGCAGCCCCACCGCGGCGTTCTTGATGGTCATCCAGGCTGCGAGGGCCATCACCTCGGAAAGGGTGACGTCCTGGTGATAGCGAATACCGCCTTTGGCCGGGCCGCGGAAGGTGTTGTGGTGAACCCGGTAGCCTTCAAAGTGGGCCACCGAGCCGTCGTCCATCTGGACGGGCACGTCCACGATTAGGACGCGCTTGGGTCGCTTGAGATCCTCCACCCAGAAAGCCAGTTTGCCCAGGTAGGGGGTGACGCGATCCACCTGGGCCAGGTAGATTTCCCAGGGGCCGATATTGTCGCTGCAAAGATAGGAAAGGGGTTCAGATTTCATGCATTCCTCCGGAAAGCGGATCGCCGATTGACCAAGAACCTTTATGGATACACCCCCCGCAGGCGGGTGGCCTCGTTGATGCGCTCGAGGGCCAGGGCATACGCACCGGCCCGCAGGTCGCCCTGGAGGGGCTTTGCCCGCTCGAGCACCGCCTGCAAGCTCTGGTGGATAAACTCCCGCAGCTTTTGCTGCACTTCTGCCTCTTCGAAGAAAAGCATCGAGAGATCCTGTACCCACTCGAGGTACGAGAGCACCAGGCCTCCGCCGTTGGCCAGGATGTCGGGCACCACCTGAACACCTTGCAGCTTGAGCAGGTACTCGGCCTCGGGGGTGATGGCCCCGTTGGCCCCCTCGATCACCACCTCGGCGGCAATTTGCCGGGCATTGTGCTCGTGAATTACGCCCTCGATGGCCGCGGGAACCAGGTAGTTGACCTTGAGCGTGAGCAACTCGTGGTTGGTGATGAATTTGGCCTCGGGGAAGCCCTCGAGGTGGCCGTGCAGGGCATAGTGCTGCTCGAGGGCCGCCACATCCAGCCCCTCAGGGTTGTACACCCCGCCCCGGCTGGTGGAGACCGCCACCACCTTCAGCCCTTCCCTGACGGCGTACCGGGCCACGGCGCTGCCCACCTGTCCAAAACCCTGGATGGCTATGCTGGCGCCGTCCAGCGGCCAGCCCTTGGCCCGGGCCAGGTCGGCCAGGGTGTACACCAGCCCCTGCCCACCGCCCTCGTCCCGCACGGCCACCCCCCCCAGCGGGGTGGGCTTGCCGGTCACGGCGCTGAGGGTGGTCTGGCCGCGGGTCATGGTGAAGGTGTCCTGGAACCAGGCCATCACGGTGGCGTTGGTGCCCACATCGGGGGCCAGGACGTCTTCGTCCGGGCCGATGAGCTCGATGAGCTCGGTCACATAACGGCGCGAAAGGCGCTCGAGCTCCCGCCTGGAGAGCTTGGCGGGTTCTACCACCACGCCCCCAGCCGAGCCGCCAAACGGCAGGCCAAACACCGCCGATTTAAGGGTCATCCAGGCGGCCATGCCGCAGGTCTGGCCCAGCCCCACCTCGGGGTGGTAGCGCACCCCTCCGAGGGCCGGGCCGCGGGCGATGTTGTGAATGACCCGGTAGGCCGTAAAGTTGCGCACCCCTCCGTCGTCCATGACCACCGGTAGCGAGACCCCTACGATGCGCTTGGGGTGGGTCAGGTACTGGATGGTGGCGGGGTGAATCCTGGCTACCTGGATGGTGGTCTCGAGGCGGCGCAAAAAACTATCCCACAGGCTCGAGTCGCCAGGGGGGCGGTAGGCGTTTCTGAGTGGCATGACGCAACCTCCGTTGTGTGGGGCCCGTGCTCTGGATGCTGGCCCCTAGCGCGGTTTCTCTGCTTTCAAGCGTCGCAAGTTTTTTGAAAACCGCTCTGTTTTCAACGCCTAAGAGTATACCTGTTCCGAGGAGTTCGTCGTAGGGAGGCTGAATCTGGTATAAGGTGGGTGCTATGAGCGAAGCCCGCACCCTGGAATTGGTTTTTCCCGAGCACGCCAACCCCGGCGGCAATGCTTTTGGCGGTTTTGTTCTGGGTCTGATGGATAAGGTGGGCTCCTATGCAGCCATCCGCCACGCCCGCAAGCGCTGCGTGACGGTGCGGGTGGGCGAGGTGGTGTTCGAGGTGCCCATTAAGGTAGGCGACCTGCTGGAGGTGGTGGCCAAAGTCGTGCGGGTCGGTCGCACCTCGCTCACGGTCGAGGTCGAGGTGTACCGCGAGAACCTACGCGAGCCCAAGGTGCTGGCTACCAAAGGCAACCTCACCTATGTGGCGGTGGACGAGCATGGCAAGCCCACACCCGTCGAGGGGTAGGGCCTACTTAATCCGCACCAGCTCGCGCCGGGCCAGGGCCTCGAGCTCATCGCGGTAAGCCGAGTGGGGAAGGGCTCGCAAGGCAGCGATGGCCCGATCCACCCGGGCGGCGATGGCCTCGGTGACCTCGAGGTCGGCCCCCGAACGCACCGCCAGCTCCTGCAGACGGGCGATATCCCCCGGTTTGGCGGCCCGGCGCTTGAAGATGGCCCCGACCTCTTCGGGGTAGGCCTCCAGAAGCCGCAGGGTGATTAGGGTCACCTTGCCCTCGCGCACATCCCCGCCTGCGGGCTTGCCCAGCACCTCGGCTGTGCCCATCAAGTCCAGATAGTCGTCGCGCATCTGAAAGGCCTGGCCATAGAACGAGCCAAAACGGGCCAGGGCCTCGCGCTCTGCCGGGGGCGCATCCCCCAGCACCGCAGCCCCCTCGCAGGCCACCCGCATCACCGAGGCGGTTTTGCCATCAATGATGCGCTCGTAGTTTTCCAGCGAGTAGTCGTGCAAGGCGGCCACCTGAAACTGCAGCACCTCGGCCTCGGAGAGCTGCCGGGCGGTCTCGGCGAACATGGCCACCAGCTCCATGCGCCCGGTCTGGGCCAGCAAGGCCATCAGCCGCGAGAGTAGGTAGTCGCCCGAGAGCACCGAGACCGCGTTGCCGTATTTGCGAAAGGCGGCTTCCTTGCCGCGCCGGGTCTCGGCGTCGTCTACCAGGTCGTCGTGCAGGAGCGAGGCCGAGTGCAAAAGCTCCACCGCCAGGGCCAGCTCCATGGCATAGGGCACCCCCCCCAGGGCGTTGCTGGCCAAAAAAACCAGCCGGGGGCGCACCCGCTTGCCCCCTGCGGTGACCAGGTCTTCTTCAATGAGCCGGACGAACTCCACCTCCGAGCGCACCACCTCGCGCAGGCGTAGTTCAAAGGCTTCTAGCAAGGTGGGTAGGTCGGGGGTAAAGTCCTTGATGCTCATCTAAACGATTATAGCTTGGAAGAAGAGCAGAAAAAACCGGCCTACCCAAAAGAGTCTACGGATTAATGAGTACTGGAGCAGGTAGCGTAATATCGCGCACGGTACCGTTCAGGCTCTGGGCCTGATAGCCGGTAATTTCCAGGGTGCCTGGGTTGGCGGCAAAAGTAAGGGTTTGGGCCAGTTTAGGGCAGGCATCGGCGGTGGTTGGAGGCAGGCACTCGGCTACACCAAACCCGGATAGCTGGGAGGGCGTGCCGTTGATGTAGATGCGGGTAACATAGGCGGACGGACTGCCGGGTATGGGCTGCACCTCAAACGAGACCTGGTAACCACCTGCAGCGGGCCCAAACGATACCGGGTGGAAGCGTAGGGTGGGAATCCCAAAGTCGGTTACAAAGTTGCTACAGCCGGCCAGTGCAAAAGCCGCTATTACCAGCGCGATGAACCTTTTCATCCGATCATCTCCTCTCTCCATTTGGGGTTTAAGACGAAGAACGAGAGCCTGCTCAGTCCGGTGAGAAAATCTACGTTCTCCACCGCGACTTCCTTGGGCACCTCCAGAACTGCTGGAGCGAAGTTCAGGATGCCCTTGATACCTGACTCTACCAGACGATCGGCCACTGCCTGGGCCGAATCTGCAGGAACCGCCAGAAGGCCGAATTCGATGCGCCTTTCGGCTATGGCCCGCGGCAGGTTATCCATGCTTTCGACCTGCAAACCCCGGAAGGTGGTGGTAATTTTGGAGGGGTCGCGGTCGAACAGGCCCCTTAGCTCGAAGATCTCGCTGAAGCCGGGGTAGTCGGCGATGGCCTGGCCCAGGCGGCCCATGCCCACAATGCAGAGGCCCCAGCGGCGGTTCAGGCCCAGAATTTGCCGGAGCTCCCGGCGCAAAACCTGCACCGTGTAGCCCACCCCCCGCGTGCCGTAGCTGCCGAAGTACGAGAGGTCTTTGCGCACCTGAAAGGCGGTGACCTGGGCCTCCTCGGCCAGTTGTTCGGAGGAGGTGCGGTTGATCCCCCGGGCCTCGAGGTCTTCCAAAATCCGCAGATAAGTGACCAGGCGGGAGATGGCCGCACTGGGTACTTTAGCCATAGAACACTCCTATTTGCTGCATCTAGCGAACCTCCAGAACCTCGAGGCCCCGGGCCCGCAAATCGGTAGCCGCCGCGGTGGTGTCCTCGAGGGGGCCGACCCGAACCTTGACCAGGCCGCCTTCCTCCACCAGCACCACCGGGTAGCCGGCCTGCCGCACGGCCTCGATAACCGCCTGGGCGCTCTGGGCCTTGCGGAAAGCCCCTACCTGAAGGTAGCGGCCAGCCTCTGGAGTGGTTTCTGCGCGGGGTGTAGGGGTCGGAACCCGGCCCACCTGGGGCTGGTACTGCTCGAGGGTGCCAGCAACGGCGCGGGCCCGATCCTGGGTGCTGTAAGGGCCCACCCAGACCCGGGTGAGGTTGCCGGCGGCCTCGAGGCCCACCGGGTATCCCTGCTGGCGCAGGGTTGTGGTCAGGCGTTCGGCGTTTTCGCGGTCGCCAAAGGCGCCCACCACCACCCGCCAACCGCCCCCTGCATCGGCGCTTAGGCTCGGGCGCTCGCTGCTTGGAGCAACGGAACGGGTTGTTGGTTGTGGGCTTGTGGGGCTGCGATCCGTCACCTTGGGAGGGGCCGGAACGGGCTTGCTGCTCGAGGATGAGGTGGTGGGGGCTTGTGGAACAGGTAGGAGCGTTACCACAGGCTCGGGCTCGGTCTGGGGCTGGGGCTTCGATTGAGCTGGAGCTGGGGTTTGTGGCTCGGGCGGTGGGGTTGCAGGGGCCGTCTGGGGTTGGGGTGCAGCGGTTGGTGGGGGGGCCGGATTCCCCTGCGGGCCGCTAAACGGATTAACCCCGACCAAAAAGAACACCACACCTGCCATAATGGCTGCAACCAAGAGGAAGATCAGCGCATCCAACCAGTTTGCTCGAATCCAACCCATGCCATCAATCTACCGCAATAAATCGCGGGCTGGGGCGTAACCCAGGTCGGCGGAGCGCTGCCAGGCCCGTCGGGCTTCGGCCACGCGGCCCAGCGAGCGCAGGGTGAGGCCCAGGTTGTACCAGGCCACCGCGTTGCGGCCATCCAGGGTTACCGCCTGGGAGAGCACCCGCTCGGCATCGGAGTACCTTCCCGCCGAGTAGAGCGCAGCCCCGAGGTTGGCCGCGGTGGCGGCGCTAGGGGCCAGGGCCTGGGCTTTTTCCAGCGATTCGGCGGCGGCGGCATAGTCCTTCAGGTTGAACTGCGCAACCCCCAGAAAGAACCAGGCCTCGGCGTTATCGGCTTTTTGCTGGGTTACCTGTGACAGCAACTCGGCTGCCTCGCTGTAGCGGCGCAGGGTGTATGCAGACTTGCCTTGCAGGAACAGGGCCTCGAGCCGGTCGGTACCCTGGCTGGCTTTGGCGGCCATTTCGGCGAAGCGGGCGGCTTCAGCGGCCTGGCCCAGGCGGTCGTGGGTGGTGGCCAAACCCAGCAGCACCCTGGGCTCGTCGGGGTTCTGGGCATAGGCGTTCTGGAAGGACTCCAGCGCCCCCCGGGCGTTGCCATCGCGCAGGCGGGCCACACCCAGGTTGTAGTGCGCCGCCCACAGTTTGGGGTCGAGGCGGACGGCCTCCTGCAGGGTGGCCTGCTGCTCACGGCCCTGCTGCAGGGTGGATTTCTTGAGCAGCAATTGGGCCCGCACGGCGTTGTCTTTGGCGGCCTCCAGCCCTCGGTCGATCTCCCGCAGGGCCCGCAGGGGCAGGCCCTGGGCCATGTAGATATCGGCAATCTGCGAGACGGCCTGGGTGTTGGCCGGGTCTTTGGCTAGAATCTGGTACAGCACGGGTAGGGCCTCGAGGGGCTTGTTGGCTTTGACCAGGCTATCGGCCAGCAGCGAGGTCAGCTCGAGGTCGCCAGAGGCTTTTTCCAGCGCCTTGCGGGCAGCAGTTGCAGCGGCCTCATGCTGGCCCTGGGTGCGCAGGGCCTTAACCTGGCCTATATAGGCCGGTTTGAGCTCGTTGAGGCCAAGGCCAGCCTTCTCGCCCACCTCGATGGCCTTGCCAAAGGCCTCGGCGGCCTCGGCGGCCTGGCCCTGGCGGTCGCGCACCACCCCCAGGTTGAACCAGCCCTCAAAGCGGTTGGGGTCGAGAACGGTGAGCTGGGTGAACTCGAAGGCTGCCCCCCGCAAATCACCCAGGCGGTATAGGGCCAGCCCCAGTCCGAAGTGCGCGCTGTAGTTGGTGAAGTCGCGAGCAATCACAGCTTCAAAACCCTGCACGGCCTCGTTCAGACGCCCGGCCTCGAGGGCGGCCTGGGCCTGCTGCAGGGTCTGCTCTATCGCAGGAGGCTGGCTTTGTTGCGCCCAGCTCAGCGAAACAAATAGAAGCGCCGCGCACAAAAGTTGTTTCATAGCGTCTCCTTCAAGTTAAAACTCATCTTGCGGCCCATTGTAGCACGTGAAGAAAGGGCACAAGCGGCAAATGAACCTCGCGTTCTTATAGCAGTCTTGACCAAATGGGCGTTCGCGGTTAATATGTAAAAGCTGTCACATGCGGCGACCGACGCGGGGTGGAGCAGTCTGGTAGCTCGTCGGGCTCATAACCCGAAGGTCATAGGTTCAAATCCTATCCCCGCAACCAGAATCAAAAGCCCCCGGCGCCGGGGGCTTTTTTACTGCACCTGTTCGATGCGGCCCAGGGCCTCGGCCGGGGTGCGGGCCCCGATAGCGAAGAGGGCAACCCGCAGTTCGTGCAGGAAGTTTTTGATCCATGCCACCACCGCCTCGGGGCCCTGTAGGGCCGGTTCCAGCAGCGGGCGGGCCACCGCCACCACCTGCGCGCCCAGGGCCAGGGCCTTGGCGGCCTCGGTGCCGTTGCGGATGCCCCCCGAGGCGATGAGGGGTTGGTGGGGCAGCACGCTCCGGCACTCCACCAGGGCCTGCGCCGTGGGGATGCCCACCTCCACCAGCTCGGGGTGCAGGATGCGCCCGTGGTGCACCAGCTCCTCCACCCGGGCCCAGCTCGTGCCGCCGGCGCCGGCCACGTCCAGCGCGGCAAAAGGCAGGGGGGCCAGTTGCTGGGCAATTTCCCGCCCGATGCCGTGGCCCACCTCTTTGAGCACCACCGGAAAAGGTAGCTGGGGCAGCAGGCCCCGCAGCTTATCCAGGAGGCCCCTAAAGTCGGTGTCGCCCCCCACCTGCAGGGCTTCTTGCAGGGGGTTGATGTGCAGGGCGAGGGCATCGGCCTGCACCAGTTTGACCGCCTGCTCGAGGTGCTCGAGGCCGTACCCCTTGTTGAGCTGCACCAGCCCCAGGTTGCCCACCAGCAGGGTGTTGGGGGCTACTGCGCGCACTTGGAAGCTGGCGCGGGCCTGGGGGTGCTCGAGCATCACCCGCTGGCTGCCCAGCATCATGCCCACCCCCAGCTGCTCGGCGGCCTGGGCCAGGGCCCGGTTGATGCGCCCCCCGTGGGCCTCGCCGCCGGTCATGGCCCCGATCAGAAAGGGGGCCCGTAGGGTTTTGCCCAGAAACCGGGTGGTCAGGTCTACTTCCTCCAACGCCAGCTCGGGCAGCGCCCGGTAGCGCAGGCGGTAGCGCTCAAACCCGGTGGTGAGCCGGGTGTATGCCACGGGCTCCCGGAGGCAGACCTCGAGGTGCTTGCGCTTGCGGGTTTGAATATCGGTCGCATTGCTCACGGCTAGGGTGATTGTACAGGCTTTGGGGAGGCCCCCGGCACGATATAGTAACCCTTGATGATCGTACTGGTTCCCGAAGCGGTGGAGGCCCGGTTGCTGCAGGGTTTTCCGGAAGGGGTGGAGATCGCTTTTTTGCCCAAAGAGGGGCCTCTGTCGGAGAAGGCCCTCCAGGCCGAGTTCGCGGTGGCCCCTTATGGCGGGGCCCGGCGCTTCTTCGCCGAGCTCCCCAACCTCAAAGAGCTCAAGGTGGTGCAGACCCTCACCGCCGGGGTGGACTGGATTCTGCCCTACCTGCCCCCCGGCCTGGTGCTGTGTGACGCTGCCGGCGTGCACGACATTCCGGTCTCGGAGTGGATTGTGGCTGCGATACTGAGCGCCATCAAGCGCTTTCCCGAGTTCCGCGATGCTCAGCACGAGCAGCGCTGGGCCTACCGCTGGGTGGACGACCTCGAGGGCTCCACCGTGCTCTTCCTGGGCTATGGCTCCATCGCCAGAGCCACCGAGGAGCGCCTGGCTCCTTTTGGGGTCTCGTTCCTGCGGGTGGCCCGCACGGCCCGCCCGGGCGTGCACACCTGGGCCGAGCTGCCCGAGCTGCTCCCAAAGGCCGATGTGATCGTAAACCTGCTGCCCTACACACCGCAGACCGATAAGCTCGTGGGGGCAGCCCAGTTGGCCCTGATGAAGCCGGGGGTGCTGTTTGTGAATGCGGGGCGGGGCAAAACCGTAGACCAGGAGGCCCTGGTGGAGGCCATCCGGGCCCAGCGGGTGCGCCTGGTCACCGATGTGACCGCCCCCGAGCCCCTACCCGAAGGACACCCGCTGTGGTCGCTGCCGGAGGTTTTTCTCACCCCCCACATCGCCGGCTCCACCCCCAAGCTGTTCGAGCGGGGCTTCCGGCTGGTGCGGGAGCAGGTGGCGCGCTACCTGCGGGGTGAGCCCCTGCTCAACGTGGTGACCGATGGCTATTGACCTTTTGCTGGCCCTGGTGTTTGCGCTCCTGGCCTGGGCCATGGCCCTATGGGTCTCGGCGGAGGTGAGCCTGAGCCCGGCCCAGAACCGCCTGCAAAGCCGCATCCACCTGGGCCTTACGCTGGCGACCCAACTGCTCTACGTGTGGCTGGTGCAGACTGTGGGCTCCTGGCGCGATGCGCTGCTGGTGATCTCGGTCATGCTGGCTTTGGCCTGGTACGCCATGCTGGGCCTGACCAAAGCCCTGCGCCAGAACACAACCGAGAAGAGGTCGCTGGTTGAGCGCCTCGAGCTCTCCGGGCACCGGGCCTTTGCCTTCACTGCCCTCATCCTGATGGGTGCTGGCGCGCTTTTTGCGCTCTTTGACCCCACCCTGGCGCTCACCATCGCCCTACCCCTGGGCGTGGCCCTGTTCTGCACCCTCTGGGTGACCTACTGGGTGCGTAAAAGCGCCTAGCCGCTACGAACGCCGGGTGGGGCGCAGCAAAAACAGCGCCAGCGAGATAAGCGTGAAAGCGATACCAGCCTGCAGCGGGATGGGGAAGCTGGGAATGTACTCCACGTTGCAGGGAATGGGGCCTTTACAGACGTTGGGGGCCAGGCCCGGCACCCATAGCTCCAGAAGGTGGTAGCTGCTCCAGAACAGGCCCACCAGCGACAGGGTGAGGGCATAGGGCCGGATATGAACGTCGTTGCGCCAGGTGGCGAGGCCCAGGATCAATACCAGGGGATACATGGCGATGCGCTGGTACCAGCACAGGGTGCAGGGGATAAAGTTGCGCACCTCGGAATAGTAGAGGCTGCCCAGGGTGGCGACCAGCGCCACCAGCCAGGCAAAGGCCAGTAAGAGCGCGTTTCTGTCGAGCGGGGTGGATTGGGTCTGCATCGGGCTCATTCTAAGGCGTAACGTATGAAGCGGCTTAGGACGCGGCCAGGCAGCTCGGCCTCGGTTCCGGCCAGGCGCACGAAGAGCCGGGGGTGGATGCGCCCCACCAGGGCCGCGCCCACCCCGTTCCCCAGCCGTGGGGGCACCACTCCGGCCAGGAGGCCGATGTTCTGATGGGTGAGGATGGCCCCTACCGCATCGCCGTAGAGGTAAGCCACAAAGGCCTGGCTGTGGGGGTCTTGCAGCAGCTTACCGACCCGCTCTGCCAGGGCAAAGCGCCACTGGGGGGCCTGGTAGGCCTCGGTGAGGATGCGCGCGATGGACCAGGCCTCCGACCAGGGCACCTGCTCGGTCCAGTGGGCGCGGGGGCTGGGCTCGGACTGGCAAAGCTCGAACGCGGCCGTCGCCTGGTAGCCCGATGCCAGCAAGGCCGAGGTTTCGGAGCCCTCGAGCACGGTAAAGGCTGGGGGTGCTCCCACAGCCCGGAAACGGGCCTCGAGCTCCTTTTGGGCGGCCTCGAGGTAGCCAAAAGCGGTGTTGGCGAGCAGCAGGGGGCAGTTGGGCTGGAGCAGGTAGGGGATGCCTTCTACCTCGCCGGAATGCAGCCTGGAGGCCAGCGGGCGGTACAGGGGGTACAGGTCGCGGGGGGTCATGCGCCCAGCAGAGCCTCCACAAACTCGCCGGCGTCGAAGGGTTGCAGGTCGTCGGCTTTCTCGCCCACCCCGATAAACTTGATGGGCACGCCCAGCGTACGCACGATGGGCACCAGCACCCCCCCCTTGGCGGTGCCGTCCAGCTTGGTGACGATCACCCCGGTCAGGCCCACGGTCTGGTGGAACTTTTTGGCCTGCTCGAGGCCGTTCTGCCCCGTGACCGCGTCCAGCACCAGCCAGACCTCACCGGGCTCGCCGGGGTCGGCCTTGGCGATGGAGCGCTTGACCTTGGCCAGCTCCTCCATCAGGTTGTGCTTGGTGTGCAGCCGCCCGGCGGTGTCCACCAGCAGCAGATCCAGGCCCCGGGCCTTGCGGGCCGAGGCCGCGTCGAAGGCCAGGGCGGCGGGGTCGGAACCCTCCGGCCCCTGAATCACCGGGATGCCCAGCCGTTCCCCCCACAGCCCGAGCTGGGCCCCGCCCGCGGCCCGGAAGGTGTCGCCGGCGCAGAACATCACGCTTCTGCCCTTGCTCTGGTAGTACTGCCCCAGCTTGGCGATGGTGGTGGTCTTGCCCACCCCGTTGACCCCCACCATCAGAATCACCTTGCCGGCGGGCTCCACGGTGGATTTTTTAGCGTTGGGGTTGAAGCCCGCCTTGCGGATTTTGGCCCGGAAGCGGTCGGGCTCGAGCTGCACCGTGAGGGCCTGCTTTAGCGCCTCGCGCAGGTCTTTTTTGCCCGACTGACGCACCTCCTCCAGAACTTCCTGGGTGGCCTCCACCCCCACATCGGCGGCAATCAGGGCGAACTCGAGCTCCTCCAACACCGCCTCGGGGTCTTCGCCCCAGGGGATGGCTTTGACCAGGTTGTCGCGGGTTTTACTCAGGCCTTCTTTGAGGCGTTGCAGCCAACTCATGGCCTCAGTCTACCGCTTCACTTGCAGGCTACTAAACCCACTCTGCTATGATGTGCGGGTTGGTATGGTTGTACCGCCCACCCCCGAAAACCTCGAGCGCGCCGCCCAGATTATCCGCAGTGGTGGGCTGGTGGCTTTTCCGACCGAGACCGTTTACGGCCTGGGGGCCAATGCCCTGGACGCCCGGGCCGCGGCCAGAATCTTTGAGGCTAAACAGCGCCCCAGCTTCGACCCACTGATCGTCCATGTGGCCGATCGGGGGATGCTGCAAAAGGTGGTACAGGAGGTTCCAGCGCTGGCCGAGCGGCTGATGGAGCGCTTCTGGCCGGGCCCCCTCACGCTGGTGCTGCCCAGGTCGGAGCGGGTGCCAGGCCTCGTGACCTCGGGGCTCCCGACGGTGGCGGTGCGCATGCCGGCCCACCCGGTGGCCCAGGAGCTGATCCGGCGGGCTGGCCTGCCGCTGGCCGCGCCCAGCGCCAATCCCTTTGGCTACCTGAGCCCCACCCGGGCGGAACACGTCGAGCGGATGCTGGGGGGGCGGGTGGATCTGATCCTGGATGGGGGGCGAACCGAGTTTGGGGTAGAGTCCACCATTGTTTTGCTAGCCGAGAAACCCACCGTGCTGCGCTATGGTGCGGTGGCGGTGGAGGAGCTGGAGAGGGTGCTGGGTAGGCTGGAGCTGCAGGTGGGGGCGCGGGAAAAACCCCTGGTTCCGGGCCAGTTGCCCCAGCACTACGCGCCCCATACCCCCATTCGCATCGCCCCGCCCAGCGAGATACCCCTGGGCCTTCGCAAGCGGGTGGGCTACCTGGCTTTTCAGGAAGTGCCCAAGGGGTTCAAGGTGGTTAAGGTGCTGTCTCCAACTGGCAGCTTGCTGGAGGCTGCCGCCCATCTGTTTGAAGCGCTGCACCAGCTCGACCGGCTGGGCCTGGAGGCCATTTACGCGGAGCCGATCCCCGAGGTGGGGCTGGGAAGGGCCATTATGGATCGGCTGCGCAGGGCCTCGAGCGCCTAGCCGGGCTAATTGGGTGAGATATAATCGTACGAGGCTAGAAGATGCGAGGGCGTAACGTTTTCCTACTGGTGCTGATCGTCGCGATGGCGGTATTCGCCTGGCGAAACTGGGCCGTTTTTAGCGAGGAGAAAACACTCTCGCTCTTCTTTACCCAGATCACCGCTCCGTTCGGCATCGTGATGCTTACCATCATGGCGGTGCTGGTGGCCATTTATTTTATGTATACGGTGGGGCTCGAGACCGCCGCCCTGCTCGAGGTCAAGCGCTACGCCCGCGAGCTGCTGGCCGCCCGCAAGCTGGCCGACGAGGCCGAGGCCAGCCGTTTCTCGGAGCTCAAAAAGTGGCTCGAGGGCGAACTGGCTGGTCTCAAAGCCCAGAGCCCGACGGGGCTCGAGGCCAGGTTGCAGGCTATTGCCGAGCGCATAGATCGGCTGGAGGACGAACTGCGCGAGGATATCGAGAAGGCCGGCAATACCCTGGCCGCCTACATCGGTGAGCTGGAAGACCAGATAACCGGCCAGGACAGGCATCCGCCCCCCCCGCGTTGAGCAAATTGACCAAACCCGCTAGACTAGTCCCTGCTTGGGGGCCGTTAGCTCAGTTGGTCAGAGCAAGCGACTCATAATCGCCAGGTCGCGGGTTCAAGTCCTGCACGGCCCACCATCTTTTTTTCAAGGTTACCACACCTGCGGGCCTTGATTTGCCGGGCAGGTTCCTGAGTTTGTCGAAAAAGTAAGAAGCGATATTGAGGGCGCAGGTGAACCGGGTAATTGCTAAAGCGGGCAAAGGCAAAAAAGTGCGCAACTTTTATCCGGGCCTGTTTGCCGACGAACTGGCTTCGGTGCCAGAACAGGCCGGGGTTGTGCAGGTTTATTCCGAAGAAGAGGGTTTTTTGGGGGTGGGGTATTACGACCCCCAAAGCCGGGTGGCGGTGCGGGTCTACCGCTTCGACGAGGGGCCGCTCGACAAAAGATTTTTCCTGCAGCGCTTCGAGCGGGCCCAGAAAAAACGGGCCCAGCTAGACCCCTTTCACCGCCTGGTGCACGCCGAGGCCGATGGGCTGCCGGGGCTGGTGGTGGATCGTTTTGGTGGTGTGCTGGTGGTGCAGGTGCGCAACCGGGCCATGGAAGCCCTGCGGGCGCACTGGCTACCGGCCCTGATCGAGGCCTTGCAGCCAGCCAGCATCTACGAGCGCTCCGATGTGGACAGCCGCCGCCAGGAAGGACTCCCGGAGCGGGTGGGTGTGCTGTACGGTGAGGCGCCATCGGTGCTGGAGGTGCAGGAAGACGGCCTGGTCTTCCAGATTCCCCTGGCCCTGGCCCAGAAGACCGGCTACTACCTCGACCAGCGGGAGAACCGCCGGCGGCTCGAGCAGGTGGTGGGGCCGGGTGAGCGGGTGCTGGATGTCTACAGCTACGTGGGGGCCTTTGCACTGCGTGCAGCCCGCAAAGGGGCTTATGCGCTGGCGGTGGATAAAGACCTCGACGCTTTGGCTGTGCTGGATCGGGCTGCCTCGATGCAGGGCTTGCGGGTGGATATCCGCCAGGGTGATGCGGTGGCGGTGCTGGAGGATCTGGCTCGAGGTAAAACCCCGCCCTTCCGGCACGTCTTGCTCGACCCCCCCACCCTGGTTAAAAAGCCCGACGAACTGCCCAGGGTCAAGCGGCTGCTGGTGGACTTGCTGCGGCCGGCCCTTCGGCTGTTGGATCGGGAGGGCTGGCTGTGGCTCTCGAGCTGTGCCTACTACCTGGGCGTGGACGCGCTGCTCGAGGTGACCCGCCGGGCCGCTGCCGATGAAGGCCGCCGCCTGCGGGTGCACGCCGTCCACTACAACCCGCCCGACCACCCCTGGAGCCTGCATGTGCCAGAGTCGCTGTACCTGAAAACGGTCGTTTTTCAGGACGACCCCCTTTAGTTCGGACGGTTTAGTGCGTTAATCCCAATGTAGGGCTGGAGGTGCTGCTCTTGAAGTCTCTTCCCGCTCCAGTGGGAGTACCGCCCCCAACATCCGGATTTACAGGAGAAGGGTTATGCTCATAAAGTGTCGGCGAGCTTGCCCATCCGGAACGACATCCATGTGAAGGTAGAGGTGGTCTACGCCCAGGCGCACTCGAGGCCCGGGCAGCACGTCTTTGTATACTTCATCACCCTGGAAAACCAGGGCCACGAGACGGTGCAGCTCCTGCGTCGGGAATGGTTCATTCAAGACGGCTGGGGTGGGGTGGTGCACGTGGAGGGTGAGGGGGTGGTGGGTGAGAAGCCCATCCTCGAGCCCGGTCAGCTTTACAGATACAACAGTTTTTGCCCCTTGGCCCACCCCCCTGGCTTAATGTGGGGTTTCTATACCTTCCAGAACATGCTGGGCGCGCTGTTCCGCGTCGAGATACCGGCCTTTGCCCTGCGCCTGCCGGATGCCCACCGCACCCTCAACTAGGCCAGTACGCTGGCGGACTCACTGGCGTCTTCGGTGAGGCGTAAGAAGAACTCCTCGAGGTCGCTCGAGCCGTGCTGGTGCAGGAGTTCCTTAGGGGAGCCCAGGGCCAGCAGACGCCCCCGGTGTACCAGGGCCACCCGGTCGGCGACCTGCTCGGCCAGGTGAAGCTGGTGGGTGGCGTAGAGCACCGCCCGCCCGTTCTTGGAATATTCGCGCAACAAGTCCTTGACCAGCCGGGTGGCGTGGGGGTCGAGCCCCACCATCGGCTCGTCCAGAATCAGGGCCGGTGGGGCGTGCAGAAGGCTCATGGCCAGCGAGAGCTTTTGCCGCATGCCGTGCGAGTAGGTCTCGATCAGCGAGGAAGCGAAGCGCTCGAGGCGGAACTGCACCAGCAGTTCCTCGATGCGGGCCTCGGCCTGGGCCCTGGGCAGGCGGTAGATCCCAGCGGCAAAGCGCAGGAGCTCGAGGCCCGAGAGCTTGCCGTATAGGTAGGGCCGGTCGGGCACGTAACCGAACTGGGCCTTGGCCCGCACCGGGTCTTTCCAGACATCCACCCCCCCTACCAGGGCCCGGCCCCGGCTGGGCCGCAACAACCCCACCAGCGCCTTGATGGTGGTGCTTTTGCCCGCGCCGTTGGGCCCGAGCAGGGCCAGGGTCTCGCCGGGCCGTACTTCCAGGTTCAGGCCGTCCAGGGCCACAAAAGAGCCGTACCGCTTGCTGAGGTCTTCCAGCCGGATCATCGCCACGGTTTAAAGCCTAAGGCCGAAAGCTCTTGGCAAGGGTGCAAAACCTGCTTTTGAGCTTTCGGCCTGGGCGCAACAGTCTTACCGAAGCTCTTCCAGCGCCCGCCGCAAAATGGCGTCCTTGTTCAGGTCTACCTCGGCCTGGCCGCGCTCGGCGGGCAGGTTGACCGCGGGCCGGGGCTGGCTGAAGTTGAACTTGCCCTGGGCGTCGGCCTTGGTGGTAAAGGTCTGGCCGCCGATGGTGATGGTCACGGTCTCGCCGGGCTTGGCCCCGGTGCCCTCAAAGGCCACCGGCACCTCAAAGCGGGTGTCCTTGACCTCGATGTCGGGCTTGATGCCCTGCTTGTTAATGCCACGGCGCTTGGGGGTGAGCCACTCGAAGGTGACCAGGGTCAGGTCGCCACCGTTGGCCAGATCAATCACATTCTGCCCCACACCCTTGCCAAACGAGGTCTCACCGATCACCTTGGCCCGCCCGGTGTCCTGCATGGCCCCGGCCACAATCTCCGAAGCCGAGGCCGAGTTGCCGTTGATCAGCACCACCATTGGGCCGCTCCAGGTGACCTGGCCGTTGGCCTCGCAGTAGAGCCGGGTCTCGTTGCGGGTGCGGGTGTACACGATGGGCCCCTCGCGGATAAAGGCCCGGGCCACCTGGCAGCCCTGATCCAGCAGACCGCCGCCGTTGTCGCGCAGGTCGAAGACCAGCTTTTGCACACCCCGCTGCTTCAGCTCGTTCAGGGCGGCGTTGAGCTGCTCGATGACCCGCACGTTGCCGAAGGTTTCCAGCGCCACGTACCCCACGTTGCCGGGCAGGATGGTTTTGGAGACCGAGATGATCTCGACCCGCTGCCGGATCATCTCGAAGCGCAGGATGGCGTTGGTGCCTTCCCGGCGGATGCCAATGGTGACCTTGGTGTTTTGCGGCCCCCGAATCTGGGCCACAATTTCGTTCAGATCGAGCTTGGTGACGTCCTGGCCGTTGACCTCCACGATGATATCCCCGGCCCGGATGCCGGCGTTGAAGGCCGGCAGGCCCCGGATCACCCCCTGCACCCGTGCGCCGCCGCCGTTTTCGTTGGGGGCCAGGGTGGCGCCGATGCCAAAGAACTCACCCTGGATATCTTGGTTGCGCAGACTGGCCCGTTGGGGCGGGGAGTAGCTGGTAAACTCGTCCTCTAAAGCCCCCAGCATGCCCCTGATGCCGCCCTCGAGCACGCGGTTGAGCTGGTCGGGCTCGAGGCGGGTCAGATACTGGGTTTGCAGGAGTTGATAGGTCTGTACCAGGGCTTGTCCGTAGGGGTTGCGGTTGAAGGCTTCGGCAACCCCCCCCGAAAGCTGGGCATAAACAAGGGCGGCCAGGATGCCACCCAGCACAATTAACCAGGCTCTGCGCTTCATGGTCTCGTTCACCTAAGACCCCAGTGTAGCGGTTGTAGATGAGAGCGAAGTGTTCACCTGCAAACATTGCCGAGCTCTCGAGCGGCACCTTGTTGTACCCTGGAAACCGATGATCCACTTTCATCGGGTGATGCTCGAGTACCCCCGTACCCAGACCAAGGCCCTCTTCGACCTGAACCTGGAAATCAAAAAAGGCGAGTTTGTTTTTCTGGTCGGGCACTCGGGCGCGGGTAAATCGAGCCTGCTAAATCTGATCTTGAAGCGCCTCGAGCCCACCTCAGGGGCGGTTTATTTTGCCGGTGAGAACCTTAAAGCCCTGCACGGCGACCGCATTGCCCTGCACCGCCGGCGGATCGGGGTGGTCTTCCAGGATCACCGGCTGCTGAGGGATCGCACCGTCGAAGAGAACCTGCTTTTCACCCTGCACGTGCTGGGGGTGCCCAGACACGAATGGGATCTGCGGGTGACCCGTGTGTTGCGCCAGGTGGGGATTGTTCACAAGAAGCGGGCCTACCCCGACGAACTTTCGGTGGGGGAGGCCCAGCGGGTGGCCATTGCCAGGGCCCTGGTGGGCGACCCCCAGGTTTTGCTGGCCGACGAACCCACCGGCAACCTCGACCCGGCCAACGCCCTGGCGGTGCTGGAAATTTTCAAATTGGTGCACGCTCGAGGGGCCACCGTGCTGGTGGCGACCCACTCCCGCGATCTGGTGGAAGCCTATCCCCAGCGGGTGGTGGTGCTCAAGGCCGGCCAGTTGGTGCGCGATGACCGGGAGGGGAGGTACAGCCTGGTTTGATGGAGCAGTTGGACAAATATCCCTCGCTGGGGGATGGTAGTATTGAGGTACCAGGCGAGAGGGCATTTTGAAAACCTAAAAGCAGCGTTTCGGGAATCCCGGACTTGGTGGAGGTTTCCGAGTGCCTTCGCCATCCCGAAACCCCGCCTGGGAAGCCAACTCGGGACACGATTGGAGGGCGATGATGAACGTTTACAAACTGGTTGGTCGCCAAATTGAGATCACCGAGGCCCTCAAGAACTACCTGGACAAGAAGATGGCCCGCCTGGATCGCTACTTTGATAACAACGTTGAGGCCAAAGTGGTGCTCTCGATGGCCCAGGGCCCGCGCATCGAGCGCAAGGCCAAGGCCGAGATTCAGGTCAATGTGCCGGGGGGTATTGTGCGGGTGGAGGAGGCCGACCCCGATATGTACGCGGCCATTGATCGCTCGATTGACCGCCTCGAGTACCAGCTCAAGCGTTACAAAGAACGCCACTTTCAGCGCGCGCGCCATGCGGTTCCAGAAGCTGTTCTGGCTGGAAGCGCCCACCTCGAAACCGAGGAAGAGGCCGAGCCCCGCATCGTGCGTACCAAACGCTTTCACATGAAGCCCATGACCCCGGAAGATGCCGCCTTCGAGATGGAAGCCCTAGGCCACGACTTCTTTGTTTTCCGCAACGCCGATACCGAGCAGATTAACGTGATTTATCGGCGTCGTGACGGCAATTATGGCCTGATTGAGCCCACCGCCTGAGCCCCTGCTGCGGTGGGGGGCTGCCGAGCAATGCGCATCCTGGTTACCTCGCTCAAAGGCGGGGTGGGCAAGACCACCACCGCGGTGCACCTGGCCGCGTTTTTGCGGCTTCGCGGCCCCACCTTGCTGATCGATGCCGACCCCGCCCAGGGTGCCTTGGTCTGGGCCCGCCAGGGGCCCGGACTGCCCTTTGAGGTGGCCGGCCCGGAGGAGGCCCGACCCAAGCGCTTTGAGCACGTTGTAATTGATACGGCGGGACACCCGAAGGGCAAGACCCTGCGCGAGTACGCGGGCAAGGCCGACCTGGTGGTGGTGCCCACCTCGCCGGGGCTGCTTTCCTTGGCGAGTTTGCAGCAGTTTTTGCCGATGCTAAGCGACCTCCCGTGGCGGGTTCTGGTGACCCTGGTGCCGCCCTTTCCCTCCCTCGAGGGGGTGCGCGCCTTCGCTTATTTGAGGGCGCGATCCATACCCCACTTCAAACACGCTGTTCATCGCCTGGCAGCCTATGAAAAAGCAGTGCTGGCCGGAACTTTGGTGCAAAACGTTCCAGATCCCCGGGCGGTGCGGGCCTGGGAGGAGTATGTGCTGGTGGGACGGGAGATGCTCAAACGGTAGATGGGCTGTACCGCTGGGGGCTTCCCGCGGGGGTCAAGCGGTGGTGGAGCGCCTAATCGACCGCCTGGACTACCCGTGCAATGCGCTCGAGCGCCTCTTGCACGAGCGAGCGGCTGGTCGCAAAGTTTAGACGCAGCCAGCCCTGGTACTGCGGCCCGAACATCCTGCCATCGTTGAGGCCGACTTTGGCCTGTTCCAGCATGATCTTGTGCGCCTCCTGGGCCAGGGGCGTTTGTGAGAAGTCCAGCCAGGCCAGGTAGGTGCCTTGCGGGGGCCGGTAGCCCACCTGGGGTAGGCGCTGCTGCATAAACCCGGTGACGAGGTCGCGGTTGCCCTTCAGGTAGGCCCGCACCTGCTGTAGCCAGTCCTGGGCGTGCTCGAGCGCAGCCCGCCAGGCTGCCATGGCGAGCACGTTGGGGTGGCCCCCAAGGCCCTTGCTAACCTGGGCCATGGCGCTCAGGATCTGCTTGTTGTGGCTGATGGCCACCCCGCCGCCCAGCCCGGCGGTGTTGTACGACTTGCAGGGCCCGGTGAGGGTCACGGTGCGCTGGGCAATCTCGGGGCTCAAAGAGGCAATGGGGATGTGCTGGCCCTCGTAAATCAGGTCGGCCCAGAGTTCGTCGGACATCACCCACAGGCGGTGGCGCAGGGCAAACTCGGCCAGTCGCTCCAGCTCGTCACGTCGGAAGACCCGCCCGGTGGGGTTCTGGGGGTTGCACAGCAGCAGTAGCCGGGTGCGGGGGGTCACCAGGCGCTCGAGCTGATCAAAGTCAATCTCCCAGCCGCTGGGGGTGGGTTGCAGCGGGTTGTGCCGGGCGATGCGGTGGTGCTCGCTGAGGGCGTTGAGAAACGGAGGATAGACCGGCACCTGGGTGATCACCTCATCGCCGGGGCTGCTCAGGGCCAGCACGCTGGCGTAGATGGCCGGCACCACCGAGGTGGTGAGCAGCAGGTTTTCGGGGGTAAGACCCTCCAGACCGAACTGGCTTTGCTGCTGAATAATGCGTTCCAGCAGCAGCCCATCCCCTTTCATCTGGGGATAGCCCACCCGCTCCTGCAGCCGCTCTACAATGGCCTGGGTGATGGCCGGGCTGATGGGGAAGTCCATGTCGGCCACCCACATGGGCAGTACGTCCGCAGGGTAAAAGTGCCACTTGCCGCTGTAGCCGTAGGGATCGCGCAGGGTGCGGGGCGATAGCTCGTCCAATTGCATGGCTATAGCTTATCTCCAATCAGGACGGCTGTTTGGCAAACAGGCTGCGCTCACAACTCCGGTGTGGTGGAGTGGGAAGGAATAACGATGTCTTCGAGTTCCTCTTCCAGCACAATCTGATTGCGGCCACCGGCCTTGGCCCGGTACATGGCCTCGTCGGCGCGGCTTAGCAGGGCGGCGATGCTGTCACCTTGCCGGTAGCAGGCCACCCCAAGACTTAGCGTGACCTGCACGCCCGATATGGGGCTTTCGCGGATGGCTCCCAGCAGCCGTTGCGCCAGCAAGTAGGCCTGTTGAAGGTCGGTCTCAGGGGCCAGGATCAGAAATTCCTCACCGCCCCACCGGGCCAGGCTATCGCTCTCACGCAGGTGCTGCGCCAGCCGCCCGGCCACCTCCCGCAAAACCTGATCGCCCACCGAATGGCCGTAGGTATCGTTGATTTGTTTGAAATGGTCGAGGTCGGCCAGCAGGAGTGCAAAAGGGCGATTGTAGCGGCGGGCCCGATCCAGCTCACCCTCCAGTTTTTGCTGCATGGCCCGGCGGTTGGTCAGGTTGGTGAGGGCATCGGTATGGGCCATCTGGTGCATCTGGGCGTAGTGCCGGCGCAGGTAAGCAAACATGTACAGCAAGGCCAGGTAGGCGATGTTGGAAAAGGTGAACTGCAGGGCGGTATTGATAGAGGAGACGTTAATGGAAGGGCTCATGAGCATGCCCACTGCGCCCGCCAGCAAACCCAGAACCAGATACACCAGCGAAAAACGCAAGGCCTGTCTGCGGTTGAGCAGATTGAAGGCCATCAGGTAGACCATGGGAAACCACAAGGCTGCAGGGGTAATGCCGTCGCGCTGGTGTAGTTTGTAGGCGGCTTCATAAAATAGACTGACAATCTCGTAAATTGCTATTAAGGCCAGGGCAATCTGCCAGACCCATCGAACGTTCTGCGGATTGCGCCAGAGGTGAAATTCCAGGGCGATAAACCCCACGGCCATTGGCAGCAGCAGATACTGATCGGGCAGCGATAATTTGTTGGAGGTGACCGACAGCCCCCAGGCGGTTAGGGCAGCCCCGGCCCCGAGGGGAAGTAACCACAGGGTGAGGCGAATCCGCAGGGTCTCGAGGGGATCGGCCACCTCGAGGGTTACGTAGGGGTCAGGGGCTGGGCGGGGCAGCATAGCCAGTACCAAATAGATGAGGACAATCTAACATCAATGCTCGAGATTTTGTGCTTCACCTGACACACCGTGAATTCTTACTTGAAACACCCGCCCCCTACAAGCGGGCTGGTTGGTTGCCGCACAATGCCGATGGTCGGCCTGATTCTGGTAGGCTTGGGCCCGGAATGTCAGCGCTCGAGTCCGACTGGTGGAAACTGGGTTTGCGGGTGGCCGGCGTGGATGAGGCCGGGCGGGGTGCGCTGGCCGGGCCGGTGGTGGCGGCGGCGGTAATCCTGCCCCCTCCGAAAGAGCCAGCCCTGTACCCCTTTCGCGACTCCAAAACCCTCACCCCCAGGGCGCGCGAGCACCTAGCAGAGCAAGTCCGGGCAGTGGCCCTGGCCTGGGGGGTGGGATGGGCTGAGGTAGCCGAGATAGACCGGCTCGGCATTCTGCGGGCAACCCACCTGGCGGCTGCTCGAGCCTTGGAGCAGCTTAAGGTATCTCCGGAGGCCTTGCTCACCGATTACCTGCGCTTAGAGCAGGAGTGGCAGCAGTATCTGCGCAACAACCCATCCCGACCCGACGCACCGCACCTGCTGCGCGCACCACCCAAGGCCGATCGGCATAGCCCCACGGTCGCGGCGGCCAGCATCCTGGCTAAAGTGGCGCGGGATCGGTACATGGAGGCGCTCGAGCAACGCTACCCGGGCTATGGCTTTGCGCAGCACAAGGGCTACGGTACCACCCTGCACCTGCGGGCTTTGAAGGCCCTGGGCCCTTGCGGGGCGCACCGCCGCACTTTTGCTCCGGTGGCCCAAACCGGGCTTTTTTAGATTTTGTTTAAGCAAGGCTACTGCCGGACGCGGTGGGGTACAATGGGTGTCAGGAATTATGCGTGCAAAGCTAGGGCTTGTCTTGTTGGTGGTACTGATTTCCGCTTGCTTCCCCACGCGCTCGAGTCTTACGGTGGGGCTGCGCTTTGGCGTCGAACTAAGCCCCGTCATCACCCGCTTCGAACCGGATCGGGGGGTGGCGGCTGGCTACCGGGTGGGGGATAGCGTGAGCTTTATCATCAGCCTGGCCCGGCCCGGCTACGTGGTTTTGGTCGGCATAGATCCAGACGGAGTAGCCTACGAATTCGATCGGGTTTTTCTAAACCCGGGCACCCATAGGCTTTCGGGGCCGCCCGGCTTCCGCTACGAGGTGCGCCCGCCCCTTGGCTTGCAGCGGGTGCGGGCCATCTATACCGATACCCCCCATCCCTCCGGTTTTGTGTTCCGGGGTACTTATAGCCTGGCGCTTTGGGATCAGCAGACCTCTATTTACATTCAGCGTTCGGGCTCGAGGGTGCGCGACGTGGCCGAAACGTATTTCTACATTCGCTAGCACCTACCTGGATGGCTGCTAAAAACATGGAATTTTTGTTAGGAATTGCTGGATAACTGCCCTATCGCCACTGGGAAAACCTGCTTTGCTGCAGCTCGGCTTGTGCGCAAAAGAAAGCTGGGCTCTTTCATAAGCAGCGGTTTTTGAAATCGCTATTGAAGCCCCATATTGGCTAGCATATAATCACTTCGCACCAGACGTGCAAGAAAACATACCTTTTCGCTAAGGAGGAAGCTTAATGAAGCGACGTGACTTCTTGAAGAAGGCGGGGGTCGGTGCCGTAGCGGCGAGCACCGTGTTTGGCCCGGTCTATGCCCAGACCCTGCCGCGTTTGCGCTGGCGTATGGCCACGAGCTGGCCCCGCTCGCTGGATACCCTGTTTGGCGCTGCCGAGATTGTGGCCAGGCGGGTGGCCGAGATGACCGATGGCCGGTTCGAGATCACCCCCTATCCGGCGGGTGAGATTGCTCCCGGGCTGCAGGTGCTGGATGTGGTGCAGGCCGGCAACGTTGAGATGGGCCATACGGCTAACTATTACTACGTGGGCAAAAGCCCCTCGCTGGCCTTCGATACCGGGGTACCCTTTGGCCTGAACCCTCGCCAGCAAAACGCCTGGCTCTACTTTGGCGGTGGGTTGCAGGCCATGCAGCGGGTGGCCGCCGACTTCAACGTCATCACCTTCCCGGCAGGTAACACCGGGGTGCAGATGGGCGGCTGGTTCCGCAGGGAAATCCGGGGCCCTGAAGACCTCAGGGGGCTGCGCTTCCGCATTCCAGGCCTAGGGGGGCAGGTTATGGCCCGCCTGGGGGTTACGGTGCAAACCCTGGCGGCTGGGGAGATCTTCCTGGCGCTCGACCGTGGCGCTATCGACGCAGCCGAGTTTGTAGGCCCCTACGATGACGAAAAACTCGGTCTGAACAAGGCGGCCCGCTTCTACTACTACCCCGGCTGGTGGGAACCCGGTTCGACAGTTTCCACTCTGATCAACCTCGAGCGCTGGCGCAGCCTGCCCAAGGAGTACCAGGAGATTGTCAAGGCGGCCTGCGCCGAGGCCAACGATCGAACCATAGCCGAATACGATGCCAAAAACGCCCCGGCGCTGGCCCGGTTGCAGCGGGCTGGCACCCAGCTTAGACCCTATCCTTCCAGCGTGCTGCAGGCGGCCAACAGAGAGGCCACCGCTTTGTACGAAGAAATTGCCGCCAAAGATACCACCTACCGTGGCATCTACGAGAACTGGAAGAAATTCCGCGACGAGTCCCGCCGCTGGTTTGCGCTTAACGAGTTCCGCTACGATGATTTTGTCCGCACCTTGCGGTAAAGCTGCGTCGGCCGAATCCCCTACAACGTCGTAGGGGATTTTTGCTTGACTGAAAAGGGTTGGCTGGCTAGCATAAGCGAAGCCAACAAGGAGTTAGCGAAATGCGCGCACAGGTTGTTCTACCTAGGGGAGGCCGGGTTTGAAGGCGTTGCTTTTAATAGCCCGGCTGATAGATGGGCTCAACGAATGGGTGGGGCGTGTGACCCTGTGGCTGGTGGTACCGATGATCGCTATTGGGGCCTACAACGCCATTGGGCGCAGCCTGGATAAGAGCCTGGGAACCCGCCTGGCCTCCAACACTTACTTTGAGCTGCAGTGGTATCTTTTTTCCCTGATTTTTCTTCTGATGGTAGGGTATGTGCTCAAACACAACGGCCATATCCGGGTGGATGTGATCTATGCCCGCCTGGACGACCGAGGCCGGGCCTGGGTCAATATGCTCGGATCTATTTTGTTCGTGGTGCCTTTTGCCGTGCTGCTCTTTTATGTCTCTTTGCCACTGGTGGCCTTCTCGATACAGGTACGGGAAGTCTCCTTAGACGCGGGTGGGCTGCCCCGCTGGCCCCTCAAGCTGATGCTGCTTCCAGCCTTTGTACTGCTGGCCCTGCAGGGCCTATCAGAGTTCATTAAGAACCTGGCGTACCTGCGTGGGGCCTTGCCCAGGCCGCCCTATGAGGCTGAAGGGGAGGTGGCCTAGATGGTGCTCTCGGGTGGTGGCGTGGAGCTGCTGGGCGGGGCGATGTTTATTGCCGCGCTGGTGCTTATTTTTACCGGTTACCCGGTGGCTTTTGCGCTGGGCGGGGTGGCGCTTATTTTTGGGGCTATTGGCATTGGCCTTGGAGAGTTTGACATTCGTTTTGTGGGCAGCCTGCCCCAGCGCATTTTCGGCATTATGTCCAACTACACCCTGCTGGCCATCCCGTACTTTATTTTTTTGGGCCTCATTTTAGAAAAATCCAAGCTGGCCGAGCAGCTTTTGGACACGGTTGGGCAGCTTTTTGGGCCCATCCGGGGCGGGGTGGCTATTGCGGTGGTGTTGGTGGGTACGCTGCTGGCGGCCACAACCGGTGTGGTGGCGGCTACCGTGGTGGCGATGGGCCTTATCTCGTTGCCGGTGATGCTCAAGTACGGCTACAGCAGGCCCCTGGCCACGGGGGTGATTGCGGCCTCGGGCACCTTGGGCCAGATCATTCCGCCCAGCATCGTGCTGGTGGTGCTGGGCGACCAACTGGGGATCAGCGTGGGTGATCTGTTCTTGGGGGCGTTGATACCGGGCCTTATTCTCTCAGGGGGGTTGGTTGTGCTGGTGGCCTTGGTGGCCCTGTTCCGGCCCAAGCTGGCCCCCGCCCTGCCGCCCGAAGCCCGCCCGTACCAGGGTTGGGAGCTGGCCCGGCGGGCTTTGGTGGCCCTGGTGCCGCCGGTTTTGCTGATTGTTTTTGTGCTGGGTAGTATTTTCTTTGGCATCGCCACCCCCACCGAGGCCGGGGCGGTGGGCTCTATTGCAGCGTTGTTGATGGCGGCCTCCTACCGCCGCCTGACCTGGAAGGTGTTTTACGATGCCGTGGTCGAGACGGCGCGCTTCACCAGCATGGTGATCTTTATCCTGATTGGGGCCACCGCTTTTAGCCTGATCTTCCGGGGCCTCGAGGGCGATAAGCTGGTGAAAGACATCCTGGTGGCGCTGCCCGGTGGAGAAATAGGGTTCATCGTGTTTGTGATGGTGATGGTGTTTATTCTGGGCTTTTTTATCGACTTCTTTGAAATTTGCTTTATTGTGGTGCCCCTGGTGCTGCCGGCGGCCACAGCCATCTGGACGGCCCAGGCCGAGGCCTTGCAGATGGCTGGCCACTACGACCTCTCCACCGAGGCCTTCGTGCAGCAAAAGCTATTGTGGTTCGGCATTGTGCTGGCCATGAACCTGCAGACCAGCTTCCTCACCCCGCCCTTTGGCTTTGCCCTCTTCTACCTGCGCGGGGTGGCCCCACCGGAGGTCAAGACCACCGAGATCTACAAAGGGGTGATTCCCTTCATTATTGTCCAGCTCATTGTGCTGGTGATCGTAATTGCCTTCCCCAGCCTGAGCAGTTGGCTGCCCTCGCTGCGGGGGGTACCAGGGGGCTAGGGGATCAGCAGCACCTTGCCGGTGGTCTCGCGGCTTTGCAGCGCCCGGTGGGCCTGGGCGGCCTGGGCCAGGGGGAACTCGGCCCCGATGCGAATTTTGAGCCGGCCTTCCAGGGCCCAGCGCATTACATCGCCGGCCCGCCACTCCAGCTCCTCTCGGGTCTGGGTGTAGTGCCACAGGGAGGGCCGGGTTAGGTAGAGGCCGCCCTTCTGGTTGAGGACTTGTGGGTTGAAGGGAGGCACCGGCCCGCTGCTCTGCCCGTACAGCACCAGCATCCCCCGGATGCGCAGGCTGTTCAGGCTGCCTTCCCAGGTGGACTGCCCCACCCCGTCGTAGACCACATCCACCCCTTTGCCGCCGGTAATTTCGCGGGCTTTCTGGTCGAAGCCTTCGTAGGGCAGGGTGTAATCGGCCCCGGCTTCCTTGGCCAGGGCCCGCTTTCCCTCCGAGGAAGCGGTGGCGATAACGGTGGCCCCAATTTGCTTAGCCATCTGAATTAAGAGAAGCCCCACCCCGCCCGCCCCGGCGTGCACGAGGCAGGTCTCACCGGCCTTGAGGGGGTAGGTGCTGTACACCAGGTAGTGGGCGGTCATGCCCTGAAGCATGCCGGCCACGGCAATTTTGGCCTCGAGCCCATCCGGAATCTGCACCAGTTTGTCGGCGGGCACCACGGCGTACTCGGCGTAGCTGCCCTGCACGTTGGAGTAGACCACCCGGTCGCCGGGCTTCACGCCGGCCACCCCCGGCCCCACCGCCTCGACCACACCGGCCCCCTCCTCGCCCACCGTGAAGGGGGTGGGGACGCTGTACAGGCCGGAGCGCTTGTAGGTATCAATAAAGTTGACCCCAATGGCCTGAAGCCGCACCAGGGCCTGCCCCTCGCCGGGGGTGGGGACTGGGATTTCCTCCAGTTGCAGGGCCTCGAGGCCGCCGGGCTGGTGTACGCGAATGGCTTTCATAGCTATAGACTAACCCGATTTTGGCGCAGCTTGAACGGCAAGGAACCCCGGGCCCGCGCACCGCCCAGCACCTTGACCAGGGCCCGCAGGGTGGGGGCGCGGAAGCCATAGGTCACGAAGGCCGGTTTGCGCAGGCTCAGGATGTGGTAGGGGTTCCACAAAGCGATGTGCGCGGCCCGTTTGCCCAGGGTGAAGGCCTGCTTGAGGAGCCGGGTTTCCGCTTCGCTCAGGCGGCCGCGACCGACCGAGACCACCAGCAGGTAGTCGGCCGTGGCGGCGGCCTGTTCCAGCCCGCTCTTGAAGGCATCGGCCTGTTGGGGGTCGTAGACAAACTGACTGACCCCGGCGAAGCGGGTCTTGAGCAGATCGGCAAAGTCCTTGACCGCGAGGGTCTCGCCGTAGGGGCCGGCCTCGAAGGTGCTGCCCGCCGAGACCAGCAAAATTCGATCCGAGCGCCGGGGGCGCAGCGGCCGGCGGTAGGCGGTAATGCTCCGCAGGGCCACCTGTTCCATGAGGGCCTGGTCGCGCTTCTGCTGGGCTGGGGGGTAGGGCTGGGCCTGGCCGGGGAAGCGCAGGGCGGCCTCCAGCAGACGCAGTTGGCTTTGCCGGGCCTGTTCCTCGGAAAGTGAGCCGTTTTCCAGGGCTTGCTGGATGGCGGTGGCCTGGGCGATATGCACCTCGGGCTGGCCCAGCGACAGAATCATATCGGCCCCGGCCTGCAAGCTTTTTACGGCAGCCTCGCCGATGGGGTAGTTTTTGCTGATGGCTTTCATGTCCAGCGCATCGGTGACGATGATGCCCTGAAAGCCCAATTTTTTACGCAAGAACCCGGTGAGGATTTTTTTAGAGAGGGTGGCCGGGTGCTGTTTGTCCAGGGCGGGGAAGCGGATATGGGCGCTCATAATCGAGCTGATCTGGGCTTCCACAGCTTTGCGAAAGGGGTAGAGTTCGGTGCGCTCGAGCTCTTCCAGCGTTTTATTCACCACTGGCAGCTCGAGGTGCGAGTCCAGGAAGGTGTCGCCGTGTCCGGGGAAATGCTTGATGGCAGCCATTACCCCGGCCTGCTCGAGGCCCCGGGCCCAGGCCAGGGACAGCCGGGCTACTTTTTTGGGGTCGGAGCCAAAGCTGCGGTCGCCGATCACCGGGTTTTGGGGGTTGGTGTTCACGTCCACGGAGGGGGCAAAGTTCCAGTTGATGCCCAGCGAGATGAGGGCACGGCCCACCGCCGCCCCCACCGCTTCGGCCGTCTTGACCTCCCCCACCGCGCCCAGGGCCATCGGGGAGGGGGCCAGGGCAAACTCCAGTACCCGCTGCACCGCCCCGCCCTCCTGGTCAATGGCAATCCAGGCCTGGGGCCCCAGCACCGCGCGAATCTCGGCCACCAGTTGGCGAACCTGCTCGGGGTTCTGGATGTTTTTGCGAAACAGGCACACCCCCCCAAAGCGGTAGCGCTCGAGGTGGGCGCGGGTGGCCGCGTCCAGGGTGGGGCCGGGGATGTCTACCATCATCAGGCTGGTGGCAAGAAATAGCTTTTCCATGATTGCCTCTGCATAGTATGACCTTGAGGCCGGGGGGCTTGTAAAGCTTGCTGGTTCCAGACCGAAAACGGGTAGGGCAGTGGATAGAAGTGGCTGAAATCTGTTGGGCATACGCGCCGGGGTTTAGTATTCCTGTAGGATGTCTGTACAGTTTGCATAGGAAGAGCAGATTTCCACCCAACGTATGAAGCATGCACTTTTGCTGCCCGCCAATATCAGACCCATCACCCTCGAGCCCCCCCATCAACCGGCTCGAGCGGTGGGGTTGGCGATGCGTTTATTGCGGTTGGAGGCTCTCGACCAGGTGAACACACCCGGCAGTCCGGCTGCCATGGCCAAATTGCTTGCGGGCGGTTCTTGCGCGCCTCGAGATGCCGGCGGGGGCATCATACCGGCGCGGCGGGTTCCGCACAGCCTGGAAATGGCCCACGGCAACGCCCTATGGAGGAAAACCAACAGGCCATCAGCCTGAGATTGGGACGATAGATGGCGCAACTTGTGGGAACACTAATAACCCCCAGTCTTTCTTATCCGGGTCGTATAGCCTTTGCGGAGCGCATCGAGGCCCTGGAGCCACTGGATGCCGACCAGGGCAGTCCGGAGCGCTTTATTCTGCCAGGCTTTATAGACCTACACGTGCACGGGGGGGATGGGGCCGACTGCATGGATGGGGAGCAGGCCGTGCGACGGATGGCCCGCTTCCACGCCCGGCATGGCACCACCGCCCTGCTCGCCACCACCGTTACGGCGCCGCTGGAGGAGCTCGAGGCCGCTTTGCGGGGCATCGCTGCGGTGGTGCAGAACCCCGGCCCTGGTGAGGCGCGGGTGCTGGGGGTGCATCTGGAGGGGCCGTTTATCAGCCCGGAAAGGCTGGGGGCCCAGCCGCCCTACGCCCTCGAGCCCAGCATCGAGACCATGCGCTATTTGCTCTCCCTGGCCCCAATTCGAGTGGTGACGCTGGCCCCCGAACGGCCAGGGGCGCTCGAGCTAATCCGCTTCCTGAGTGAGCAGGGGGTGCGGGTGCAGCAAGGCCACACAGCGGCCACCTATGCCCAGGCGCTGGCGGGTTTTGAGGCCGGGGCCCAGGGTTTTACCCATTTCTACAACGCCATGACCCCCCTGCACCACCGCGAGCCGGGGGTGGTGGGCCTGGGCCTCGAGCGCGCCCGTTGGGCCGAGATTATTCCGGACGGGCTGCACGTGCACCCGGCGGTCATCCGTGCGCTGGCCCGAGCCATCCCCCAGACCTATGCTGTAACCGATGCAGTGGCTGCTGCAGGGCGGCCCGAGGGGGAGTACCGGTTGGGGCGGCACCGCGTCTACAAGAAAAGCCAAGGGGTTTTCCTGGCCGATGGCACCCTGGCTGGGAGCGCCCTTACCATGGACAGGGCTGCGTATAATCTGCGCTGCTGGGGCTATACCGTGCCTGAGGTGATGCAGATGACCTCGAGCTTTGCCGCCCAGTACCTGGGAATCCCGCATGGGCTGGAAATAGGCCAGCCCGCCGACCTGGTGGTGCTCGACGAGCAGGCGCGGCTTGTGGAGGTGTATGTGCGAGGCCAGAAAGTGGAGGTCTCTGGATGAGAGCGGTCGAAACCAAGATGTTCAAAGAAGCCCATCAAGCCCCTGCGGTGGTGGAGCAGGCCTTGCGAGAAAACAAGAGCGAGATGGAGTTACTCGGCACCTTCCTGCGCCGCCACACCCCGCCCTTTGCGCTGACGGTGGCTCGAGGTAGCTCCGACCATGCAGCCCTGTACGGTAAGTATCTAATCGAAAGCCTGCTGGGCCTGGTCTGCTCCTCGGCCATCCCCTCGGTGCACACGGTTTACGGGCAGCGCCTGGCCCTGAGCCGGGCGTTGGTGATCGCCATCTCGCAGTCGGGCCAGAGCCCGGATCTGATCGAGGTCACCCGCCAGGCCCGGCGCGAAGGGGCCCTGACCCTGGCCCTGGTCAACCAGGAGCACTCCCCCCTGGCCCAGACCGCCGAGGTGGTGCTGCCGCTGTGGGCGGGCCTCGAGGAGGCGGTGGCGGCCACCAAGAGCTACCTGGCCGCCCTGGCCTCGCTGGCCCAGTTGGTCGCCGCCTGGGCCGAAGACAAACCCCTCAAAGAAGCCCTGGCGAGGCTGCCGGAAGCCATGTACAAAGCCGCTGAGGCCAACTGGCAGGCCGGGCTGGAGCCGCTGGTGGAAGCAGAAAACGGCCTGGTGGTGGGGCGGGGCTACGCTTTTGCGGTGGCCAACGAGCTGGCCCTCAAGCTCAAGGAGACCAGCGCCTTTCACGCCGAGGCCATGTCGGGCGCCGAGCTTTTGCACGGCCCGGTGGCGCTGGTGGAACCCGACTTCCCCCTGCTGGTGCTGGCTCCCAAAGACAAACCACTGCCCGGCATGCTGAGCCTGCTGGAAAACCTGCGTAGCAAAGGCGGACACCTGCTGGTGGCCTCCTCCGAAAGCGAGGCGCTGGAGCTGGCCCACACCCCCTTGCCGCTCCCCGGCAGGCTCCACCCGGTGCTGGACTCCATTCTGCTGGCCCAGGCCTTTTACCCCTTCGCCGCCGAACTCTCGGTGGCCCGGGGCTTCGACCCCGATGCCCCGCGCAACCTGTCCAAGGTGACCCGCACGCGTTGAGGTGCTTCGGATTGGGTAGGATACAGCTATGGAAATTCGCAAGATTGGTGTGATCGGTGCAGGGCAGATGGGGGCGGGCATTGCCCAGGTGGCGGCCCAGGCGGGGTACACGGTGGTGTTGCGCGACCTCGAGCAGGCCTTCCTCGAGCGCGGCCTTAGCAGCATTAAGCGTTCCATCGGCAAGCTGCTGGAAAAAGGTAAGCTTGACCAGCAGGCCCACGACGCGGCCCTGGCCCGCATCACCACCACCACCCACCTATCCGACCTCAACGACTGCGACCTGGTGATCGAGGCCATCGTGGAGCACGAGCCCACCAAGCTCGAGCTTTTCCGCGAGCTCGACGCCCTCCTCCAGCCTGCGGCCATCCTGGCCTCCAACACCTCCTCGATTCCCATCACCCGCCTGGCCTCGGCCACCCGCCGGCCGGAGCGCTTTATCGGGATGCACTTTATGAACCCGGTGCCCCTGATGGAACTGGTGGAGGTGATCCGCGGCCACCTCACCGACGAGGCCACCACCCAGGCCGTGCTGGAGGTGGCCCGCCGCATGGGCAAGACCCCGGTGGAGGTCAACGACTACCCCGGTTTCGTCTCCAACCGCATCCTGCTGCCCATGCTCAACGAGGCCATCCAGTGCGTGATGGAGGGGGTGGCCACGCCCGAGGCCATCGACCAGGTGATGAAGCTGGGCATGAACCACCCCATGGGCCCCCTCACCCTGGCCGACTTCATCGGGCTGGACACCTGCCTCTCCATCATGGAGGTGTTGCACCGGGGGCTGGGCGATGACAAATACCGGCCCTCGCCCCTGCTGCGCAAGATGGTGCAGGCCGGGCTTTTGGGCCGCAAGAGCGGGCGGGGTTTTTACCGCTACGACGAAAAGGGCAACAAGATCGGATGACCCGGCTGGATCACCTGGTGCTGGCCGCCCAGACCCTGCAGGAGGGGGTGGAGTACGTCCAGGACACCCTGGAGGTGGTGCTCCCACCAGCGGGGGGGCGGCACCCCTTGATGGGCACCCACAACCGCTTGCTGAACCTGGGGGGCGGCGTGTATCTGGAGATCATCGCCATTGACCCCCAGGCGCCCGCGCCGGGCCGCCCGCGCTGGTTCGAGCTGGATCGCTTCACCGGGCCGCCGCGCCTTCTGACCTGGGTGGCCCGCACCGAGGCCCTCGAGCGCTACGCTGCGCTGGGGCTGGGCCCGGTGACCAAAGCCAGCCGGGGCGACCTCGAGTGGCATATCACCCTCCCCGAGGACGGGCGCCTGCACTGGGGCGGGGTGGTGCCCTACCTGATTGAGTGGGGTGCCCGGCACCCTACCGATACCCTGCCGGATACCGGCTGCCGCCTGCTGGCCTGGAAGCTACTGCACCCCCAGCCCGGGGCCGTGGCCCCGGTGCTGCAACAACTGGGCCTCGTGTATTCGTTGGAAGTATCTTTCCATCCGGGGCTCTGGGCCCTCCTCCAGACCCCCGCCGGACGCAAGGTGCTCTTTAGCCAGGCTGGGGGCTCTGCCGGACGAAAAACCGGCCCAGCCAGTCCAGAAATCGGCTGATGGGGCCTTTCTGGACGCTGCGCTGCACCGAAAGGGCCGCCTCTTCGGGGCCCACATCGTGCCCGATGGCCTGGGACAGGAAGTAGCGGTGGTCGGAGATCCACAGGTACAGGTCGGCCTCGGTACGGCCCGGAAAGTTTTTCAGCACGCCGTTCTCGCGAATCTCCAGAATGGTGGGCAGGTAGAGGTTGTCGTACCAGTCGGCGACCGCCTCTTCCCAGCCAATCGAGCGCTTCTGGTCAAGGCCCATGAAATACTGATGGGTGCGGATGTGATCGAGCAGCACGTCGTAGCGGCCGGGCCGGCTGAACAGGATGGGCTCGTGGTGGGGGCGCAGCTCGGGTAGCCGGGTCTGCTCTAGAAACGCGGCGTACTCGCCCTTCAGAATCACATCTTTGAGGGTGTCGTCGGGGTCGAGATCTACCGGCACCTCGAGCTCGATCACGTAAGCGTCTATGTAGTGCTGGCCCTGGGCTTTGGCTAAAGCGGTGCGGTGGTTGCCGTCTTTTACAAAGTAGGCGTCCCCTACCTTATAGACGTGAATCGGTGGAAACTCCACGCCCTCGAGCTGGGCCTGCCGGAGCTTGGTCCAGCGATCCAGGGTGAAGGGCTCTTTGGGCATGAACTCGGCATCGAAGTCACCGTAGCGATCCACCGAGCCGATGATTTTATCCACCTCAATGGTTTGCAGTCCTTTGTACGACTCACCCCGGGGGCGCAGGCTGGAAACCGCGCTGTAGGGCAGCAGATCGTTGGGCTGGCCGCGCAGGCGACGCAGAATATCGTGAACCAATACACGACGCGACAAGGCTTCGGCCTCTAGCTGGGCTTGATGCTCTGAATCCATGGGCTTCACCCTAATGCGCTCCGAGAGGTGGGAATGGCCGGCAGTTTGGCGAAGAGCTGTGCTGTGGTGGATTGGGGTTGAAGCGCCTTATCCAACCCTTTTTGAGTATACCCCAACACGCCAATTCCCCGGATGCCTCTATATTAATTCGGTCTTAATCGGCTGCTGCGCAAAATCGGCGCGGCCACCCGCCCCTGGGAGCGGGTGGCCTGGGCCAGGGGGCTAGGCCGCCTCTTTAGAGAGCCGCTCGAGGCCGCTGGGGTTTTCCAGTACCAGCTTGCCGTAGCCGGAGCGGATGTAGCCCTCGCGGGTCAGCTCGCCGATGACCTTGGTCACGGTCTCGCGCACCGAGCCCACCGCCGAGGCAATTTCGTCGTGGGTGGCCCGCACCCCGATCCGGCCGTTTTTCTCCATAAAGGCCACCGGCGTGCGGGATAGCTCGAGCAAGGTGGCCGCGATGCGATTTTTAAGACGCTGGCCGGAGATGCGTTGAATGGTCTGGTAGGTCTGGCTCAGGGCCCGCACCAGCCCCTGCACCAGCTCGTGCATTTCCTGCGCAGAAAGCTGCCCGGGTGCCAGGGCATCAACCTTGGTTTCGGTTACAGCCTCGGCGAAGTAGGTGCGCTCGGCACCGGAGATGACCTCTTCGCCGAAATACTCACCAGGGCGCACGAAGCGTAACGTCAGAGCGTTGCCCTCATCGTCCACGCTCTGGAGCCGTACCAGACCTTCCCGTACCCGGTAGAGCTGATCCTTGGGGCTGGGCTCGCCCGGATAGAGAATGATCTCGCCAGGATCGAAGGTTAGGGTATCAAGGATGCTGGTTTGCATGGCTTCATCACTCCTCAAAACCGACTATAGCAGGCCGGGGTTATTTTGTAAACAATCATGTTGATTTATTTGAGGTGAGTGAGGTTACATTTGGAAAAATGTGTAACACCGGCCTGCTACCCTGCTGTACGCAGGGGGCCCTTGGCTTGGATGTGGGCTGCCTTACCACCAGCCCCGGCGCTTCATCCAGAGGGCCAGACCCCCGCCGATCAGCAGCAGTCCGCTCCAGAAGTAGATCCTTCCCGCGGGCCACTGGTACTCGGTAAAGGCCTCGAAGTTGGTGCCGTAGATGCCGGCCCACAGGGTCATGGGCAGGAACAGCACCGAGATGACCGTCAGGGCCTGTACCACCCGGTTGAGCCGGTTGTTCTGGGCCGAGAGGTACACCTCCAGTACGTTGGATAGCTCGTCTCGAGCAGCGTCCAGTCCCTCGTAGACCCGGCCCATGCGGTCGGTGAGGTCGCGGAACAGGTAGGCCTCGAGGCCCCAGAGCGGCAGGCGCTCGAGGTGCAGCAGCGCCTCGCGGGCCTGCGAGACCAGGCGGCGGGTGCGCAGCACCTCGCGGCGGGCGGAAAACACCCGGCGGGGGATCTCGGGGGTGTTGTCGCCGTTCAGGGCCAGCTCCTCCAGGTCTTCGACCCGGTCGGTGATGGCATCGGTGTACTCGAAAAAGGTTTGCACGCCCTGGTCGAGCAGACGCTGCCACAAGCGCAGGCACGAGCCCCCACGGAAGCTGTTCCAGATTTGCTCGAGGTAGTCCACCGGCTCGTTGCGGTAGGTGAGCAGCACCTGGGTCTCGGGAAAATAGAAGTATGAGACCCGCTCGGTGCGGCTGTGGGCGTTGTGGGGGGTCTCGAGGGTGCGGAAGATCAGGAAAAGGTGTTTGGGATACTCCTCGAAGCGGCTCCAGTGGCCGATCTCCTGGGCATCGGCCAGGGCCAGGGGGTTGAGGGGATACTGCTTCCCAATGAGCGCCAGTTCCTCGGGGGTGGGGGTTTCGACATCCACCCAGACCTGGGTTTCCAGCAGGCCGCAAGGGGCTCCGTCCGATAGTTGCTTGGCCCGAACCATGGCCTATAGCTTATATCGTGGATGGTTCCAAAGGAGGAAGCAAGCGGTAGCAGGCTCCTTTGCGGTCTACGGCGGATTGCTCCGAGGCCAGGCTATCGGGTGCTTTCTGCGATCCAATCCAGGTAGCTCGCCGATCCCCGCTCGATGGCAAGGGCGATAATCTCGGGTACCTGGTAGGGGTGCAGCGCCTGGATGCGCTCTTCCAGGGCCTCGAAGCGTTCCTGGCGGGTTTTGATGATGAGCAGCAGTTCGCTGCTCTCCTCCACCTGGCCCTGCCAGCGGTAGACCGAGGTGAGGCCCGGCAGCAGGTTGACGCAGGCCGCCAGCCCTTCATGTACCACCGTGTGGGCGATGCGCCGGGCGGTCTCGAGGTCGGGGACGGTGCAAAAAACCGTGAGGTACATGCCTACCAGATTACCGGATGCCCAGCGACTGCACCGCCAGGCGGGCCGCGGCCAGATCCCACAGCGCGTGGCCCACGCTCTTGAACAGCACCGTACCCGAGGCCGGTCTGGGCTGGTGTAGGGCCGCCTCGAGCGGCTGCACCTGACCCCAGTCCACCCCGGCTTGCAGCAGGTCGCCTGCCTCCGAACGGGCCCCCTCGAGGGTATCCACGTACAGCCGGGCCTGCCGCACCACCTGCGGGGCGACCTCGGCCATCTCGGGGCGGTAGGCCCCCACGGCGGCGATGAAAGCGCCTGGAGGGGCTTGCAGCAGCACCGGGGTGGGGCTGGTGGTGGCGGTGACGATCAGGCGCACCTCCTCGAGAACGGGCTCGAGGCTGCGCACGGCCTGGGCCAGCAGGCCGCGCCCACGGGCGTAGGAGGCCAGGGCTTCGGCGTGCTCGAAGTGGCGCGAGTAGACGTACACCTTGTCGGTGCCCAGGCCCTCCTGGAAGGCCTCTAGGTGGCTTCTGGCCTGCACACCCGCCCCGATGATGAGCAGGGTGCCGGTGGGGTGGGGGGCCAGGGTCTGGGCCGCCAGCAGCGAGATCGCCGCGGTGCGCCGGGCCGTGACCACCGCGCCGTCCAGCAGGGCCAGGCGTTCGCCGGTATCGGTGCGCATCACCCAGACCTCGGCCCGCACACTGGGGCGCTCTTGGGGGTGCACCGTCACCAGCTTGGTCACGGTGATCCGGGGGTCGGTGGCCGGCATCAGCAGCAGGGTGGCCCCGCCCGCGAGCGGCATCACCAGGCGCTCGGGGGCCTGAACCGTGCCCTGGGCGCGGGCCTCGAGCACCCCGGCGATGGCCTGGGCCAGGGCTGGGTAGGGGAGGGCCTGGGCGGTTTCTTCGGCAGTGAGTATGCGCATGCCCCCAGCCTACCCCATGCGGAGCAGGGAATCTGGGGTGAGCACCTCCACCGGGTCGCCCACCCGCACCAGCCCGCCCTGCAGGACTCTGGCGTAAACACCACGGGCGTTGTAAAGCACCTTGGGTAAGCGCAGGTCGAAGGCCGATAGGGTGTCGCAGACCGTGCAGACGGTGGTGAGCTCGAGCACCGCCGTTCCAATCTTCAACCGACTGTGCGGGCCCAGCGCATGGGGGTCGAAGTCCACCAGCAGGTTCTCGCCCAGAGCCCCCCAGGGCAGCTCGATGCCGGCCTGGTGCGCTTTCGCGTAGCTGGTCTGCCCCGCCACCAGCACCGCCCGGTCGGGGTGCCGGCCAAAGTGCCGATCACCCTCCACGCCCTGGCCCTCGACCAGGCGAACCTGCAATAAGGCCGGTTTGGGCAGGCTGGGGGCGAGCCCGGCGTGGAGGGAGAGCAGTTGCGGCATTTTACTTGAGCTCGAGCTTGGCCCGCTCGGCGTAGACCTGCGCGGGGGTCATTTGTTTGCGCAGGCCTTTGACCTCATCGGCGGTGTAGGGCTTGAAGTCTTTGAGCAGGCGGTCGTTGCCCCAGGCGGTGGCGATGTAGTTGAGCAGATCGGCGAGCTGCGCGTCGCTGAGGCTGGGGAACCCCGGCATGGGGGTGTTGTAGTTGGTGGCCCCTACGCGGATGCTGCCCTGCAAGCCGTTGACAATCACCAGGGGCAGGTAGGCCCGCCCACCTTTGGCATTCAGGATATCGGCGACGTGCCCGGCCAGGGGTGGAAAAGCGCCGGCCACGCCTGCCCCATTGGGTTGGTGGCAGCCCTGGCACACCGCATAAGCCTGGCTGGGGCTGGCTGTGCTCGAGGTGGTCTGGGGGGCGGTGGGTGCGCTGCTTTGTGGGCCGAAATTCTCGGCCAGATACGCCACAATGGTCTTGCGCTCCTCCGGGCTCACCTGGGCCCCAAAACCGATCATCTGTCCAACGATAAAGTCCCAGTCGCTGGCGTTCAGACGCTGGCTGGTAACGACTTCCAGCCCATGGCAGACGGCGCATTTTTGCTCCAGCAGGGTCTTGCCAGGCCCCTCCGGTAGCTGGGCCTGCCCCAGCGCCAGGAATAGCGCAGCACACAGTCCAACCCAAGGCCATACGAAGGTTTTTTTCATCTTGATTCCTAACTGTTTTGTACCAGCTTTACCAAGCTAATTGCAGACTTGGCAGGGGTACATCTTGGTGAAACTAAGCGAACTTTCTTTGATTGGGGTGGAGAAGCCCCAATGGGGAACTTTCCACCCCAGCTGGATACTGGGCAATGCGGGCTAGCCCACCCGAATCTTGACTTTGTCGACGGCGTTCCACTCGTAACCGTTGGGGTTCCAGAAGATGGCCCCATCAATCGGCTGGCTGCGCCCAAGGGCATCGGTGGCGCGCGACCAAATCTCGCTGTCGCCGGCAGCCACCAGCACCCGGATGCGCCAGCGGTACCAGCCGTAGGGCGAGGAGGGCCTTTCCAGGGTGGCGGCCTGCCAGCTCCGGCCCTGGTTGGTGGAGACCTCCACGCTGGTGATGGGGGCCGAGCCGTCGTTCCAGGCCACCCCGGTTACGTCGATCAGGCCGCTTACAGCTTCCCCCTCGGTGGGGCTGAAGATAACCGACTTAACGTTTTGCCGCCAGTTGGGCCGGCTGTTCTCGAGGGTGAACTGGAAGTTGCTGCCCACCGCGATGGGGTTGTTGGGCACGCGGTAGCGGGGAATCATGGTGTTGTTGTTGGAAGGGGCGGCCTCGAGGCGCAGCTTGTTGACCCACTTGATGTTGTTGATGCCGTAGTACCCCGGTATGATCAGGCGCAAAGGCCCCCCGTGTATGGTGGGCAGGGGCTCGCCGTTCATCTCATAGACCAGCATGCCGTTGGCTAGAATGTCGGACAGCGGGATGCTGCGCTCGATATCGGGGGCGTTGGGGTTGGCGGGCTGGTCGGCGCCTTCGGCGGTGAGGAACCGGGCCTCGGCTTTAATACCCACGGCCTCGAGCAGGCTGGAGAGCTTGACCCCTTTCCAGCGCACGTTGGCCATGGAGCCGCGCTCCCACTGAGCGCCGCTGGCCCGGGCATACCGGGAGAAAAAGCTCCGGCCGTTGCCCGAGCACTGCAAGACCATCTCTAGTTCCGTGGCCGGGAGGGTGCGGAGCTGGGATAGCCGCAGGGTGGTGGGGCGATCCACGAGGCCGGTGACCTCCACCGTCCAGTCGCTGACCTGGGGTGGGTCGGTGGTGGGGGTCATCCCCGCCGGCACCGGCTGGTTGTTGCGGATGTACATGACGCTCTTGGGCGTGATGGGATTCTGCCGGAGAAGGCTGACCGGGGTCTCTAGCTCGATGGGGTTGGTGTTGCGTACGATCAGGCCGCGGTCTTTACCCGCTACCAGGGCATCGGCGGTGGGCTGCTGTTGGGCAAAGCTGCTGCCCATCAGGCCCGCCGCGCCCACTGCGGCTGTTGTTTTCAGGAAGGTGCGCCGATCCATCTCGAGTTGCTCCAGGTCTTTGTCTTTCATGGTGGCCTCCTGATGTGAAGAAATCCGAGACTGGTTGTAGATTCCCCCCAACTATACCCCTCGGCTCCAGGATACTCAAGAGGGGTATGGTACAGGAGGCTACTCGCTGCGGTGTGGGCTGGGGTCTACCACCGCGCGCACACCCCTGCGGCCAAAGCGCCGGGCCAGCTCGCCTTCGCCCAGTACCAGCACAGTGGGCCGTCCGTGCGGGCAGACCCAGGGCAGTTCGCACCCGGCCAGCGCGTCCAGCAGGGCCTGGGCCGAGGCGCTGGAAAGGGGGTGTCCGGCCTTGATGGCGGGCAGGCAGGCCAGCCGGGCCAGCACCGTGCGCCAGGCAACGGCGAAGCTCGAGGCCCCCAGGCTGCCCTTCACCACCTCGCCCACCAGCGAGGGGTAGCCGGCCAGGAAGGCCGGGATGGTGCGGACGCGGTACTTGCCGGGGCCAAAGGGTTCGATCTGCAACCCGGCCTGCTCGAGCGCCTCCAGCCGTTCGGCCAGGTTCATCTCCTCGCCCAGGCTTAAAGAAAGCAGCTCGGGGTGGGGCAGCTCGAGCGGGGGTTCCTCGAGGTAGCGGCGTGACAGCTCCTCGTAGAGGATGCGTTCGTGGGCGGCGTGCTGATCCACCACATACAGCTCGTCCCCGGCCTCGGCCAGCAGGTACAGCTCGCGGAAGCTGCCCAGGTAGCGCAGACGGGGAAAGCGGACCCGCTGCACCGGGGCCGGGCCGGTGAGGGGGGCGGGTTCGGGCAGGGCGCGGGCCAGGGGGTGGGCCGAGAGCAGCCCCTGCACGGCCTGGGAGACGAAGCCCAGGATGGCCTCGGGCCGGATGAGCCGTACCCTGGACTTGTCGGGTGAAGTATTGATGAGCAGGTGCTCGGTGGGGATCTCCAGGTTCAGCACCCCCACTGGAAACTGGCCCGCGGGGAGAAGTTCCTTGTAGGCGGCCAGCACGGCTTGCAGCAGAGGCTCGGGCCACTCCACCGGGCGCCGGTTGAGCGCCAGCAGCAGCCGGTCGCGCCGGGGGCGGGAGAGCTCCGGCCTGGAGAGCAGGCCCCGCAGGGTAAAAGGCCCCTCGGCGGCCTCGAGCGGCAGCAGCCGGTTGGCCACCACCGAGCCCCACAGCAGCTTAATCACCTCGGCAAAGCCCCCCCCGGCGTGGGCGATTTTCTCCTCGCCGTCCACCACCAGCCGCAGGGCTATTTCCGGGCGGTGCAGCAGGTAGCGCGAGACCAGGTGCACCACCTTGCGACCCTCGGCGGCGGGGGCCTCGAGGGCGTTGCGGCGGGCGGGCAGGTGACAGAAGAGCGCCGTGACCTCGACCTGGGTTCCGGCGGGGGCGGGGTGTTCGTGCAGTTCGGTTTTGTCCTGAAAAGCCGTCAGGGTGGCCCCGCCGAGCTGCTGGGGGGGCCTCGAGGTGAGCCGCACCCGCGCGGCCTGGCGGATGGCCCACAGCCCCTCCCCCCGAAAGCCCAGGGTGCGGATATTTTGCAGGTCGGTGAGCTTGCTGGTGGTGTGGTGCTCGAGGGCCAGTCCCAGCTCCTCCCGGGGGATGCCCAGGCCGTTGTCGCGCACCACGATTTTGTCCAGCCCCCCGCCCCACAGCTCGATATAAAGCCGGGTGGCGCCCGCGTCCAGGGCGTTCTCGAGCAGCTCCCGCACCACGTCGGCGGGGCCCGAGATCACCTCACCAGCGGCAATCTCGCGGATGAGTTCGGGCGGCAGTTTGCGAATCATACCTGCGAAAGGCGTTCCGCTTCGGCCTCCTGGGGGGCCAGGCCCCGGAGCTGGTCTTGCAGCCGGCGCAGGAACAGCAGGGCCTCCAGGGGGCTGGTGCGGGCCAGGTCGAGCTGTAAAAGCTCTTCCAGAATCTCTTTGGATAGCCCCTTCTGGCTGGCTTCCAGGCTGTCCAGCACGCTTCTGGCCCGCTGCAAGACGGCCTGCGGGAGCCCCGCCAGCCGGGCCACCTCGAGGCCGTAGCTCTGGCTGGCCGGGCCGGGTAAGACCTGGTGATAAAACACCAGGCCGCCCGCTTCCTCTTTGGCGGCCACGTGGGCGTTGCGGGCCGCGGCCATGCGCAGGGGCAGGGCGGTGAGCTCGAAGTAGTGGGTGGCAAACAGGGTGTAGGCTCGCACCTGGTCGTGCAGGTACTCGCAGGCCGCCCAGGCCAGGGCCAGCCCGTCGTAGGTGCTGGTGCCGCGCCCGATCTCGTCCAGCAGCACCAGGCTCTTGGACGTGGCCCCCTGCAGGATGCCGGCCAGCTCGTCCATCTCCACCATAAAGGTGCTGCGCCCGCCGGCGATATCGTCGGAGGCCCCGATGCGGGTGTAGATGCGATCGAAGAGGGGCAGGGTGGCCGACTCGGCGGGCACGAAGGAGCCCACCTGGGCCAGCAGGGCGATCAGGGCGGTCTGCCGCAGATAAGTGGACTTGCCGGCCATGTTGGGGCCGGTCAGGATCAGCAGCCGGGCCGCCGGGCTCATCGAGAGGTCGTTGGGGATGAACGGGCTGCTCCGCTCCACCACCGGGTGACGCCCGGCCACAATCTGCAAGGTTCCATCCCGGGAGAAGCGGGGGCGGCTGTAGCCGTACTCCACCGCGGCCTCGGCCAGCGCAGCGTACACGTCCAGCTCGGCCAGCACCTGGGCGGCCTGGCGCACCTCGTCGGCGGCCTGGGCCACCTGTTCGCGCAGCTCGAGGAAGACCGCGTACTCGCGCTTGATGGCCTCGGTCTCGGCCTGCAGGATTTTGCGCTCCTGCTCCTTGAGTTCGGGCGTGCTGAAGCGCATGCGGTCTTTGAGGGTTTGCAGGGCCCGCCAGTCCTTGGGCACCAGGGCGTAGTGGGGCCGGGTGACCTCGAGGTAGTAGCCAAACACCGCGTTGTAGCCCACCTTGAGGTTGGGGATGCCGGTCTTTTCGCGCGCCTCGCCTTCCAGCCGGGCGATCCAGGCCCGCCCCTCCTCGGCCCGCTGGCGCAGCTCGTCCAGCTCGGGGTCGAAGCCCTCGCGGATCAGGCCGCCGTCGGTAATTTTGAGCGGTGGGTCTTCTACCAGTGCCGCGGCGATCTGCTCGGCCACCGCCACCGGCTGGGGCAGGCGTTCGGACAGGCTAAAGAGCGGCCCCACCCCGGCCAGCAGCCCGGCCAGCTCGGGCAGCAGCGCCAGGCTGCGCTGCAAGGCCGCAAGGTCGCGGGGGCTGGCCCGTCCGGCCAGCAGACGGGCGGCCAGGCGCTCGAGGTCGTGCATCCGGTAGAGTACCTTGCGCACCTCGGCCCGCAGCACCCCGTCCTTCACCAGGGCCTCCACCGCATCCAGCCGGGCTTGCAGGGGGGCTTCCTCCACCAGCGGATGCCGCAGCCAGGCCCGCAACAGACGCCGCCCCGGTGCGGTGCGGGTCAGGCCCAGCACCCCCAGGAGGGTGCGCTCCTCGCTGCGGTCGCCCACAAAGCTGGGCTCGAAGATCTCCAGGGTGCGCAGGGTGGCTTCGCTGAGCTGCATGAAGGCGCCGGGGTCGTAGCGCACGAAGCTGCGCACCTGGGGCAGCCCGTTTTCCTGCACCCGCAGGGCATAGGCCAGCACCGCCCCCGCCGAACGCAGCAGCGCGGGGTGCTCGAGGCCGGCGGGCAGGGGGTCAAACTGCTTGTGCAAAGCGGTTTTCCCCACCTCGTCCTGAAACCCCTCCTCCGAGAGCATCACCGGAAAGCGCCGCTGAAACTCCTGCAAAAAAGCGGGGTGGTGGTACAGCTCCGGGGCCAGCAGCACCTCGGCGGGCCGGAAGCGGAAAAGCTCGTCGTAGAGGGCGCTTTTGCTATAGAGCACGCTGCCTCGAAACTCCCCGGTGGAGACATCCAGCAAGGCCAGCCCGTAGCCGTCGCCGGTGCTGATGGCGGCCAGGTAGTTGGCTTCTGGCTTCAGCAGGTTCTCGCGCAGAATGGTGCCCGGGGTGAGCAACTGCGTGACCTCGCGGCGCACCAGCTTGTCGGCTTCCTCGGCCAGCTCAACCTGGTCGGCCACCGCCACCCGGAAGCCCAGCTTGAGCAGTTTTTCCAGGTGCACATCCACCGAGCGCACCGGAATGCCGGCCATGGGGGTGGTAAAGTCCTTGGCGGTTTTGTGGGTCAGGGTGAGGTTCAGGGCTCTGGAGAGCCGTTCGGCATCCTCGCCGAAGGCCTCGTAAAAGTCGCCGACCTGGAACAGCAGCAGGTAATCGGGATAAGCGTCCCGTAGTTCGACGTACTGTTCGAGCAGAGGTGGTAGGGGCCCCGGCCCCTGGCCCTTGAGGGTCATGCTCCCCATGATACCCCCAAGTAGCCGGGTTCAAGGATGGGCGCTTGTATTGTGCAGGACAAAGAAGAACTACCGGGCCACTTCCCAGGCCAGGTGCTCGAGCTCGGGCTTGATCAGCTTCTCCCAGGCCACCTTCACTGCATTGGGCGAGCCGGGGGTGGAGAAGACCACCTTCCGGCGGTAGGTGCCGGCGGTGGCCCGCGAGAGCATGGCCGCGGCCCCCACCTCGTTGTAAGAGAGCATGCGGAACAGCTCACCGAAGCCCGGCATGGGTTTCTCGATCTTGCGGGCCAGCACGTCGTAGGTGGTGTCGCGCGGGGCGATGCCGGTGCCGCCGTTGAACAAGATAATCTGCGCCCCGGCCTGCACCATCTCCTCGAGGGCCTGGGCTACCTGCTCGGGTTCGTCCTTGATGATGCGGTAGCCCACCACCCTGTGCCCCAGCGCCTCAATTTCGGGTTTGAGGTAGTGGTAGTTGGTGTCGGTCTCGGGGGTGCGGGTATCGGAGACCGTTACGATGGCGAGGTTCACCGGGCCCCGGGCCCTGGCAATCTCCTTGTGCTTGGCGGTGCTCTCGGACATGCCAGTTATTGTATGCCGCTCGAGGGCCCCTAATCCTGCGGCGCAATCACAAAAGCCGAGGCGATCTCGTCCTTATCGCTCAGGTTCATCACCCTGACCCCACTGGTGGCCCGCCCGTACTGGGCGATGCTGGAGACCTTGGTGCGGATGGCGTTGCCCCGCCGCGAGAGCACCAGCAGGTCTTCGTTCCCCTGTACGCGCATCAGGGCCGCTAACTGGCCCACCTTTTCGTTGGTGTTGAAGGTGATCACCCCCATGCCGCCCCGGCCCTGCAGGGGGTACTCGGAGATGGGGGTGCGCTTGCCATAGCCATGGCTGCCCACTGCCAGCACCTCGCTCTCCTCGCCTTTGGGCAGAATCACCAGCGAGACCACCCGGTCGTCGCGGCCTTCTTTGAAGCGGATGCCGGTCACGCCCTGGCTGGCCCGTCCAGTGGCCCGCACGTCCGAGAGTTCGAAGCGGATGGCCTGGCCGCTCTGGGTTGCGAGCATGACCTGGTCGCCTTCCTGGGCAATGGCCACCCCCACCAGGGCATCGTTTTCTAGCAGATTGATGGCAATCAGGCCGGCGCTGCTGAGGTTCTGGTACTCCTTAATCTCGGTTTTCTTGATAAGGCCGTTTTTGGTGGCAAACACAAAGTAGCCTTCCTGGGTCAGGTCGCGCACGTTGAGCAGGGCCGCAACCTCCTCGCCCTCTTGCAAGGGCAGCAGGCTCACGATGTGGGTGCCTCGAGCCTGCCGGCTGGCCTCGGGCAGCTCGTGAACCTTCTCGCCGTAGACCCGGCCGCGGTTGGTGAAGATCAGCAGGGTGTCGTGCATCGAGGCCACAAACACCGAGATGGCCTCGTCTTCTTCCTTGGTTTTGCCGGCCTGGGCTCCCATGCCGCCGCGGCCCTGGGCCCGGTAGGCCTCGAGCGGGGTGCGTTTGACGAAGCCCTGGCTGGTCAGGGTGATGACCATCGGCTCGTCCTCAATCAGATCCTCGAGGCTGAAGCCTTCCTCAAACTCGGTGATCTGGGTGCGCCGCTGGTCGCCGTATTTGTCCTTTATGGCCAGCAATTCGTCCCTAACCACCCGCCAAAGCCGTTTTTCGTCGCCCAGGATGGCCTCGAGGCGGCCAATCTCCTCCATTAGCTCGCGGTACTCGGCCTGTAGTTTGTCGCGCTCGAGGCCCACCAGCCGCTGCAAACGCATGTCCAGGATGGCCTGGGCCTGCACCTCGGTCAGGCTAAAGCGGCCCATCAGCCCGGCGCGGGCTTCGGCGGCATCCTGCGAGCCGCGGATCAGGGCGATCACCTCGTCGATGTGGTCGAGGGCAATCAGGAGCCCCTCGAGCACGTGGGCCCGCTCCCTGGCCTTGCGCAGCTCGTACTCGGTGCGCTTGCGCACCACCAGGCCCCGGTGGTCGAGGTAGTGGCGCATGAGCTCCAGCAGGGTGAGCACCTTGGGCTCGCCCTTGACAATCGCCAGCAGGTTCACGGTGAAGCTGGTTTGCAGGCGGGAGTGTTTGTAGAGCTTGTTGAGCACCACCTGGGGGTTGGCCCCGCGCTTGAGCTCCACCGCGATGCGCATCCCCTGGCGATCCGACTCGTCGCGCAGGGCCGCGATCTCGTCGATCACCTTGTTGCGCACCAGTGAGGCGATCTGGGCGATCAGATCGGCCTTGTTGACCTGGTAGGGAATCTCGGTAAAGACCAGCATGGCCCGGCCGTTTTTGTCTTCGTTGCGCACCCGGGCCCGCACCTTGAGGCTGCCGCGCCCGGTGGCGTAGGCCTCCTTGATACCCCGGCGCGAGAGCTTGGCCCCCGTGGGAAAGTCGGGGCCGGGCAGCACCTTCATGACCTCCTCGAGGGTAACCTCGGGGTTGTCAATCATCAGCACCAAAGCGTCCACTACCTCGCCCAGGTTGTGGGGTGGGAGGCTGGTGGCCATGCCCACGGCAATCCCCGCCGAGCCGTTGACCAGCAGGTTGGGCAGGGCGGCCGGGAGCACCTCGGGCTGCTCCTGGGTGCCGTCGTAGTTGGGTACGAAGGGCACGGTTTCTTTGTCGAGATCCTGCAGGAGCTCGAGGCCGATGTTGGAGAGCCGGGCCTCGGTGTAGCGCTGGGCCGCCGGGGGGTCGCCGTCCACCGAGCCGAAGTTGCCCTGCCCGTCAATGAGTGGGTAACGCAGGTTCCAGGGCTGGGCCAGGCGCACCAGGGTGTCGTAGATGGCGGCGTCGCCATGGGGGTGGAACTTACCCATCACCTCGCCCACAATCTTGGCGCATTTGACGTGTTTGCGGCTGGGCAGCACGCCGTCCTGGTAAGCCCCGTAGAGGATGCGCCGCTGTACCGGCTTGAGGCCATCGCGCACATCGGGCAGGGCCCGGTCGACGATGACCGACATCGCGTAGTTGATAAAGCTTTGTTTGACTTCGTCGGTGATTTCAACGGGTAAGACCTGGGACATTCAATATCTCCTGTTTGCGGCACAAAAAAAGCGCATGCAGGCGCTTTATATCCAGCGCCCTATTATACTTCAATTGCCTCTATTATGTCAAAAACATAACCACGCGCAATGGATCTTCTCCTTCCGTGCAGTGGCCGCTATTTTATACTCAACCCTGGTGCGCTTCGCGTGAATGCCCGGAACGGCTTTGGTGCTAGCCGGTTTTGGGGTGTTTGCGATCAGTGCGATCAAAACGGAGGAGTCCATGCCCTACATTCTTGCCCTCGACCAGGGAACCACCAGCAGCCGGGCCATCGTCTTCGATCTGGAAGGCCAACCTCAGGCCATGGCCCAGCAGGAGTTCATGCAGCACTTTCCCCAGCCGGGCTGGGTTGAGCACGATCCTCTGGAAATCTGGCAGACCCAGCTCCAGGTAGCCCAGGAGGCCATCCAGCGGGCGGCCATTCAACCCAGCGAGATTGTGGCCCTCGGGATCACCAACCAGCGCGAGACCACAGTATTGTGGGAGCGGGCCACCGGCAAGCCGGTGCACCGGGCCATCGTCTGGCAGGATCGCCGTACCGCCCCCATCTGCGATGAGCTGCGCAAGGGGGGCTACGAGGGCCTATTCCGCCAGAAAACCGGGCTGGTGCTGGATGCCTATTTCTCAGGCACCAAGGTCAAGTGGCTGCTGGAGAACGTACCGGGGTTCCGGGAGCGGGCTGGGAAGGGCGAGCTGTGCTTTGGCACCATAGATAGCTGGCTGATCTACAACCTGACCGGGGGCCGGGTACACGCCACCGACGTCTCCAATGCCTCGCGCACCCTGCTCTTTAACCTGCATACCCAGCGCTGGGACGAAGAGCTGCTGGGCATCCTGGGCCTTCCCAAGGCCCTGCTGCCAGAGGTGCGCCCCTCGGCGGGGCTATTTGGCGAGACCCTCCCTGAGCTGTTTGGGGCCCCCATCCCGATTGCTGGGGTGGCGGGCGACCAGCAGGCGGCCCTGTTCGGGCAGGCCTGCTTTACCCCCGGCATGGCTAAGAACACCTACGGTACGGGCTGCTTTTTGCTGATGCACACCGGGCAGGAGCAGGTGACCTCGCAGAACGGCCTCTTGACCACGGTGGCCTGGCAGCTGGAAGGAGGGCCGCTCGAGTACGCCCTCGAGGGCTCGGTGTTTGTGGCCGGGGCGGTGGTGCAGTGGCTGCGAGACGGCCTGGGTATTATTCAAAACTCGAGCGAGATTGAGCATCTGGCCCGCCAGGTGTCCAGCACCGACGGGGTCTACCTGGTGCCGGCCTTTGTGGGGTTGGGCGCGCCCTACTGGGATCCCTACGCCCGCGGCACCGTTGTGGGTCTGACCCGCGGCTCCAGCAAAGCCCACCTGGCCCGGGCCGCCCTGGAGGCCATCGCCTACCAGAGCCGGGATGTGCTCGAGGCCATGGAGGCCGATGCTGGGCTCCAGCTCTCCGAGCTGCGGATGGACGGGGGGGCCACCGTCAACGATCTTTTGATGCAATTCCAGGCGGACATCCTGGGTACCCCGGTGGTGCGGCCCCAGGTGACCGAGACCACTGCCCTGGGGGCCGCCTACCTGGCTGGGGTGGGGGTGGGACTGCTTACCCAAGCGCAAATTGCCCAGCGCTGGGCCGTGCAGAAGCGTTTTGAGCCGGCCATGGGCCAGGAGGAGCGGGCCCGGCTGTATAGCGGCTGGAAGAAGGCCGTGGAACGGGCCAAAAGCTGGGTGGACGCCTAGCTTTCATATCCACGTCACGCTGGGGTGCTAGGATTGGGATTGGAGGAAACCGTATGGACTTCAAAGAGCTGGTTAATCAGGCTCGGGAAGCTGCGGAAAACGCACTCAAACAGGCCGAAGCCAAATTCAACGAGGTGAAGGCCAACCTCGATAAGGATGGCGATGGGGTGCCGGATCAGCTCGAGGGCGTGATGAACCAGGCCAAACAGGCCGCTGAACAGGCCAAGGCCAAGTTCGAGGAACTAAAGGCCAGCCTCGACAAGGACGGCGACGGCGTTCCCGACCAGCTCAAGAGCCTGGGCGAACAGGCCAGGCAGGCGGCTGAGCAGGCCAAGGCCAAGGCCGAGGAGCTGGCCAGGGCCGCGCAGGAGCGCCTGGGCAAGAAAAGCTAGGCGAACTGGCTGCGCCGGGGGCTGTGTGGCCCCTGGTGTTTCTTATAGGGATGGCCAGACCAACACCTCCTGTCCGACCCGTAGATTATAGAAAAAGAGCGCATCGGAAGAGAGCAGTAGCTGCGGGCCTGCGCTGCTTGCGGCGGCCACGGGCATCTGCAGGGTGCGGTCTTCTGTGCGTACTTCAATTTGCGTGAAGGCGCCAAAATGACTACGCCAGGCCCGCAGGAGCTGGGTGTCGATGCGGGCTTCGGGGGCCCCCTCGAGCCGGGCGACCACCAGGCGCACGGTGTGGGGGGTGCGGGTGGTAATCCGCACCAAACCCAGCCGGGCCAGGCGGCTCACATTGAGATGCACCACCTCGCTGGAAAGCCCGCTGGCAGCGGCCAGATCGAAGAGACTAATGGGCTTGCTCATGTGCCGCAGCAGCTCAAACTCGTCGGGGGAGAGGGTGAGGTGGGTGGTGCGCTGGGCATCGGCGAGCTGCACCTGGTCGAAAGGGCTCAGGTCGAGCCGGGCATCCATAAAGCGGATGGCCTCGAGCAGGTAGTTGTCGAGCGTGCCCTGTAAGCTGGATTGCCTGGCGCGCTCTCCAGCTAAAAAGCGAAACTTACCCTCTTTGAGGGCCAGAATTTGAAACAGCCCATCTTTGCCTACCTGGCCTCTGTACTGCGCGTGCACTGGCTGGCCGCGCTCGAGGTAGACCTCCCCCCCCGGAACTTTGAAAGCACCGGTTTGCCGAGCCTGTGAAAGAAGCTGCAAAAGCTCAATGGGCCCTAAAAGCTCGAACGTGCCGTCCATAGAAGCCGTCTGTACCTCTCCCCTGGTGGGGCGCCCGGGGAGCCTCCGTTTCAAAGCATAGAACTATTTTGGGTCTAACCAGGGCTTTTTTGACCGGGCTGTGAGGTCTGGCTGGGGCTTCGAACAACTTGCTCGAGGCGCAGGGACATATCACGCGCAAAAAAGCCGCTCAGGCTTTGCCCGAACGGCTTTTTGCTTGGTCGAGGCGAGAGGATTTGAACCTCCGACCACACCCACCCCAAGGGTATGTCGCACTCTTTTGGTGTTTTACGAGAAAGGTGGCGAGGTCGCATTTTTGCTTTTCTCAAGCTATAAAGCTGAAATTTGTTCATCCGGTTTCATACTAGCACATACGACCTAAATCGAGTTCATACGGATGCGGTAACTCCCCGGTAACTCCCCTTGGTGTGAATGGAAGTTATACCGACAATATCTGCATTTGCTAGATTGGCAACCCCAAAGAATGAGAACTCGAGACCATGTTCTTGTAGGGTTTTGTGGACAAATTCAAAGCCGAAGCTGGGAGGGGCGAGACTGAAGCTGGGCTCGTGAGGGCAACACAAGCTGTTGTTGACTATTAATCTTGTTTAGTGAACCCGTGCTCTGGTAGTGGTGACTCCAAGAGGCAATAACTCTAAACGAAGTGGGTTCAGAATCTCTCTCCTTAGGCTTTCCTCTAATAAGTCCAGTTGTTCTTGGCTGGCTATCTTTGCGAAAGTATCTCGTGCTGCGCTGATGTACAGAATAAGCTGTTGAAGTTCTAGCATTTTGGCCAACTTAAAGCGGATAATGGCCCGGGTCTTCTCGAGCATGATAATTTTGCTCGCGAGACGTTCAATCTGATTAGACGCTTGTTCTGAGAAGTAGAGCAAATCGTTGAGTTCGTGGATTTCCTCACGTATCGCGGTAGCTTTTATTGGTTTTCCGACCTGTGCGAAATGGTTTAACTTGCGTTCCAGAGCTTTATATGCGTGATCTATTTCCTCGAGTAAGTTGGGTCGGGATGCATAGCGGTTTATGGCAGTCTCCAGAGCGCTTTTGACCACCGCCAGTTCGCGGTTGGTGGCGTGGTGCTCGTCTATTGTTTCAAGGATGCGATCGAGCAAAGTGGAGAAGTCATCGTAAACCAAACCGGAGTAGAGCCTGTGCTTCACAGAAGCTGTCATAGGGTCTTTACGCTTTCCCTGCTTAACCCGCTTGGGATAACCCGCGCCGTGATTGGGGCAGACCCGTAGCCCTCGTACTGCAGCCTTTTTGCACTGCTTGCCCGTGCTTTTCACAATCGCCTGACAACGGGGCGGGTGACCCCGCAGGTGGTCACAATAGGGCTCAAATGCTTTGGCCGAACCTAGTGCACGGGCGATTCTTTGCTTGCCCATAAAACTACCCTAGCACTAACATCCATAGGGCTTCCAAAACCCTCGAAGGCCGTACCTGGCAGTCAGCAATATAACCGCGCTTAAGGGCAAGCTACATATAATATCGGTGTAACATGTTGAATTTGTCAGAAGGTCAGACTGAATCTGTTCCCATTAGTTTGAGGAATCAAGAGGCCGAGCGTCTACGAGATTTTGATGGGTTGTTCCAAATTTACTTGGTGCGCTACAAAGCCTACCCACCCACAAAGCAAGTGGAGGCCTATCTGGCCAAAACAGGGAGTTCGGCTCTGGTGCTTTTTACAAGTGATGAAAAGAGCTTTGTTCTCTCTTATGTAGATGGTGATCGGGCTATCAATGCTCGAGCCCAAAAAGATTGGGTAGAGAACCTACTTAAAGACCTTCTGGAGCTTTATCAGGAAACGGGCGATGTACTGAAGCTGTCGGAGTCAGCTCAAGATGCCATTCATGCTCAGGCCGATGAAAATATAAATCGTCAGAAGCGCCCCTATCGTAACCAGGGGCTTTTTAGCGATCACTACCTAGATACCCGTCTCCGGGAGAGTTCGGAGTGGCTGGAGGATTCAGAGCCGCTAAGGAAGAGGCTGCTCGAGCTCTACAAGGACAAGGAAAGCCTCCTCAAAGTAGCTAATGAAGCCCAAACTGAAGATGAGTTTATCCGGCCCGTCCTCGAGTCCCTTGGCTTCGCTTACTGGGTGCAAGATACCACCAAAGCCACTGGTGGGCCTCAACGCCCAGACTACGTGCTCTACCCCGATGAGGGCACAAAGAGTAGAGCTGTTGTGCACAAAGCAAACGAGGCCAAGCGGTACGCCCCAGCCCTGGCCATAGCCGAGGCCAAGTACTGGGGGCGTGACCTTGATGTGAAGCGAAAGGATGGCAGGGATCGTGTACAAAGCCCGGTCAGCCCATCCTTCCAGCTTAGTGACTACCTTTCCTCTACGAGCCTGGAATGGGGCATTCTGACCAATGGCCAGGAATGGCGACTGTACTGGGGTAAAGCAGCCGATAAGCAGAAGCGCTACTTCGCAGTGGATCTGGTACAGGCCCTCCAGGATCCCGAGGCTTTCCGCTTCTTCTGGCTGTTCTTCCGTCGCGAGGCCTTTACAAAGGGCGCGCAGGGTAGCTTCCTTGGGCGCATTCTCGAGGGCAGCGAGCAGTACGGCTTGCGGGTGGGGAAAAGGCTCAAGGGCGTGGTCTTCGAACAGGTTTTCCCTCTTCTGGCCGAAGGGTTTCTGCGCTACCACAAGCAGGTGCTTAAGCAGCCGCCAGACAAGGCTATGTTGCAGGAGACCTACCGGGCCACCCTGAGCTTGCTCTACCGGCTCTTATTTCTGCTGTATGCCGAAGACCGCGACTTGCTTCCGGTTTCGGATACGTTGGGTTATCAGCAGTACAGCCTTTCACGCATCCGCCGCAACGTTGCCGAATGGCTAGATCAGGGTCGAGCTTACAGCGAGCAATCCTACAGTCTTTGGGAGCGCCTCAGCACCCTTTTCACCTTCATTGATAAGGGGGATTCTACGCTTAGGGTTCCTCCCTACAACGGAGGGCTCTTTAAGCCAGGGGTGTATCCTTTTCTAGACACCCACAAGGTAGCCGATGCCTTTCTGGCCCCCGCGCTGGACAAACTGGCGCGTCAGGAGGACGAGGACGGCAAGCTCCGTTTTGTGGACTACAAATACCTTACGGTGCGGGAGCTAGGGGCCGTATACGAAGGGTTGCTGGAATTCAGCTTGAAGGTGGCGGAAGAAGACCTGGTGGTGGTAAAAGACGATGATCGCGAGGTCTATAAGCCAAAGGCGAAGCTCACTGCTAAGGAGAAGCCCGTCGCCGAAGTCCCCAAGGGCAAGCCCTATCTGGTCAACGACAAAACGGAGCGCCACGCCTCCGGCAGCTACTACACTCCCGACTATGTGGTGGAGTACATCGTACGCAGGGCTTTGGAGCCGGTGGTCGCGAAGCGTAGAGAGGCGCTAGAGAAGGTTCTGACTGAGTACGCCCACTGGAGCAAGAAGCAGGATAAGCGCCCCACAAAGCAGAACGTTGAGCGGCTGACCGAGCTTCGCCACAAAGCGCTGGATACCCTCCTGGATGTCAAGGTGGTAGACCCGGCCATGGGCTCGGGCCACTTTCTGGTGGGGGCGGTGGACTTCCTTTCCGAGCGCTTTGCCAACCTGATCACCGAACTCAGGGCCGAACCCATTACCGATGCCCTAGCCGGGTTGCGGGATGAGATTAAGGCGCAGATGAAGCAGTACGGCCTCGAGCTGAAAGACGAACAACTCTCCGATATCAACCTGCTCAAGCGCATGGTGATGAAGCGCTGCGTCTTTGGGGTGGATCTCAACTCCATGGCTGTGGAACTGGCCAAGCTCTCGCTGTGGCTGGACGCCTTCACGGTAGGGGCGCCTCTTTCTTTCCTGGATCATCACCTGCGCCACGGTAACAGCGTGCTGGGGGTGTCCAGGAGCGAGTTTGTGCGTTGGGTGGAGCGGGAGAACCCGGTTTGGCTATCCGAGCTCGAGCGTGAGGTGGAGGAGGCCACCCGCAAGGCCCAGGAGCTCCTAAGCGTGCGCGACCTCACCCCAGCCGAAGTGGAACTCTCCCAAAGCCTCTACGCCCACTGGGAGTTCGAGTTTCCCGAGGTTTTCTTTGGCCCGGAACGCAAATACAACCCCGGCTTCGATGCGGTGATCGGCAACCCGCCCTATGTGCGCCAGGAGCAGCTTGGACCCAACAAGCCGTTTTTCGAGAAAGCCTACGAGAGTATTTACGCAGGAGCTGCCGACCTGTACACCTACTTCTTTGCTAGGGGCCTGGGGGTGCTCCGCGAGGGCGGACGGCTGGGGTTCATCTCTTCTCGCCAGTTCACCCGCGCGGCCTACGGCGAGGGCTTGCGGAAGCTGCTCACGGCCCACACTCTCCTAGAGATTACCGACTTCGGCGAGAACCCGGTCTTCGAGGGGGTGGGCACCTTCCCGGCCATCTTCATCCTGGAGAAGGGCCAACCAGCCTACCCCATCCGCTACAAGGCGGTGAGCAAGGCCGAGTTTTCGGCGCTGATGGAAAAGCCCTCAGAAGCTCGAGCGGAAGAGCTGGCCCAATTGGTGGAAGGCGGCCAGAACCTAGGCCCGGAGGCTTTCCGCCCCGAGGGATGGACCCTGGGGAGCGCCGACGAGAACGCCATCCTGCGCAAGATGGAAGAGAACGGGGTGCCGCTTGGGGCGTATGTAGAGGGCATTTATTACGGTATCAAGACTGGCTTCAACGAGGCTTTCTTCATTGACGAGCCTACCCGCAACCGCCTGATCAAGGAGGACTCCAGGAGTGCCGAACTCATCAAGCCTCTGTTGGTGGGGGATGATGTGCGGCATTACTATGCTCGGTGGCCCAAAACTTACTTGATTTTGATACCAAGTAGCAGCCATTTCGACGAAGGTTCATGGGCGGATTCACAAATTCAGGAAGAGGCAGAACAAATCTTTAAGGAAACCTACCCTGCCATCTATAAACATCTGGTTTCCTGGAGAGATAAGCTGAAGGCAAGAAGTGATCAGGGGCGCTGGTGGTGGGAGCTTAGACCTTGCGCTTATTATCAACTCCTCGAGGCCCCCAAGATTGTGTACCCCGAAATAGCTAAGGAACCGCGTTTCTATTTGGATTACAGAGGCTTCTATATCAATAAGAAACTCTTTTTCATTCCCCGAGCAGACTGGTATCTCCTGGCAGTGCTGAACTCCAGGGTGGCTTTTGGCATCCTTAAGCTCAGGCTATCTGCACTTGGCGATGCAGACGAAGGAGGCCGCTTAGAACTTCGAGCTGTCCACCTCCAGCACCTTCCCATCCCTAAAGTTCCCCACACCACCCAGGCCTCAGAACTGGAAATAGCCTTAGAGGAAGCTCGGAAACACTACGCTCAAGGGGAAGTTTCGGCAGCCTTGACCTGGGCTGAAAAGGAGCTGGTTGCGGGGTGCAGGGATACTGTGGCCGCCTTCCTGGGCTTCCTGGCCCAGGAGATGCAGCGCATGCAGGCCGAGCGGCTGTCGCTTGAGGGGGGCTGGCGAGGGTGGGTGGAGCACGCTTTTCAGGGCACAGGAAAGCTGGGTAAGGAATGGTTGGCGGAGGACTGGGCAAGGGAGGGGCTAGGGGTGGGTGTCGAAGCCATCACCGAGCGCTTCAAGGTGAAAAGGGTCAAGACCACCCCCCAGACCCTGGCCCAGCTCAAGATGCACACCCAGGAAACCCTCGACCAACTCCGCCCTCTTTACCAGCGCCTGGAAGCTACCGATCGGCTCATTGACCGGCTCGTGGCTCGGCTTTACGGGCTTACCGACGAGGAAGCAGAAAGGCTATGGGCTACCCCATCGTCATAGGGCGCTTTCGCGGAGAGGTTTTGCTTGACCTGGAGGGACTTTTCCTGCTGGTAAGCCTGAATTCATCTTGCTCAGAAGAGGAAATACTCTCCGATTTGAACAGCCTTCACCTGGTGGGGGTGCTGCTTTTACAGCAGAAAGCTTTATTTGTTGGAAGTTCGCGGGTTTTGTCAACCGATTGGAACCAGCCCTGGCTAGAGGGACTGTTGCGAATGGTTGAGGGGGCTGATCCGCTTCAGGCTGAGCGAATTGCGGAGCGGGTGTTCTTAAGGCGAATTTTCGCGAAAGGGCTACAGGGTTTATTGGAGCTAGAACGCCACATGCAGCGGCTGAAAAAGCATGCCAAGCAAGCAGAAGAAGACTGTCTTCATGCCGGTGCTTACGCTGAAGGTAATGAATGGAAGGCTTGGTTGCAAGAGATAGAGGACATTGAGCCTCGTTTGCGGAACCTTGAACTTACCTTGGGCCGCTTTGCCGTGCGGTTGGGTAACCGTTGGTTATGGGGGAGTGAGGATGACCAGAGTACCTAGGTGCTTGGGACGATGTATATACGGCGTCAGGATAGGTTACATCTTTATTTTTGAGGGAGTTCACCGATGAGCCAACCATACTCCATAGGGCCCTATAAAGGGGAGGTGCTGCTTAGCTTAACCGGCTTATTCCATGTGATTCGACTGATTCCGCCTTATCCACCCCGTGCAGTTCTCGAGCAAATCCTGAAGGAGCGGGCAATGCCCACTTTGGTGCAGTGGGATAACCAGGTGGGCCTGGTAGGGCCGGAGCAAACTCTGTGGGTAGAAGCCGAGCAATCGTGGATGGAAGGCTTGATCCGGCAACTGGAGCCGCTAGACCCCCTCAGCGCGCCCGAGATCGCCGAGCAGGCCCTGCTAGAGAAGCTGGTGGAGAATGCTGGAAGCCGTCTGTGGGCTTTCCTGGATGATGTGAACATGCTGTTGACTCATGGCGAAATGGCGCTAGAGACGGCCCAGGCATCCCGCCGTTATGACCGGGTAGCTACCCTAGCCCAGTGGCTCGAGCGCCTGCTCAAGGTGCAGCAGAGCGGGGAAGCCCTAGCCGAGCTTTGGGGGGCTTTCTCTGGGAAAAAGCGAAGCATGCCCGCAAAGCATCCTTCAAAAAAAGCGCCAGTGCCTGATAAGACCCGCAAGCGAACCAAAGGTGCGGCCTTGCCACAAAAGGAGTACCGTTTGCCCATTTTGCGTGCGCTGGCAGAACTGGGGGGACGTGGAAAAACTGCGGAGGTGCTGGACAGGGTTTATCTGCAACTGAAACATCTTTTTACCGACGGGGACTTGGAAAGGGCCTACGATGATCCCAGACGGGACGAACCGATATGGCGAAACCGAGCACGCTGGGAAATAGCTGCTTTGAAGGAAGAGAAGCTGGTGCAGAGCGGTGGCTATGGGGTACTGATTCTCACAGATAAAGGAGCAGCCTACCTGCACGGGGCTTAGATATTGTCAGATTGGCAAGGAGCCTCGTTTCATATTACACTGCGGTTATGCCGATAAGTAAGGGCAATATGGCCGATTCGGGTTTTGGCCCATCTGACATAGTGGCCGAACGAAAAGCCCTGCTGGAGCGGCTGGGAGGGCTTCCAGCCACCCTGCTCTCGGTACGCAACGAGGAGTGGTTGTACATGCTGCAGGAGGACACCCACCACTCCCTGGCCATCGAGGGGCATTTTGCGACCGAGCAGCAGCTCAAGGCGGTGCTGCAAGGGCGCAGGAGCGGCCCCGAGATCGTCAACTACTTTCGCACCGCGCAAAGCCTCTACGACCTGGCCCTGCAATACCACCTCGAGGGCCAGACCCACCTCGACCTGGCGCTGATCCGCCACATCCACAGCGAACTCTGGCGCGACCTCGCACCCGACCGGGGGCGCTTTGCCTTGAACGGCGAGGCCCGGGTCATCCAGGGAGCCCAGGTGCGCCCGCCGGTTTACGACGTGGAGGCCTACATGCGGGCGTTCGTGCGGGTGACGCTGGAGCTGCTGCGTCAGTACCCCATTCTGGAGGCTCTGGCCCGCTCCCATACCCTTTTCGAGGCCATCCACCCGTTCAAAGATGGCAACGGACGGGCCGGGCGGATTCTGCTGAGCTACCTGGCAATCAATCAGGGTTACGTGCCCATCGTGATCAAAGGACTGCACCCCGAAGAGCGCAATGCCTATTACCAGGCCCTCGAGGCCGCCGACCGGGGGTTTCACCAGGGCTTCCCCCCACCCAAACCACCCCTGCTGCTGGAGCGGCTGGAAGAAGGGAACTTTGCGCCGCTGGTGGGGTTGCTGCTCGAGGGGATGCTGCCCCGCCTGGATCAGACCATTGCCCTGTCCCTGGCCGCCCGGGTGCCCCTGCTGGGCCTGGAGGAGGTGGCCCGGGCGCTGGGGGTACCCCGTGGGACGCTGTACCAGTGGCGTAAGCGAGGGCGTCTGATCGTACTCAAGCCACAGGGGCGGCGTGCAGGGCTGCTCAGCCACCCCTGGCTCTTCCTGGGAACCCAGGACACCCCGGCCCAAACACCCGCGAACTTCCCACCCATCCGCGAAAACCAAGCAGGCCAGACCATGAGCCTGTTTGAAGCCGTGTTGCAAAACCCTACCGATACTCGTTTGGAGTGAGTATGTCTGCCAACCTGCAATTACCCGACTTCATCGATAATGACCACCTTAAGCTTTCCGAGGCTCTGAATTTTCTGTTGCGAAGCCAACCCCAAGCCGACATTGCCAGTGGTTACTTCAATCTTGGAGGCTATGCCTTGGTCAAAGATGCGCTGGCTGAGATTCCCCGGCTGCGGATTTTACTCTCCAAAGAAGGAGGAATTGCAGCCGGGGAATTGTATCCAGCGGGCTTCCAAAAGGATTTGGCCAGTGCGAAGTTTGCTACACGCAACCGTGAACTGGCTAAAGAACTGGTACAACTTTTATTGCGGCCAGAGATAGAGGTGCGACTCTACACCAAGGGCTTTTTTCATGGCAAGGCCTATATCTTCGGAGATGTTGCTATCATCGGCTCTTCCAACTTTACCCATGCCGGGCTTACCGCAAACACCGAACTCAACTCGGTGCACAAACAGGGTTATGCGGCCCAAGCCGCACGGGAGTGGTTTGAGCGTTTTTGGGAGCAGTCTCAGGATTATAAGCTCGAGCTGGTTAGGCTCTTGGAAGAGTCCAAGCTCATCAGTAGCGGATACAGCCCCTATCTGATTTTCCTAAAGAGCCTGTACGAATACTTCAAGGACGAACTTACCGTTGACCTAGAGAAAGGCCGCAACATTGGTAAGTCCCTGGTAGACCTAGCCGATTTTCAGCAGAAGGCCTTCGAGCGGGCCCTAAAGATTTTGGAGAAGTACGATGGGGTCTTTATCGCCGATTCGGTGGGTTTGGGTAAGACTTGGATCGGTAAGAAACTCCTGGAACACTTCGGCTACTTTCAGCGTAAGAAGTGCTTGGTAATCGCACCAGCTCAACTTTCCCAGATGTGGGAAGATGAACTCCGCTCCATCCAGGTAGCTGCACACGTTGTAAGTATGGAGAGCATGGGACGCTCGAACTTTGATGCGTCCTCATACTTTGATGCTGAGGTAGTGCTGGTTGACGAATCTCACAACTTTCGTAATTCCAACCAGCGATATGCTGCTCTCTCTCGCATAATGAATGCTGGGCGGCGAAAGAAAGCAATAATGCTCACGGCAACCCCCATTAACAACTCTGTCTTCGACCTTTACAACCAGATCATGCTCTTTGCCCGTGGAGAGCGTTACTTTGCCCGTGCTGGCATTCCTTATTTGCGTGGCTATTTCATCCGTGCTTTGGAGGATGGTGATCTGCTGAATTTGCTTGAAGAGGTGATGGTTCGGCGTACTCGCCAGTTTGTAAAGCAGGAGTTTCCCGAGGCCGTCATCAATGGTGAACCGGTGCGCTTCCCTAGGCGTGAATTGCATACCGAGCGGTACGACCTAGAAGCTATTTATCCCGATCTCTACAAGCAAGTAGCTGTACGCTTCGAAGAGCTTATCTTGGCGGCCTATAATCCAGAAGCTTTTCTCGAGAGACCCACTGATAAGGAGGAGCTTGAACGTCAGCGCAACGAGGCTCTAATTGGTCTGATCAAAAGTTTGCTACTCAAGCGCTTTGAGTCAAGTGTGGAAGCATTTCGTATTTCATTGCGTCGTCAGATTGCCTTTCATGAGCGCTTTATTGAGGAACTTATGCATGGGCACCTCCTCTCGAGCGCCGATTACCGTCGCCTTATAGCCCTGGAGAACGAGGAGGAGGTCTCTTCTTCAGTACAATCCCTTCCCACTGTAGATGCTTCGGCGTACCGAGTATTGGAGCTGGCTCAGGTAGCAGCGGCAGACCTTGAGCACCTACGCGAGATGCTGAGAATGGTGGAACCTGTGGCCGTGGAAAACGACCCTAAGATAGCCAAGCTGATCGAGTTGATTCGCGAGAGACCAGGTAAAAAAATAGTTGTGTTTTCCTACTTTCAGGATACCATCCGCTATCTTGAGCAGGCCTTCCGAGAAACCTATGCAGAATCCTTGCAGGCTGTGCGATGGGCGGTGGTGGATGGTAGCGTTCGCACCAAAGACCGTACAGACATTCTTAGGCGATTTGCGCCGAAATCTCAGAAGACCCAGGTTGCTCCCGAGGATGAGCTGGACCTGCTCCTTGCCACTGACGTATTTTCTGAAGGCCAGAACCTGCAAGATGCTGATACACTGATCAACTTCGACCTGCACTGGAACCCTACACGTATGATTCAAAGAGCCGGGCGTATTGACCGACTCGGCTCTCCGTTCGAGGTAATCCATATCCATAACTTTTTTCCCGAAGATGGCCTCGAGGAGATGCTGGGCTTGCTTGAGCGGCTAATGGAGAAGATTGTACAGATCGATAAAAACGTGGGTCTGGATGCTAGTATCCTGGGTGAGGTGATCAATCCCAAGACCTTTAATGCCTTGCGCCGCATCGAGCAAGAGGATGCCCGAATTGCCGATGAATTAGAGGCTGAGGCCGAGATTTCTAGTGAATTCATGCGGGCCTTGCTTTCTACGTATCTGCAAAAATCTGGAGCAGAACGGCTTGAGGCTATTCCCTATGGGGTCCACAGTGGTATGGCAGGGAGAGGACGGCGAGGGATTTTTTTTCACTTCAAAGTAGGAGATGAGCATATTTGGCGGTTCTATGACGTGGATAAGAGGGAAATTCTTGACTCCAAGTATCGTATATATAACCTCATCCAGTGCGAAGAACAAACCCCAAGAGTAGATGCCGATTATAATGTTGACGACATTCTCGCTGAGGTAAGTCGACACCTGCTTGAGGATTTAAACATCCAAAATGCCGTTCAAGTGGATACGCTTCCCAAAGCCCAGCGTGAGGTTCTGACCGCTCTTAGGGGATTAGCCCGGCACCCACAGATAGATCGTCAAGAATTGATCGAACTGTTAAAGAATCTCAATCAGCCACTTTCACGAGTGCTGGTGCGTGAGCTCGAGTCTATTCATAAGGCGTATGAAGCCCAACCAATGGAACTCGTGAAAGCCCTTAGAGCTTTTGTAGAGCATTATTACCTTACCCAAACGGATCAATCTGCGCAAGCAAATCGTCGTTTTAGTGAGGAAGATCTAGAACTGGTCGTTTATTTGACGCTAAGTGCAACGCAGTAAGCTCAAACCCTAGGTACATGACAAAACTTGCAAGAAGCAGGTAGGAGAGGATAAGAATAGGGACTGCCCCACCAGAGGTAGTCCCATGCATCATCATAGCGAACTCATCGAAGTTCTACGACCCCATCTGAAGTGGCATCGCGCCAGACTGGATTTTCTGTCGGCCTTTGTGCTGGCTTTGATCCGAGTCCGGAGTGTCAACCTGGCCCAGATCGCCCTGGCCTTGAACCCCTGGGTGCACATAGCCTCCAACTACCGTCGCTGTCAAAGGTTCCTGGCCGAGTTCAGGTTGCAGCAGGAAGTCATCGGACGGCTGATCTTGAAGCTCTTGCCACAAGACCCGGCGCACAAGCTGGTTTTGAGCCTGGATCGTACCGAGTGGACCTTGGGTCAGGCCAGCATCAACCTGCTGTTCATTGGAGTGGCCCATCAGGGGGTAGCCTACCCCCTGGTGTGGTGCTTCCTGGGTAAGGCCGGTAGCAGTAATCTGCAGGAGCGACTGGGCTTGCTTCGACGGCTGCTCACGTTCTTACCCAAAGAGCGCATCCAGTCCCTGTGTGCGGATCGGGAGTTTGCCTGTACCGGTTTTCTGCGCTACCTGCGCTGGCAGCAACTGCCCTACACCCTGCGCATCAAAGCGGGGAACCGGGTAACCTACAAGGGCCGCAGCCGACCCGTCCAGCAGTTGTTCCGACATCTGGACTACGGGGCGTGGGAAGCCTTACCTAAACCGGTCAAACTGTGGGGGCAACCCACCTACCTGATGGGCAGTCGTTTGCGAAAGGGGGAGTACCTGCTGCTGATTACTGAGGCGGAGCCGGAGCGGGCCCCTGCCCGCTATGCCCGGCGGTGGGAGATCGAGACCCTCTTCAAGGCTTGCAAATCGCAGGGCTTCGACTTCGAATCCACCCACCTGACTCGGGCTGAACGGATTGAGTCGCTGGTTGCATTGATGAGCATCGCTCTAGTCTGGGCGCATAGGGTTGGTGAATGGCGTCTACAAACCCAGCCCATCCCCATCAAAAACCATGCGCGCAAGCTCTACTCCACCTTCCGCTATGGGCTTGACTATCTACGTCAACTTCTCTTTGCCCCAGAAGCTAGGAAAGCAGAACTGTACGCTTGTGTGAGGCTTTTGTCGTGTACCTAGATCGAAATAGACCGACCCTGTCCGGTTTGCCCGCTTGAGTTTCTTAGGCATAATCTGCCCCCAATGATTCCATAGAACTATTGAGCCTTAGTAACTCCCCGGTAACTCCCCAAATACAAAGAAAGCCGTTCAGGGCTGATTTGACGTGGGTCAATAATCTTGTCCTGAACGGCTTTTCTTTTGGTCGAGGCGAGAGGATTTGAACCTCCGACCACACCCACCCCAAAGGTGTGCGCTACCAGGCTGCGCTACGCCTCGATTGGTTGTACCTGAGTCAAAGCCTCAGGCGCATCCACAAGTTTAGCCACCAAAAGCCCAAACGTCAACACATCGGCTTGACCTCTGGCGAGGCCACCGCTATACTCATAACTCGCTGCGGGCGGTTAGCTCAGCTGGTTAGAGCACACGCCTGATAAGCGTGAGGTCCCGGGTTCGAGTCCCGGATCGCCCACCAGAGCCCTGAGGAAGCGGCCCCCCTAAGCCCATGGGGGGCCGCTTCCTTGTGCTGGGTAGACGGGCTAGTAGTAACGAGACGGATCTACGTAGTGGAAGCTGCCGTCGTTGTCGATTACAATCACCCGGAACCACATCTGGTTGCTGGGGATCAGCACGCCCCCTCCGGTAAAGCCAATCACCTGGCCCTGGGCTACCCGCTGGCCTACCGAGACGCGGGGCTCGAGCACGTTGACATACTGGGTGGCCATCTGGTCGGAGTGGCGAATGGTGAGGGTGTAGCCCAGGTTGGCGATGAACAGGCTATCAATCACCACCCCGTCGGCGGCGGCTACGATGGGACTGGATGCCTGGCTCCCCTGGAGGGTTTGCCAGTCGTTGCCCTGGAACCCGTAGGGCTCGGCGACACGGCCACCGCGGACGGGAAATTGCAACGCCCCCACCACCTCACGCGGAACCGAGGGAAGCACCAGCGCGGCCTCCCGTTCCCGCTGGGCTTGCAGCTCGCGGCGGCGGCGTTCCTCGGCCTCCCGGCGGCGGCGCTCCTCCTCGGCACGGCGGCGTTCTTCGGCGAGGCGGCGCAGTTCGGCGGCAATGCGGCCCTGCAATACCTGCAACTCGGCCCGTAGCTGGGCCTGGGCCTGCAGGGTTTCGCGCAGGATAATCTGCCGCCCGGCCTGCTGCCGTCGCAGGTTGGCCAGGGTGAGCTGCACCGTCTGTCGGTTCTGTGCCAGGGCAGTGATGCGCTGCTGCCGTTCGGCCCGGCGTTCGCTGAGGGTATTGACGAGCAGCTCGAGCCGCACCCGTTCTTCATCTAGCTGGCGTACGGTGGTTTTGATGCGCTCCATCAGGTCGGTTTGGTGCTGCCCCAACACCCCCACCCACCGGCTCCGCACCGATAAGTCGGTGAACGATTCGGCTCGCAAGAGGGGCAGATAGCGCCCGGCCCGCTCGCGGTGCAGGCTCTGCAATAAGGCCGAAAGCCGCTCGCGGAGTCCCTCGAGCTCTTTTTGCAGGCTGGCTATGCGGGTCTCGGCTTGCTGCTTCTGGCTTTCCAGCAGGGTGATCTGGCGGGTGAGCTCGGCCCGCTCGCGCTCGAGGCGGGTCATCTCGGCCTCTAGGCGGCGCAATTCCTGAATCTGCTGCTTGGTGGCTGCATCGAGGTTGGCCAGGTCGCGGTTGAGCTGCTCGATGCGCTGCTGTTGTAACTGAAGGAGCCGCCGGTTTTGCTCGGCCTGCTGCTGGAGCTGGTTCAGGCTGCTCTGCCCGAGGGCCCAGGGTGGGAGAATCAGCAAAATGCCTGTAAGCCACAAGAGTGTGGCAATACCTCCAGCACCATAGCGGAAGCACAGGGCCGGCAGTCTGGTTGGGTAGGGCCTTTGGGCTTGCCTCATAAATCGGTCTCCCGCAGGTGGGCCCGGCTGGCCAGATAGGCCCCGGTGGCCCCCAGCAATACCGCCAGTACTAGCATGGCCAGGGCGGCTCGAGCCAGGTCGCTATCGGCCAGTACGGGTACAAAAGGCAGCAGGTTTTGCAGGGCCTCTGCCAGAAAGCGATAGGAAACCGTCCCCAGCCCCAACGCCACCAGGCCGGCGGCCAGGGTCAGCAGGGTTCCCTCAGCCACAAAGGGCCCCTGGATGAAGCGGCGGGTGGCCCCCACCAACTGCATGACCCGCAGCTCCTCGCGGCGGTTTTCGATGGATAGCCGAATGGTGCCCATTACGCTAAAAAGCGTATCCAGCAAAAGTAAAACCACCAGTATATTGACCGCTACCCGCAAGCCCGCCAGCACGCGAACCAACTGCTCGGTGAGCGCACCGCCGTACTCCACGCTATCGACGCCTTCCAAGCGGGCCACCCTTCGCCCCACCTCACGCACCGCCTGGGCGTTGTTTAATTTGATGCGAATCGTGTCGGGAAGAGGGTTTTGGATAAACTCGCGGGCCTGGGCCAGGTAGGGGTAATCCAACTGCAAGGTGGCGAGGGCTTCTTCCTTGGTTTGCAGCCGGGCCTCGCTGACCTCCGGCCAGGTTTTGATCTGCTCGAGCAGGGCATCTACCCGAGCCTCGGGTTTGAGGAAGGCGGCCACCTCCAGCTCGCGCTCGAGGGAGGCCACCACCCGATCCAGGTTCCACAGCAACAAACCCAGCAAGAACAGGAGTGAAAACGACACCAAGGCGGTAAAGAAGGTGGCTAGGGTGCTGGTGAGGTGTTGGCGCAACGACCGCAGGGCCTGGGAAAGGGCGTACACGACCATAGTGTATCGGCTGGGGGCTGTGGGTGGGTGAATTGCTGCTAAGTGTTTGCTTACAGGTTGCTGGGCCGATAGGGGTTTGCACCAAACCACGATGGTTTACTGTGTAGAATAGGCTTGTTGTACGACCGCGGGCGGTTTTTGTAGCTACAGGAGGCCGGAATGTGCTAAGTGGAGACCTGGCAGAGTTCCCCCTTTTGCGGCTCTTGGAGACCCTAATGGGGGCGGCCAGGGGTGGGGTTTTACGCATCGAGCACCCCAGTTTTGTGGGCAGTATCTACCTCGAGGGCGGGCACCCGGTACACGCCGAGGCCGGTAGGCTGCGGGGTTTAGAGGCCTTGGAGCTGCTGGCTGGCCTCAAATCGGCGCCGTTTTGCTTCGATTCTGAGCAGAATACCCGTGAGCGCAGCATTGAGCCTGGCCTCGAGACCCACCAGCTCATTGTGCATCAGTTTGAAGCCTGGAACGAGGTCAGCCTGCCCGATAACTGGACGCTGACGCTTCAAGCCTGCTCGATTCAGGGGCCAACCCAGCTCAGCCCCCTCGAGGCCAGCGTTTTGGCCCAGGTACAGGGGAAAAGCCTGGCCCAGGCCTTGATGAACGAGCGGCTTTCGCCCCTCGAGGCCGCTCAGGTGCTCAGCAAACTGCTGCGGTTGGGCTTGCTCGAGGCCCGGAACCACCTGGTAATTGAGCCGGAGCCTTTGGTGGTGCTCACTCTGTATGGTGGGGGGCAGGGGGTGGCCGCCATCGACGAGGAGCTGTTTGCGCGCTGGCAGGGCCTGGTAGGGGAGGGCTTTGTGTTGCGCTTGCGCACTAAAAACCAGGAAGCCACCCTGCGCCCGCAACCCCGCATCAACATGCAGGGCCGGGTTGGGTTGTTCGAGCGTGATCTGCGCCAACTGCGCCTCAGCCGGGGCGTATTGGTGGAAGTCTGGCCGGAGGCCAGGTAGAACGAAGGCAGCTTATGGATATACTCACGCTTAACGACTACGTCAATCGAGCGGTCTACGGCGAATGGATGATGCTGGTGTTCATCCTGGTGGGGCTATACCTCTCCTTGCGCACCGGCTTTCCGCAGTTGCTGCGGCTGGGGGTGGCGCTCCGTGAAACGCTGGGGGCTATTCGAGAGCGCTTCCTGAGCTTTGGAGGCCAGATCACGCCCTTCCAGGCTGCGATGGTGGCTATGTCGGCCACCATCGGAACCGGGCACATCATCGGCATGGTGGGTGCAGTGGTGCTGGGGGGCCCCGGTGCGGTGCTGTGGATGTGGGTGGCCTACCTGGTGGGCATGGCCACCAAGTTTTCCGAGGCGGTTCTGGCGGTGCACTTTCGACGCCAGTACACCGATGGCTCGGTGTTGGGTGGCCCTATGGTGTATATCCGCTATGGCCTGGGCCGACGGATGGCCTGGCTGGCGGCTTTGTTTGCCCTCTTTACCGCTATTGCTGCCTTTGGAATCGGCAACCTTTCCCAGTCTGGGGCGGTGGGGGCGGCCCTGGCGCAGGAATTCAACGTGCCGCCAGCGGTTACCGGCCTGCTGGTTGCGCTGCTGGTGGGAATTTTGCTGGCCGGCGGCATCCGTTCGGTGGCGCGCTTCGCCCAGATGATCGTGCCCCTCAAGCTGGTGTTGTTTTTGCTGGCGATTCTGCCCCTTATTGTCATCCACCTCGAGAGCCTGCCCGCGGCCCTGGCGCTGGTGTTTTCCTCGGCCTTAAGCTTTCAAGCGGCCGCCGGGGGGGCTGCGGGGGCGGCGGTCTCGCTGGGCCTGGCCGAGATTCTAAAAGCAGGGGTGGGGCGGGGCATCTTTGCCAATGAAGCCGGCCTGGGCTCGGCTGCCATTGCCCATGCACAGGCCCAGGTCGATCACCCGGTGCGGCAGGGTTTCTGGGGCCTTACGGAGATGCTCTTAAGCCTAACCGTGACCACCCTGATGGCCCTGACCTTTATCGCCAGCGGGCTCTGGCAACGCTTTTTGGGCGGCGACCGGGTGGAAGCGGCCCGTGCTTTGTTCGCCGAGCACCCGCTGGGGGTGGCCATGCTGGGCCTGATGCTGGCGGTTTTTGCCCTGGGAACCATGGTTTCCTGGGGGTTTTACGGTGAAGAAGGCGCGGCCTATCTGTTTGGCGAGGGCATCCGCTGGCCTTACCGCCTAACCTTTGTGACGTTTGCATTTGTGGGGCCGATGGGGGGTCTGGCGGCCCTGACCAGCGTGGCCGATACCCTCAACGGTTTGATGGCCATCCCCAACCTGGTGGCCCTGCTGGCCCTGGGGGGGCTGGTGGGCCGGCTGGTGCGGGAGTTCTTCAGCGGAATGCCCTGGCAGCCGCCGGAGGAAGACTAGGGCGCAAACCCGGTGATCGCCGGCCTAGTGGGCAAGCTGGTTTTCACCCAGGGTTGCATTCGCCGCGCAGGCTTGCCTGTACACTTGGCGCATGAGCGTACCCAAGCGACTGGTGGTGGGGCTTTCGGGCGCTTCGGGGATGCCCTACGCCCTGGATCTGCTGCAAACCCTGCGACGGGTGGGGGGGTTGGAAGTCCACCTGGTGATGAGCCAGGGGGCCAAGCGGGTGCTGGCGGAGGAGGCGGGGCTGAGCCTCGAGGCTGTGGAGGCCCTGGCCCATGTGGTGCACCGCAGCAGCGACCTGGGGGCCCCCATTGCCTCGGGGAGCTTTCGTACCCTGGGTATGGTGATTGTGCCGTGCAGTGCGACCACCCTGGCTAAGGTGGCCTACGGTCTGGCCGACAACCTCCTGACCCGGGCGGCCTATGTGACCCTCAAGGAGCGCCGCCCCCTGGTGCTGGTGCCGCGCGAGGCCCCGCTGCCTTTGCCGAGCCTCGAGGCCATGGTCAAAGCCACCCTGGCCGGGGCCACCATACTGCCGGCTGCCCCCGGCTTCTACCACAAGCCCCAAACCATCGAGGATCTGCTGGCTTTTATGACCCAGCGCATTTTGGATCTGTTGGGGCTTGAGTACTCCAGGGCGCCGCGCTGGGGCGAGTTACAGGAGCTCGAGCTCGACTAGCGCAGGAAAAACACCCCGTACACCACCCCGATCAGAATGCGGTAGATGGCGAAGGGTACAAAGCTGTTGCGGCTTACGAAGTCCAGGAGCCAGCGCACCGTAAGCAAAGCCGATATGAAAGCGGCCAGAAAACCCACGACCAGCAGACCCCAGCTATCGGCGCGGAACTGATCCATGTGGCGCACCAGGGAGAACCCGGTGGCCGAGAGCATGGTGGGCACGGCCAGGATGAAGGAGAACTCGGCGGCGGCCCGACGGGATAGCCCCAGGGCCATACCCCCCACGATGGTAGCCCCGCTGCGCGAGACCCCTGGCATCATGGCGAGGGCTTGCGACAGACCGATCAAAACGGCGTGCGGCACAGGCATTTGATTGACATCGTCGTAGCGCTTATGGTGTTGCAGCCAGCGATCCACGAACAGCAAAAGAATGCCCACGCCAACCAGATTAATCACCACAATTAGGTCGTTACCCAGGAACACGTTCTCAATCACATCGGCCAGTAAAAAACCCAGAATGCCAGTGGGAATAAAGGCCACAATAATGCGCTTCCAAACCTCTATATCCCGCAGAAAACGCTGAAAGTACAGGGCTAAAACAGCCAGAATGGCTCCTAGCTGGATAACCACGATGAAGCTTTTGATAAAAGGATCGTTTTCGATATCGAGCTGGAGCAGGTGAGCGGCTAGGGTAAGGTGGCCGGTGGAGGAGATGGGCAGGAACTCGGTTAAACCCTCCAGAATGCCCAGGATGAGCGCTTCAAAAATGGTCACGCCCAAGAGGATATCACGCCTAGATGAAGCCTGGCAGACAGCGGGGTGGCTATTTTTTGGGGTACGATTCCCAGCATGAAGGTTTCGGTGCTGTTGCCGGCGGCCGGTTCGGGCGAACGAATCGGGCGGGGGCCCAAGGCTTTTTTGCGGGTGGGTGGGAAAACCCTGCTGGAATGGGCCCTCGAGGGTTTTGCCTGGGCCGATGAGGTGGTGGTGGCCCTCCCCCCGGGTTTTCGGATGGATGGCCTGAAAACCGTTCCAGGCGGACAAACCCGCCAACAGAGCGTGTTTAATCTGGTGCAGGCAGCCACCGGCGAGGTGGTCTTGGTGCACGATGTGGCCCGGCCCTTCGTGGTACGGTCGGCGGTGGAGCGGCTGCTGGAGGCCGTCCGGGCTACAGGCGCAGCCAGCCTGGTGGTGTCGGTGCCCGACACCCTGGTGCGGGAAGAGGCCGGGCGCTACGGAGAGGTGATCGCTCGCGAGCACCACCGGCTGGTGCAGACCCCCCAGGGCTTCCGCCGCGAGCTGCTATGGCAGGCCCACCAGCAGGCCCGGGCGGCCGGGATCGAATTTACCGATGATGCGCAGTTGGTTCGCTGGTTGGGTCATCCGGTGGTGCTGGTGGAGGGCGACCGTCGGATGTTCAAGGTGACCTATCCCGAAGACCTGATTCTGGCAGAAGGGTTGGCGCAGGTATGGAACTGCTAGCCCCGGCCAAGGTGAACCTGGGTCTTTCGGTGCTGGGCCGCCGCCCCGACGGCTACCACGAATTGCACACCCTGTTTGCAGCCCTGCGGGTGGGCGACCGCCTCTGGGTGGAGGCCATTCCCGAGGGAATTGAGCTGGAGGTGTGGGGCAGGGGCCTGCCCGCTGATACCAACAACCTGGTATACAAGGCGGCGCAGGCTTACCTGACGGCTGCTGGCTGGCCCGGTGGGGTGCGGGTGGTACTGGAAAAGAACCTGCCCCTGGCCGCGGGGCTGGGTGGGGGTTCCTCCGATGCGGCGGCGGTGCTGCGGGCTTTATCCCAGCTCTATCCATCCGCCCTCGAGCTGCCGGGGCTGGCCCTTGGGCTGGGGGCCGACGTGCCCTTTTTCCTGGGGCCGGGCCTGGCCGAAGGGCGGGGGGTGGGTGAACGACTGACCCCCCTGCCGCCCATCCGGGCTGCGCTGGTGCTGGTGAACCCGGGCATTGCGGTTTCGGCGGCTGAGGCCTACAAGGGCCTTACACCCGAGATGTGGCAGCCCGAACTGGATGTGGCGGGGGTGGTGGAAGCCATACAGGTGGGGGAGGAGCCCCCTTACTGGAATACGCTCGAGCGCTCCGTATTTCGCCTGCACCCCTACCTCGAGGCCCTCAAACAAGAGCTGTACCGCCTGGGGCTCAGGGGCGTGCTGATGTCGGGCTCGGGTTCTACCCTGTTTGGGCTGGCCCGTGATGGGGCCGAGGCCGGGTATCTGGCTGGGGTGCTGCGGGATAAGCACCCTGGGTTCTGGGTGGTCGCTACCGAGACCGTAAGCTAAGCGCTGTACATTTGATGGTGTAAGCCGTATTATCCGGGCGTCATCGGGGGTGCCTGGGCAGCCCAGGCTGAGAAACACCCTTTGAACCTGATGCGGTTTGTACCGCCGTAGGGAGCATGACGCGGAACCCTCCCGATGACATGGAGGGATTTTTTTATGTACAGAACCCCAAAAGCTGGATGGTTGGTTGGGTTAGGTGCGCTGCTACTGCTGACGTTTGGGCTATGGCCCGCACGGGCGCAACAAACCACCCTGACCGTCCTGACCCACGATAGCTGGAGCCTCGACAAGAACCTGGTTGCCCGCTTCGAGCGGGAGAGCGGTATTCGGGTTCGCTTTCTGAAGGGCGGCGATGCCGGCGAGATGCTCAACAAAGCCATTCTGAGCAAAGGCGCCCCCATTGCTGATGTGATCTACGGCTTCGATAACACCATGCTCTCGCGCGCCCTCGAGGCTGATATCCTCCAGCCGTACCGCTCGCCGGAGCTGGCCAACCTGCGCCCTGAACTCCGGATTGACCAGACCTTCCGGGCCACGCCGGTGGACTTTGGCTATGTGGCCCTTAACTACGACCGGGATTTCTTCAAGGACAAGCCCCTGCCCCAGCGCTTCGCCGACCTGGCATTGCCGGAATTTGCCGGGCTGTTGGTGGTGCAGAACCCGGCTACCAGCTCGCCGGGGCTGGCTTTCCTGCTGGCCACCGTGGCGGCTTTTGGGGAGGATGGTTACCTGGACTTCTGGGAAAACCTGCGCAAGAACGGGGTGCGGGTGGTGAGCGGCTGGAGCGAGGCCTATTACACCCACTTCACCCGGGCCGGCGGCGACCGCCCGCTGGTGGTCTCGTACAGCACCAGCCCGGCCGCCGAACTGTACTACAGCGAGGCCCAGCCCAAGCCCACCGAACCCCCCACGGCCAACCTCTTCTTGCCCCGTAGCTCGTTTTTCCAGGTGGAGTATGTGGGCATTTTGAAGGGTACGCGCAATCTGCGGGCGGCCCAGCGCTTTGTGGACTGGCTGGTTTCTAAGCCCGTACAAGAGAACATCCCCACCCAGATGTGGGTCTATCCGGCCCGGCAGGATGCCAGGCTGCCGGAGGTCTTCCGCTTTGCCCAGGTGCCCCCTGAGCCAGCCCGCCTGACGCCTCAGCAGATCGCAAACAACCGCGAGCGCTGGATTCGTGAGTGGACGCAGGTGGTGGTGCAAGGGCAGACGGCACAGGCGGTAAAGGCGCGGCGTTAGGTTGGCTGCGGGTATGGCAAAGGCCTCCCGCGCCGCCTCCTGGCTGGCCCTGCCGGTGCTGGTGTTCCTGGCCCTGGCGCTGCTGTACCCTTTGGGGCGCATTGTGGCCCTGGGCCTGACCGAGGGGTTTATCGCCACGCTGGGAGATCCCTACTACCGCTCGAGGCTGCTCTGGAGCCTGGCCTATGGCCTGGGTTCCTCCTTGCTTTGTATTGGGATGGCCCTGCCCCTGGCCTACGCTTTTCGCTACCGCTTCCCGGGCCGGGACTTCTGGCTGGCCTTCTCAGTGGTGCCCTTTGTGCTGCCCACCCTGGTGGTGGCCATGGGTTTTTTAAGTCTGGTGGGCCCCCGGGGTCTGCTGGGCATCAACCTGTACGACACCCCCTGGATTCTGTTCTGGGCCAGCCTGCTCTATAACCTGGGCCTGGTTTTGCGCCCCTTGGTGGCCCTGCTGCCCATGCTGAGCACCCCCCTGCAGGCAGCCCGCACCCTGGGGGCCAGCCCCATACGGGCCTACCTGCGGGTGGGGATACCCCTTTTGACCCCGGCCCTGCTGTCCGGCGGAAGCCTGGTGTTCTTGTTTAGCTTTACCAGTTTTGGTGTGCCCCTGCTGCTGGGAGGGCCGGGGTGGGCCACGCTCGAGGTAGCCACCTATCAGGCCCTGGCCCAGCGCCTGGCCTTCCCGGAAGCCAGCGCACTGGTACTGATGCAGCTCGTGGTGACCGGCCTGGTGCTGTGGTTGTACCTGCGCTTGCAGACGGGGTGGGTGGTGGGGCTCGAGGGCGCCGAAGCCCCTCTACCCCTCATGAGGGGCCGCGCTTTGGCTCTGGCCATCGGTGTGGCTGGGGTTTTTTTGCTGCTGTATAGTCCCTTGCTGGCGCTGGTATGGCGGGCACTGGAGCGTCCTGGGGCCTGGCTATCGGTGTGGCGCAACCCCGACTTTACCCCAGGCCTGCTGGCCTTGCAAAACACCCTGGCCTTTGCCGGGGTGGCCCTGCTGGGGGTGCTGCCCGTGGGTTTTTTGTACGCCTATGCAGTCTGGCGGGGGGCCCGCTGGCTGGATGGGCTGGGCCTGCTGCCCCTGATGGTCTCACCGGTGGCCCTGGGCCTGGGCTACCTGCTGGTCTACCCCGGGCTTAGGGGCTCCATCTGGCTTTTGATAGGGGCCTACATCCTGCTCAGCTACCCCTTGCTCACCCGCACCCTGTTGCCGGCCCTGCAGGGGCTGCCCCAGGGGGTGCTCGAGGCCGCCCGGGTGTTGGGGGCCTCACCCTGGCGGCGGTTTATAGGGGTGGAATGGCCCCTGGTTCGCCCCTCGACCACCGCCGGCCTGGCCCTGGCCCTGGCGGCCATCCTGGGGGAGTTTGGGGCCACCCTCACCCTGCAACGCCCGGAATGGGCCACCCTGTCCCTGGCCATCTACGAGCGCCTGGGCCGGCCTGGGGCCACCCCCTTTTACGAGGCGGTGGTGCTGGCGGTGGCGCTGATGGCGCTGTGCACGGTTTTGCTCCTGGGGTTGCAGAAGGGCACCTGGGAGCGCTGATTCTTCCCCAAGAAAACGCTATTGACTGCGCGGGGCTAAGCCCGCACCTCCCGCCGCTGGAAGAGCACGTAGGCCACGGCGAAGAGCCCTATGGTGAGGGCGATCAGGCCCGTAAGCTGCGGCCAGGCCAGGAGGAAGCTCTGCCCCAGGGGAAGGGGTGAGCCCAGCAAGGCCCCCTCGAGCTGGCTGATGAGCACCGGCCCCAGGCTGCGCACCCCAGGGTTGAGCAGGGCCTGAATGGCCTCGGCGTACAGGGTGTTGGGCGAAAGGCGTGAGAAAGCCAGCAGGGCCTCGGTCTGGCGCAGCTCGCTCTCGGGGTTGAAGGGGTCGAAAGGGGCCACAGCCTGGGCCAGCAACTGGGCAATGATGCCCCAGAACAGCGCGAAGAAGAGCCAGACCGCAATGGCCGCCAGCGCCGAGGTGGCGGCGCTGCGGAAGAGCACCGAGGTGACCAGGGCAATCCCCAGCCAGACCCCGGTATAGGCCAGGGTGGCCAGCAAGAAGAGCAACGCCCGCGCGACCTCCTCGCTGCTGGGGGGTACGCCCAGGAAGATCAGGCTCAGCCCCACCACCAGCAAAAACAGGGCCAGCAGGATCAGGGCTATAGTAGCCAGCCCGGCTAAAAACTTGCCCCACAGCAGGGCATCGCGGTAGATGGGCTGGGCCAGGATGCGCGAAAGGGTGTTGCGGCTGTACTCACCGTTGATGGCATCAAAACCCAGGGCAATGGCGGCCAGGGGCAAAAAAAAGCTCAGGAAGGCCACAAACGAGGGCAGCGGATCCTGGGCCGCAGTAAAAACCCGCAGCAGGAGGAAGGGGTCTTCGCTGATGGTCTGGCGCAGGGTCTGGGCCCCGGCATAGACCGCCCCCACCGCCGAGAGCAGGATGAGCACCTCCAGGATGCGCATCCGGGTGCTGCTCAGGTGGTCGGCCATCTCCTTGAAGAAAACTGCCCACAGCCCCGTCCAGGGCGAGCCTTCACGGCGACGCGAGGTAGAGCTATGCTGCATGGCGCACCTCCTGGAAATAGCGGGCGTACACCTCGTCCAGACTGGGCTGCTCCAGCACCAGGCTCTGGAGGGCAGCCCCGGCCTCGAGCACGGCTTTAGCCACCTGGGGGCGGATGTCCTGGGTGGCTTCCAGCCGCAGCCCCTGCCCCTCGGCCTGCACCCGGCTCACCTCGGGCAGGGCCTGAAGCCGCTCGGCCAGGCCGTTTAGGGGGGTGGCCTCGAGGCGGATGCGGTAGGCACCCCCCAGAACCCGCTGGGCCAGCTCCTCCACCCGTCCCTCCAGCACCAGTTTTCCCTTGTGGAACAGCCCCACCCGGTCGCAGATGGCCTGCACCTGGTGCAGCAGGTGCGAGGAGAGCAGCACCGTAATGCCCTCGGACTTAAGGCTGCGGATAATCTGCAGGAATTCCTGGGCGGCCTCGGGGTCCAGGCCCAGGGTGGGCTCGTCCAGGATCACCACCTTGGGCTCTTTAAGCAGCACCTCGGCCAGTCCCAGGCGCTGGCGCATACCCCGCGAAAAAGCACCCACCGGGCGGTGGGCCACCTCGGTCAGCCCCATGCGCTCCAGCACCCGCTCCATGCGGGCCTTGGCCAGGGCAGGGGGCAGCCCGTTGAGCCGGGCGATGTAGGAGAGGTTCTCCCAGGCGCTCATCTCGCCATAAAACCCCACCGAGTCGGGCAGGTAGCCCACCTGCCGCTTGAGCGAGAGCGGTTCGCGCGCCGGGTCGAGGCCCAGCACCCGCACCTGGCCCGCGCTGGGCTCGGTGAGGCCCAGGAGCATCAGGATGGTGGTGGTTTTGCCGGAGCCGTTGGGGCCCAGCAGGCCATACACCTCGCCTGCCTCGATGCGGAGCTCGAGGCCCTCCACCGCCACCACCCTGCCGTAGCGTTTGGTTAGGCCTTGGGTCTCGATGACCATGGGCCCTCCTAGCGCCGCCCAAAGCGTGAGACCGCGAACCCCACCGCACCGACCGCCACCGCAATCAGGGCCACCCCGATCAGCCCCCACAGGGTGGAGGTCTGCACGGTCACCCGGTAATCGGCCGAGGCCTGGGCTCCTTCGGCGCTGGCCCGTAGGGTCAGCATGTAGTCGCCTGCAACGGCCCGGGAGGAGGGCTTGATGCGGGCGGTAACCTCCGACTCGGCCCCTGGGGCCAGCCGCTCGATCTTGTCGGGCTCAAACCTGACCTCCCAGCCCGAAGGCTCGCTGGCGGAAAGCTCGAGGTTCTCTGCCGGGGCGCTGCCGTTGTTCTTGACTACCAGCTTGATGGGGTTCTCACGCCCGGCATAGGCCCGCCCTGAGAGCCGCTCCTCCGGCGTGGAGAGGCTCAGCTCGACCTGGCCGGTGATATCCAGGTTCACGGCCAGCTCGGCCTTGGCCTCCCCGGCCAGGGCCCGCAGGGTAACGGCATAAACTTTGGCCTCCACCTGCCTGGGGGGGGTGACCTGAACCTCCAGATCGCGGCTTTCCCCGGCTTTTAAGGGCAGGCTGTTGATCTCCTGGCCGCCAAAGGCGGTGCTGAAGCTCACCCGGAAGTTCTCGGGGGCGTCGGCCTCGAGGTTGACCAGCAAATCCTGGTCGCTCTCGTTTCGAAGGGTAACCCGGTAGCGGAAGCTGGCGGTGGGGGTGCCTTTGAGCACGGGGAGCTCGGTCTCGAGGGATAGCCGCTTGGGCAGCACCTGGCCCAGCGTGAGGGCAATGGGGAGCTCGGCCCGTACCCCGCTGCCCTCGGCCACCAGCCGGAAGCGGTAGGTGCCGGCTCGCACGTTTTGCGGCGGTTCAAGCCGCAGGGAAAGGCTCTGCTCTCCATCGGGCAGCACATACACCGCGCCCACCACCCGGCCCCCGCCCAGCAGGCTGGCCTTCCAGCCCGGGGCCAGCTCGGCGACCCGCACCTGCACGGTCTGGGGCGGCAGGTTGTAGCCCTTGAGGGTGATGGGTAGGCTGATGGTTTCACCCAACCGCACGCTTTGCGAGGGGTAGGGCGTGTACAGGGCCAGACCACGGAACCCCTGGGCCAGGCCCAGGCTCATCATCAGCAGCAAGAGCGCAAGTAGGCGTGGCATGCTTCACCTCCGCACGAAGTTTTTCACCTGTGAATCTAGAAAAGAAAGATGAAATGTACATTAAAAGCATAACGATACTTGACAATATTATGCTCAACTTTTATAATAAGCGACTGTAGGGAATCTGATAACAAAGCCCTACGAAAGGAGGTTTCAGTATGCTGGACATTGTTCGGAACGTACCTGTTCAGACGATGCCTCTGCGGAGCTGGAATCTCTCGAGCGTAAACGACTTCTTCCATGAGTTCGACCGGCTCTGGAACGAGGTGACGACATCCCTGGGCAGCGCATGGCCCGCTGGTGTCTACCCCTACGATCTTTACGAGACTGGGGACAGCCTGGTGCTGGAGATGGCGGTGCCGGGCCTGCGCAAAGACGACCTCGAGGTACGCCTGGAAGGCAACCGGCTGACCATCCGGGGTACTTACCCAGAGGCCCAGGGCAGCGATGAGCGCCGCTACTGGTCGCGGGGTCTGCCGCGCGGCAGCTTCGTGCAGAGCCTGACCCTACCCGCCTCGGTGGAGGTGGACAAGATTCAGGCCACCATCACCGATGGCCTCCTGCGCCTGACCCTGCCCAAGGTGGAGCAGGCCCGCGTGCGCAAGATCGCCATCAGCGCGGCCTAAGCAAGCCGGCTTTTCTCAAAGCGCAGCTCCATAGCTCATGGAGCTGTGTCATTTTTTAACTTGCAGGAGCCCGGCGAGCAGAGAAATCAGCACGGCCAGCCCCGCTACCGCCATAAAAGATACCCGCAGCGAGGTCACCTGGGCCACCAGGCCGATCAGGGGCGGCCCGCTCAAAAACCCCAGGTAGCCCAGCGTTGCCACCGAAGCCAGCGCCACCCCGGGCTGCACCCCCGGCACCCTGCCGGCGGCGCTGAACACCAGGGGAAACAAGGTGCAGTAACCCAGCCCGATCAGCACAAAGCCCAGCATGGCGACCTCGGGGCGGTTGGTAACAAGCGTGGTTATGAAACCGCTGGCGGCCAGCAGGCCACCGGCTCGAGCCATCGCCACCGGCCCAAACCGATGTATGAGGGCGTCGCCGCTCAGGCGGCCCACCACCATGGCCACCGAAAACGCCGAGAAGGCCAGCGCGGCCACGGCCTCGCTGGTGCCCATCTCGTGCTTCATGAATACCGCGCTCCAGTCGGCCACAGCCCCCTCGCCCAGGCCGGTGCAGAACACGATCAAGCCCAGGCCCAGCAGCACCCCTCGAGGCCAGACAAAGCGCGGCCCGCTCGCGGCTGGTCGAACCTCGAGCAGGTATCGAGTGGCCGCCAGCATCAGCAGCCCCGTGACCAGGGCCGTCCAGGCAAAGAAGGGCAGCGGTGCCAGTCCGCCCGCTGCGGCGGCCCCTCCCAGGGCGGCCCCTACCAGGCCCCCCAGGCTAAACAGCGCATGGAAACTGGACATAATGGGCCGGGTGTAGCGTTTTTCAACCTCCACGGCCTGGGCGTTCATGGCGATGTCCATGGCCGCGTTGGCGAAGCCAAATACAAACAGAGCCAGGCCCAGCGCCCAGCCGTTGGGGGCCAGGGCCAGCAGGGGTAGCGCGGCGCAGTTGCTCATGGCGGCCCAGGCCAGCACCGGTCGGCTGCCCCAGCGCGCGATCAGCCAGCCGGTTAGGGGCATGGCCAGCACCAGTCCGATGGGGCCTCCCATCAGCACCAGGCCCAGCTCGCCGGCGTTCAGGCCTAGCTGCTGCTTGATGGCCGGAATGCGTGAAACCCAGGCGGCCAGCACCAGACCGCATATAAAAAAAGTTACATAGATGGCCTTCCGAGCCGGAGCGAGTTGATTGGGGGCTGCGGTACTCAACGGGTGTTCCTTTCTTGACGCATCGTCTCTTAGCGGGTCAGCCGTTCGATGAGGGGGCGGTGTTGCGGAAATTGCTGTACCAGGGCTCCGCGTTGGGCCAGCTCGAGGTCGGCGAACTCGAAGCCGGGGGCCATGGTGCAGCCTACCAGCGCATAGCTTCCAGGGGTGTCCAGGCTGGCGGCCAACCAGCAGCCGGCAGGAACCGTCGCCTGGAAGCGGTGCCCTTTGCTGGGATCAGGGCCCAGGGATAGCGACGAAAGCGTGCCTTGGGGTGAGATGAGCCACAGGGTCAGGGGAGCGCCGCTGTAGAAATGCCAGACTTCGTCGCTTTTGAGCCGGTGAAAGGCCGAAAAATCGGGGTGTTCGAGCAAAAAGTAGATGGCCGTGGAAAAAGTCCGCGGGCCGTCAAAACGGGGGGGTAGGTGAGGCTGCGCGATAAGCTCGCTGGATACGTAGGTCTGGCGATAGAAGCCACCCTCGAGATGGGGTTGCAGGCCAAGGTGCTCCACCCAGAATTTAGCGCTATACATGAGCAGCCTCCGGTTCACCGCTGGCGACGGCGCCTGTTTGCAAAGATCCGACCGCTATCAGGCCAGATGCCGTCGGCAATGAGATGCAACCATTGCGAGGCATAATACCCCAGAACCAGTGCCCAGATAACCTCCTGGGGTGGGGCCTTGAAGTGGGGTTGCAGGTGGATGTTCAGCCCCAGGTAGCTCGAGAGGGTGGTGAAGAACCAGTACACCAGCACGCCCATTGCGCCCAGGTACAGAATCCGGGTTAGGGGGCCCACCACCCAGGTGTGCGAAAGACCCCGATGGGTAAACATCCAGCCATAGGGCACCCAGAGCCAGCCCATCCAGCCCCAGCGCCCCTTGGCCCGCACCTGTTGCTCAGCCAGATCTAGGTCGGGGGTGATGAGGAAGGTTCCTAGCAGGTAGCTGCCCATAAAGGCCACCGCCACCGGCTGGGGAACCTCGAGGTCTTGCCGATAGACCCAGTAGGCGGCTGTGGCCAGTCCTAAGACGCTGAGATTGATGGCTTCGTGAACGCGACCCGAAGGCACGGCTGTAGTTTACGTGTTTGGGGGAATAAGAGGGGCTCTTGATTCCCAATTGACCCTGGAGCGGCATCCCGGGTAGAGCGGCGATAAATTTGTTTTTATCAGAAATTTTGCACCAATATAGCAAATGGCGAAATCTGGAAAATCTAGAAAAATGCTGTTTTGAACAGGTTTAAAAACACAAACGGCTGCCTGGAAAAACCGGTCTCATCTTTAGCCTTCGGGGTTCTGGTAGACTTTGTAGCCGTGACCGTGGAGGCTCGGACTGCCCCCAAACGCGAAGCAATCCTCGAGGCAACCATCCGAGTGTTGAGGGATCGGGGGTTGTCGGGGCTCAAAGTCGAGGAGGTAGCCCGGGAAGCCGAGGTCGGCAAAGGCACGGTTTATCTCTACTTCCAAGATAAACAAGACCTGCTCAAGGCGCTGGTGGAACACCACACCTTTACCTACTACCGCAAGGTGGAGGAAGTGGTGAGCCGCGGTGGCCCCTTTCGTGAGCGCCTGGCCGAGGTGCTGCGACTTCGGGTGGACTGGGTGGAGGAGTGGCGCGGTTTGTGGGCGGCTGTAGCCCGAGAGGCCCAGCCTGAGGACACCACAGGCTGGCTCAGGGGTATGCACGAGCACTACCAGCGCTTGCTGGAGAGGCTGGTGCAGGAAGGTAAAGCCAGGGGGGAGGTGCGGTCTGAACTCGACACCTGCCTGACCGCCGCCAGCATTGCGGCCCTGGCCTGTAATCCCCAGCTCGAGTTTCCACGGGAAGCCTACCTCGAGCACCTGCTCGAGGTACTACTGAAAGGAGTGGCGTTGTGAGCGAATACCGTCCAGGAGACAAGGTTGTTTTGCCGCCGTATGGTGTAGGAGTGGTGGCGGGGATCGCCCAGCGTTCGGTGGCTGGCTCGGACAGAGCCTATTATCAAGTTGATTTCCCTGGAACCCGCTCGAAGGCTTATGTGCCCGTAGAAGCGCCGCAAACCACCCGTTTGCGTCGGGCCTTGTCGCCGGATCAGGTAAACGAGATTCTAGCCTTGCTACAAGAAGGCCGACTGCCCCTGCCCCGTCAGTGGGCTGCCCGCCACCGCAAGACCACCGAGATCCTGGCCGATGGCGACCCTTTCCGCATTGCCACCCTGGCCGGTCAACTCCGGGCCTGGGAACTTGAAAAGGGCCTGCCCGATCTCGACCGTCAAGCCCTTCGCCGGGCCATGCACCTTCTGGCAGAGGAAATTTCGCAGGTGCTCGAGATCACCCTCGACGAAGCCCGCAAGCTCTTCGAAGAAGCCGTGGGCGAGAGCCTAAACTAAAAAAGCAAAACAACGCCAATCGGTAGGGCCGGCCGGCCCTACCGATTGATCTTAACAGCACTAGGCGCCGTACTTTTGCAGCTTGCCGGCATGGGCTAGCAGCAAGGGCATCAGCTCCACCCCACGCAGGTGGCCCAGGCTGCCTCTGGCGGCCTCGTCCTCGGTGAAGCGCTGGGCGGCGTCGTTGCGGAGGTAGGGGCCATAGAGCAACAGCGGCACCGGGTGCCAGGAGTGGGCTTTCAAAACCGAAGGGGTGGAGTGGTCGCCGGTGATGGCCAGCACATCGGGCTTCAGGGCCAGCAGCTCGGGCAACAGGTGGTCAAAAAGCTCGACCTTATGCACTTTTTCTTCAAAATTACCGTCCTCGCCGGTGCTGTCGGTTTTCTTGAAGTGCAGATAGAAGAAATCGTACTTGGCCCAGTTTTCCTGTAGGGCCTTTACCTTGCCCTCTGGAGCGTCTTCCACCCCTTCCACCGGCAGCACCTCCATGCCCACCAGGCTGGCTACGCCTTTGTACATGGGGTAGCTGGCCACACAGGCCGCGTTTAGCTTGTAAACCTGGGCCATGCCGGGGAACCTGGGCTTTTCGGAGATGCCCCGGAAGAGCGCCCCGTTGATCTGCGGCTCGTCTCGCAATACCTCCTGGATGCGGGTGGTAAGGGTGTTGAGCACGCTGGCGGTTTTGGCGCTGGCGGTGTCGCCGGCCTCGAGGGCCTGGGCTTGCAGCGGGGCCACACCGGTTTTCTGGGGGTCGGTGTCGCTTACCTTGTCGCCCAGCCCTTCCCCACGCAAAATCACCACAAAGCGATGCTCGCTCTCGGTGTAGAAGGTTACCTGGACGCCGTTAATCTCGCGGATGGCGGTTTTCAGTCTGTTCACCACACGCACATTCTCCGCGTCGCTGGGGCGGCCTGCCCGGCGATCCTTGACCAGCCCGGCGGCATCCAGGGTGGCAAAGTTGCCGCGCACCGCCACGTCGCCGTCTTTGAAGTCGGCCCCAATCCCGATGGCCGAGAGCGCCCCGCGCCCCACCAGGTACTTGAAGGGGTCGTAGCCAAAGAGCGAGAGGTGGCCGGGGCCGGAACCGGGGGCCAGACCGGGGTAGACCGGGGTCAGGAGCCCCAGGGCGCTCTTCTGTGCCAGGGCATCCAGGTTGGGGGTATGCGCTGCGGCCAGCTCGGTGGGGCCGCCGGGGGTCTGGGGCAGGCCGCCTACGCCGTCCAGCACAACCAGGAGAATCTTGGTGGGGGTTTTTTGCGATAGCTCTGTGAGGATGGGGAGCATGTCCATGCGCCCATTCTACCGAGGGAGTAGCTGTGCGATAGATACGTGGGCCAGGTGCATGGCAGGTAGAGCCCTCAGTAAAAGATGGGGGGCCGGCTCGACATCCACTCCTCGGGTAGCAGGCTGTACATGTAAAAATCCCAGGGCTCTCCCCGGATCCAGCGCCAGCGGCGCAGAAGCCCCTCGCGCTGGAAGCCCAGTTTTTCCAGCGCCCGCTGCGAGCGGGGGTTATGCACGTGGGCAATGGCCTGGATGCGGCGCAGATCCCAGGGCCCAAAGGCAAAATCGAAGAGCACCACCTTGGCCTCGGTGTTGATGCCACAGCCCCAGTAGGGCCGCCCCAGCCAGGTCTCGGTCTCGCCCAGCTTGTTGGGCCAGTCCAGGTGCAGCCCGATCACCCCCGCCGGCCTTCCCTCGGCCTCGATGATGAAAAAACCCTCCTTGGTCTGCAGATGCCCCAGGTACTGGTAGGTTTCGTCGGGGCTCTGGTGGGGGTTCCAGTAGACAAAGGGGGCCATCTCGGGGTCGGACATCAGCGCGAACAGCGCCTCGGTGTCCTCGAGCCGAGGGGGGCGGAGCAGAAGCCGGGGGCCGCGCAGTTCCATGTGTTCCTAGCATACGCAAAAAGACCCGCCGAAGCGGGTCTTGGGGGTTGCCAGGTTCCTTACGGACGGTCAATGGTGATGACCGGTGAGATCCAGCTCTCCCAGTCGGCGGGGTTGCTCATCCTGCCGGTGGGCTTGAGCACCCGCAGTTGCAGCTTGTACTGCCCATCGGGCACAGCCTGGAACTCACTGGGCACCGGTATCTTGTTGCCGTAGACATCTTCTTTAGCGTACCTGGTGATGCGGGTGCCGTCCCAGGGAATGGCAAAGAATCCGTTGGCGCTGGAGTTGCGCGGGATGTACTCGCCGTAGTCGGCCCGGCTGTACTTGGGATGAATGGGGGCGTTGGTGGCCGCGTTCAGAATCACCATCTCGTAGACCTGGGCCCCGTGCTCGAAGTGGGCCAGCACCACTGGCAGGTCGTTGCCCTGCAGGGTGAAGGTGCCACCGCTGGGGAGCAGGTCGTAACCGGTGCCGGCGGCGTTAAGCTTGCCGAGCAGGGGGAAGCCTGCGGAGGCCGGGGTCAGAATCTGCACCGCCTGGTAGCCGCCCTGCATTCCTACGTAGGGCACGTTCATCATGAGGCCCGCGCCCACCGGCTGCAGGAGGATATAACCGCCAAACAGGCCCTTGTTGGGTAGGCCTGCGGGCGGGGTGATGGTGACCGTAAGCACGGCCTCACCCCGGGCCGGTACGGTGACCTGGGTGTGGCTAAAGCTCACCGTGGCTGGGGCAATGGCAAAGCTGGGGCTGTAGATGCTGCCGAAGGCCGAGGGGCCGGGCAGGTGGACGGGCCGGTAGATGAGCGGCACGTTGCTGCGGTTCTTCAGCACTAGCCGCTCGGTGTGGGTGCCGGCTTTCTCGGCAAAGGAGATGGCCGAGGGGGTCACGGTCACCCGGTTCTGCACCGCCGCCACGATGTCAATCATCCCTGCGCCCTCGCGGTAGCTGGTCTCGGGCAGGCCGGAGCTCGGGGCCAGGGCGAAGAGCTTGGGCATGGCGGTGTTTTGCAGGTACTTGCGCACCTCGCTGGGTTTTTGTGGGCCCCAGAAGGCGGGGTTGCCTTCTAGCAGCAGTGCCACCGCGCCGGCCACGTGCGGGGCCGACATCGAGGTGCCGCTCAGGATGGCGTAGCTGCCCTGCTCCAGGGGTACCGCCGAGCGGATCAGGCCACCCGGAGCGCCCAGGTCGGGTTTAAGCTTCAGATCCTGGCTCAGACCCCAGGAGCTAAAGCTGGAGATCAGGTTGCCGGTGGGGTTGCTGACCTGGGTGGTGTCGGGTGTCCAGGTGAGGGTGGTGGGGCTGGTCAGGCCGCGCAGGGCCAGGCCATCGGCCTGGGAGATGCTGATGCCGAACTTGCCGGCCACACCGGCCACCCCACCGCCGGCAAACAGGCCGGGGGCGTTGTTGTGGATGATCACGCCCACCGCCCCAGCGGCCACGGCTTTCTGGTACTTTTCGTTGAAGGTGCAGGCCCCGCGTTCCATCAGGGCCACCTTGCCGTTGGGGTCGGCCAGCAGGGCATCGGCGTTGCAGCCCCGGCCCACCCAGACCACCTCGGCGCTGGTGCCGCTGGTGGGGGGGGCTTCGGCCCCGCCCAGCACCAGGTAGCCCAGCGGGGCCCCGGTGGCATTGACCACAGCTTTCTGGGCATTCACCGCAATGTTGTCGAAAGAGGCTACGCTCAGCACGCCCTCGGTGGCGGCAGGGTCGCCGGTAGCAAAGAGGCCCAGGTTGCCGTTGTTGCCGGCGGAGGCCACCACCACGGTGCCGCGTTTGACCATCTTGGTGATGGATTTGCCCAGCACGCTCCAGCCGAAGGGGGAGCCCAGGCTCATATTGACCACGTCCATGCCGGCGGTCTCGGCCCGCTCGAGCGCGGCCAGGATCACGTCGTCACCGGTGGAACCCTCACAACCAAACACCTTGTAGGCGCCGAATTGAACCCCTGGGGCCACGCCGGTAATTTGGCTGTCCTTACCGCCCACAATCCCGGCCACATGGGTGCCGTGGCCGTCGCAGTCGTCGGGGTTGGGGTCGGGCACGGGGGTGGACTTCGCAGGGTCGGAGGCGTCGTAGGCATCGCCCACGAAGTCGTAGCCGTCCACGATTCGGCCCGCAAAAGCGGGGTGCTCGAGGTCGATACCCGAGTCGATGATGCCCACCTTGACCCCCCGCCCGGTCAGGCCCAGGTCGTTTTGCGCGATGTCGGCCCCGGTCTGGGTGATGGCGCTGGCCAGATCGGGGTTGGCTGCCTCACGCGGGGGAAGTTTGTAGGTGCCGATGGGGTAGACCCCTTCCACGCCTGGCAGGGTGTAGAGCAGTTTGCGGTTATTGCCCGGTACTTCTACGGAAAAGCCGTTGAAAAGCTGAGTGTAGGCGAACAGAATCTTGACCCCGGCGGCCTGGGCGGCCTGGCGGAAGGCGGCGTGCTGGGCCTGGATGCTCTGTAAGCTGATGCCGTCGCTTACAGCACCCCCGGAGAGCTCCACAAACCAGCGGGTGGGGGTTTCATCTACCATTGGGCTGGCGGGGGCCGGGGGTAGGGACGCGATGACCTCGAGGCTGGGTTTGCTGCTCCTGGGGCCCCCACAGGCTGCCAGTAGAGCCGACATCCCGACTAGCAAAAGTAGCTTTCGCACACGAACTCCTTTTGGGTTTTTACGCAGACAAAGCTTTTATTGACCTGTTCCCACGAACTTTGCTTAAATAGCCAATAGTCAACCAATCAACCCCCCCTTTCTGAGAACTCTCTGTGAAGACATCTGCAATCCTATCGCTTTTAGTGCGGGGAGAGGGTAACCCGCCACAGTTACTTAGACGTTTCATCAAGACGGGATTCGTTACAGCTTATTTTTTTATTGCCAGCACCGAATTGTGCGGCATCGGCTATGATGGGTCGGTATGGCGAAGGACAAAGGCCTCACCCCACAATCGCAAGACTTCAACGAGTGGTACAACGAGGTGGTGCTCAAAGCCGATCTGGTGGACTATGGCCCGGTGCGCGGCACCATGGTGGTCAAGCCCTACGGGTACGCCATCTGGGAGAACATCCAGCGTGAACTCGACCGCATGTTCAAGGAGACCGGCCACCAGAACGCCTATTTCCCCCTCTTCATTCCCATCAGCTTCCTGCAGAAGGAAGCCGAGCATGTGGAGGGCTTTGCCCCGGAGCTGGCTGTGGTGACCCAGGCCGGTGGTGAAACCCTGGAAGAGCCCCTGGCGGTGCGCCCGACCTCCGAGACCATCATCGGGCACATGTGGGCCAAGTGGATCCGCACCTACCGCGACCTGCCCCAGCTTTTGAACCAGTGGAACAGCGTGGTGCGCTGGGAGCTGCGCACCAAACTATTCCTGCGCACCACCGAGTTCTTGTGGCAGGAGGGCCACACCGCCCATGCCACCCAGGAAGAAGCCGAGGAGGAAGCCCGCCGCATGGCCGGGGTGTACGCCACGGTGCTGCGCGACTGGTGCGCCATTCCGGGCTGGGAAGGCCCCAAGACCGAGTCGGAGAAGTTTGCCGGGGCGGTCTACTCGATTAGCTACGAGGCCATGATGCGCGATGGCAAGGCCCTGCAGTCCTGCACCTCGCACTACCTGGGCCAGAACTTCGCCAGGGCCTTCGATATCCAGTTTCAGGACAAAGACCAGCAGAACAAGTACGTGCACACCACCTCCTGGGGCTTCACCACCCGGGTGGTGGGGGCCCTCGTGATGACCCACGGCGACGACAAGGGCCTGATTCTACCGCCCCGCCTGGCCCCCATCCAGGTGGTGATCGTGCCCATCTACAAGGCCGAGACCCGCGAGGCGGTGCTGCCGGCTGCCGAGCGGCTTTACCAGGAGCTCAAGGCCGCCGGTATCCGGGTGCACCTCGACGACCGCGACCAGTACAGCCCGGGCTACAAGTTCAACGAGTGGGAGCTGAAGGGCGTGCCGCTGCGCCTCGAGCTGGGCCCGCGCGATGTGGAGGCCGGAACCGCGGTGCTGGCCAGCCGCCTGGGGGGCAAGGAAACCCTGCAGATCTCCGAGCTGCTGGGCCTGCTGCCGGCCAGGCTCGAGCAATTCCAGCGCGACCTGTACCAGCGGGCGCTGGAGTTCCGCGACGCCCACACCTGGGCGGTGGACAGCTACGAAGCGTTCAAAGAAAAGGTCGAACAGGGCTTCGTGAAGGCTTTCCACTGCGGCGACAAAGAGTGCGAAAAGCAGATCAAGGCCGAGACCACCGCCACCACCCGCTGCATTCCCTACGACGAGCCCGAGGCCCAGGGAAGCTGCGTCCGCTGCGGTAAGCCCAGCGCTTATGGCAAGCGGATTCTGTTCGCCAAGGCCTACTGAGCGATGCCGAAAGTACCAAAGGCTACCAGCCCAAAGCCGAAGGACAAAGCGCAGGGCTCGAGCGGGAGGGAATCGCTCAAAGCCAAAAAGCAACGGGCCCAGCGAATTCTGGCGGTTATGGAGCAGCTCTACCCGCAGGCCGCCACCGAGCTACAGCACAAGAACCCCTTTGAGCTGCTAATTGCCACGGTGCTCTCGGCCCAGGCCACCGACGCCTCGGTGAACAAGGCCACCCCGGCCCTCTTCCAGCGCTACCCCGATGCGTTTGCCCTGGCCCAGGCCACACCCGAAGAGGTGGAGCCCTACATCAAGACCATCGGCCTGTACCGTTCCAAGGCCAGGAATATCGTGCTGCTGGCCCGCCGCCTGGTGGAGCAGCACGGGGGGGAGGTGCCAGTGGACAAGGCCAAGCTGCGCGCGCTGCCGGGGGTGGGCTGGAAGACCGCCACGGTGGTGCTGGGGGCGGCCTTTGGGGTGCCGGGGATTGCGGTGGACACCCACCTGACCCGCCTGGCCGCCCGGCTGGGCTTGTCGGCCCAGAAAGACCCCGAGAAAATCGGGGGCGACCTCGAGCGCCTCTTCCCCAAGGAGAAGTGGGTGTTTGTGCACCACGCGCTGATTCTTTTTGGCCGCTACCGCTGTACAGCCCGTAAGCCGCAGTGCCCGGGCTGCCCCCTGTACGACGACTGCCTGAGCCAAGGGGCTTGGTAGCCGGAATCAGTCTTCCCAGCGCCGGACTTTTTGGGGCAACCGGCGCCAGCGCCTGGGGCGAAAACGGGCCTCCAGGCGCCGCCAGCCATAGGCCAGCGCCCCCACCAGGCCTGCGCCCACCGCCAGCACCCACAAGGTGGTGATGAGCCAAAGCACCAGGAACAAACCCACCGTTCCAGCCAGCAGTAGTATCAACACCCCCAGGGGGCCCTGTGGAAGCCTGAACTGAAACTGCCTCACACCAGACAGGGTAAAATAAAAGGGATGAGGAGGGTGATGGCCCGGGCGCTCGAGCCCGGCCCGGCCTTGGCGACAAGAGGGGTGGAATCGGTGTGATTTTTTGGCCGCCTTCTGCCGGGGTGTGGCCTATAATGCGCTCTATATGCCGGGCTCCGACAGCCTACCCATGGTGTTCACTGCGGCCCTGACCGACCCGGGTCGCAAGCGGGCCCTCAACGAGGATGCGGTTACCCAACTAGTAACGCCCTACGGCGGTATTTTTATTGTGGCCGACGGTATGGGGGGCCACCGCACCGGCGAGGTGGCCTCGCAGATGGCCGTCAGTCAGATATTGGAGATTCTCAGACATAAGGAGCCCTCGCCCCAAGGCCTGCTCGAGGCTTACGAGGCTGCCAACGAGGCCATCTATCTGGCCGGACAGAAGCCCGAGTCGCGGGGGATGGGCACCACCTGCACAACCCTCTGGCTCGACCTGCCCTATGCCCTGATCGCCCATGTGGGCGACTCGAGGGCCTACCTGCTGCGCGACGGCGAGCTTATGCAACTCACCCAGGATCACTCCTGGGTGGCCGATCGGGTACGGCAGGGCCTGCTCAGCGAAGAAGAAGCCCGCAACCACCGCTGGCGGAACGTGATCACCAACGCCCTGGGCTCCTTCTCCAGCGCGCGGGTGGATCTGGTGGGCCTGAAGGTGCGCCCTGGCGATGTGTTTTTACTCTGCTCCGACGGCCTCAGCGGGGTGCTGGAAGACAGGGTGCTGGCCGAGATGATCCTGACCAATCCCCCTGAGCCGGCGGTGGTTAAGCTGGTGAAGCTGGCCAACGACTGGGGAGGCCCCGACAACATCAGCGCGGTGGTGGTGACGATTGGCAGCCAGGTGGCTGAGAATCCCAGGCCCTACGCTTTGCCCCTGGAAGCCAGTGAGGGGCGCCCTGTGCGACTGCAAAGCGGCAGCGACCCCGAGGTGCTCACCACCCAGATTGTCGAACCGGAGAGGAAGGTCACTTTCTGGCAGCGCTGGGGTAGTCTGATTCTGCTCCTGCTGTGGTTTGGTCTACTGGGCTTTGTTCTGTTCAACCAATTTGGTACAGGGTCTACCCCGTGAAGGACATTTTTCCATCCCCAACTGCCTACAATGCGGCGCGGGGGTGGGTATGCCTATCCAGTGGAGTCAACAATATGAAGTAGGAGACCCTCGCACCGATCGTCAGCACCAGAACCTTTTTGAGTACGTCAACCGCATCGAACAACTGATTGAGCAGGGCAGAGCCGGGCGGCTCAACTCCCAAGAGGTGGAGCATCTGTTTATTTTTTTGGATGCCTATGTGAACACGCACTTTGCCTATGAGGAGCTGTGCATGACCTTGCGCGGTTGCAAGATGGCGCAGAAAAACAAAGAGGCCCACGACAGGTTTCTGAAATTCTGGGCGGAGTTTAGCCGTGCGCATACGCCGCAGAACATCACGGTCGCTGCGCTGGAGACCCTGCGCACCACGCTGGCTGGCTGGCTTACCCAGCATATCTGCAAAATAGATGTGGCCCTGCGGCAGACCACCTAATAGGAGCGCTGCACCACCCGGAGCCCCTGGCCCTCGAGCCAGCCCACCAGCCACTCCACCGCGGCTTTGACCCCCGCGGTGCTCAGGGGTGCGCCAAAGCGGCCGATGCCCACATACAGGCCGTGGGCGCTGGGGCGAACCTCCAGGAGCACATCCTGAATGAGATCTTCCTCCTCGAGGTGGGCGTGGAAGTAATAGCCGCCTTCAGGGCCAAGGGCGCGGGCGGCCTCGAGCAGCACCGCCGTACCCCCTTCAAAGCGAACCACGGTTTTCTCGAAGCTTTCAAGTTCGGGCAGCGTACCGGACATCAGGGCATGGGGCATAGGGTACCTCGGAAGGGGCGGCCAGGGGGTGGGGTCTTCGGCGACCTTGCGGAACACCGCATGATAAAACTGGCGGCCCTGCGCTTTCCATTTGAGTGCGTACTTGGTGGTGAGGTGGTGCTCGGGGGGTGGAGGGGTCTCGATCTCGAAAAGCCCGCTGGCCCGGCCCTCGGCCTGGGCGAACCTCCAGTACTCCTCGTGATCGGTGGTAAGGAGCAGCTCACCCCCTGCGGCCAGGCGGGTGGAAAGGCGTCGAAAGAAGCTTTGCTGCAAGAGGCGGTTTTCCTGGTGCTTGGACTTGGGCCAGGGGTCGGGAAAGTTGACATAGACCCGTTGCAGGCTCTGGGGGGCGATCAGGTTGCGCAGGGCGAAGCCGGCTGTGCCGTGATAAACCTGCACGTTGGTGATGCCCTCACGCCGCAAGCGCTTGAGGGCCCGGGCCACCGAGCCCGCTGAAATCTCCACCCCCAGGATGCGCCATTGGGGGTGCAGGCGGGCCACCTGAGCGGTAAAGCGCCCGTCGCCAAAACCGACCTCGAGCACCTGCGGTGCCGCGGGCAGGGGAAACTCGGTCTCGCCCAGACGAATCAACACAAGGGGCTATTATACCCACAGGGGTGGTAGACTCGAGCCAACTATGGTGGATGTGGGCCTCGAGCAAGCCTTTGCCAAGGTGCGGGCTTTTTTGGAGGGCGATTTTGAACACCCCGGCCTGACCCTCTACGATTTGCAGAACCTGGTTGGCTACAACAGCCGTCTCAAAACCGATGGTCCGCTCTCGTATACCATGCCGCCTGAGCCGGCCCTGAGCGGGGTGGCGGCGGTACGGCTGTACTACTACCCCAAAGACCCCGAGGTCAACCTGATTGTCGAGATAGAAGACAAGACCCGCAAGCGCCACCTGCGCCACTTTAAGTGGAACGGTGTCTCCTGGACAGCGGCCCGGGGTCTTAAGGCCGACCTGACAGCCACCCGCGAGGTGCTGCCCTCTATCGAAGAAGTGGGCGGTGACTTCTTTCTGGGCTACGCCTCCGAGGAGGCCAAGGAGCTGGCCGAGGCCATCCGGCGCGGGGAGGCCGCGGGGGCCAAATACATGCTGTGCACACGCGACAACACCCGCATCTTTTATGCGCCTACCAGCTCACCCCCGGCGGTGCCCTGCCCGCGTTGCGGCAACACCAACATGATCTTCAAAACCCTCACCCTGGCCACCCCTGAGGATCGCATCGAGGCCATTTTGCGTGAACAACGGGCTTTGCGCACGGCGCTGGAGGATTTGCTGCTGTACTTGAAACGCAAGCTTGGGCCGTGATGGGCCAGCTTTTGTGAAATACTAAAAAACCCTGTCTGGCACAGACTTGCTTAGATCATTATTTATCATTTGGTAAAAGTTTTTTATGAGCCGTAAAAAACATACTTCCTTACGATTGGCCGGCCTGGAATCTGCTGTAATGTAAGATTGATGACAAAGAACCGCCACCAAAAGCTGAAAACCGACTGGCCGGAACCGGAAGGAGTATCCCATGGTTGAAGACCGCGAACTGATCGCCGCCCGGGCAGAGCTATCTGCTGAGGAGCAGGTCAAGCTAGAAGACCTCGAGAACCAGGAGTGGCGCGAGAGCCTCGAGTACGTTCTGCGCACTGCCGGGCGCGACCGGGTGGCGCAGCTCATGGAGATGCTCGAGAACTACGCCTACCGCAACGGGGTGGTCATCCACGACAAGGTCAACACGCCTTACGTAAACACCATCTCGCTGGAGCACCAGCCCCCCTACCCGGGCGACCTCGAGCTCGAGCAGCGCATCGCCAATATCCTGCGCTGGAACACCATCGCCATTGTGCAGCAGGCCAACAAAAAATCCGACGGTATCGGCGGGCACATCGCCACCTACGCCAGCATCGCCGAGCTGATGGAGATGGGCTTCAACCACTTTTTCCGTGGGCACGACGCCCCCGACCGCGACCTGGTCTTCTACCAGGGGCATATGTCGCCGGGGGTGTATGCCCGCAGCTACCTGGAGGGCCGCCTGACCGAGGACGATCTGGGCAAGTTCCGCCGCGAACTTTTGGGCGGGCCGGGCCGGGGTCTTTCCAGCTACCCCCACCCCTGGCTGATGCCCGACTACTGGGAGTTCCCCACCGTTAGCATGGGTCTGGGGCCCATACAGGCCATCTACCAGGCCCGCTTCATGCGCTACCTGGAAGACCGGGGCCTCAAACCCAAGACCAACGCCAAGGTCTGGGCCTTTTTAGGCGATGGCGAACAGGACGAGGTCGAAACCCTGGGGGCTTTGCGGGTGGCCGCGAGCGAGGAGCTCGACAACCTGATCTTCGTGATCAACGCCAACCTGCAGCGCCTCGACGGGCCGGTGCGCGGCAACTCCAAGGTCATCCAGGAGCTCGAGAGCGTCTACCGGGGCAACGGCTGGAACGTGATCAAGGTGGTCTGGGGTAGCGCCTGGGACGAGCTGTTTGCCAAAGACACCGAAGGCGTGCTGCTCGAGCGCATGGAGCAGCTCGTGGACGGCGAGAGCCAGCGCTACGCGGCCTACGGCGGTAAGGAGCTGCGCGAGAAGTTCTTCAACACCCCCGCCCTCAAAAAACTGATCGAGGGCCTGAGCGACGAAGACCTCGACCGCCTGACCCTTTCGCGCGGGGGCCACGACAACCGCAAGATCTACGCCGCCTATAAAGCCGCTGTGGAGCACCGCGGCTCGCCCACCGTCATCATCGCCCGCACCGTCAAGGGCTACTGCCTGGGGCCCACCGCTCAGGCCAAGAACGTGGCCCACCAGGTCAAGAAACTCACCCTGGAAGACCTGCGGGAGGCGCGGGATCACCTGGGCATTCCCATCCCCGACGAAGACCTGGAGAAGACCCCCTTCTACCACCCCGGCAAGGATTCGCCGGAGGTCAGGTACATGCTCGAGCGCCGTAAAGCCCTGGGCGGCCTGATTCCCGAGCGGCGGGTGCGCGAATACCGGCTCAAAACCCCCGATCTGGCCTTCTTCGAGGAGTTCCTGGCAGGCTCCGGCGGGCGCGAAATCTCCACCACCATGGCCTTCGTGCGCATGCTGACTAAGCTGGTGCGCCACCCCGAGGTGGGCAAATACATCGTGCCCATCGTGCCCGACGAGGCCCGTACCTTTGGCATGGAGGGCGTGATCAGCTCGGTGGGCATCTACTCGCCCAAGGGCCAGCTCTACACCCCGGTGGACGCCGGCACCGTGACCGTCTACCGTGAGTCCGAGACCGGCCAACTGCTGCAGGAGGGCATCAACGAGGCCGGGGCCATGAGCAGCTTCATCGCCGCTGGAACTGCCTACGCCCACCACGGCATTCCCACCATCCCCTTTTACATCTACTACTCGATGTTTGGCCTCCAGCGGGTGGGCGACCTGGTCTGGGCGGCGGCCGATCAGCGCACCAAAGGCTTCTTGCTGGGGGCTACCGCGGGCCGCACCACCCTGAACGGCGAGGGCCTGCAGCACGAGGACGGCCACAGCCACGTGCTGGCCCTGCCGGTGCCCAACATGCCGGCCTACGACCCGGCTTTCGCCTACGAGCTGGCGGTCATCCTGCAGGATGGGATGAAGCGCATGTACCAGGACGGTGAGGACATCTTCTACTACATCACCCTGATGAACGAGAACTATGTCCAGCCGGCCATGCCCGAGCCGCGCGAGGAAACCCGCCAGGGCATCCTGAAGGGCCTGTATTTGTTCAAGAAGAGCGAGCTGAAAAAGCCCAAGGCCAGGGTGCAGCTCCTGGGCAGCGGCACCATCCTGAACGAGGTGATCAAAGCAGCGGAGATGCTGGAGCGGGATTATGGCATCGCCGCCGACATCTGGAGCGCCACCAGCTACAAGACCCTCTACTACGAGGCCCTCGAGACCGCCCGCACCAACCGCCTTAACCCCAGCAGCAAGCCCAGGCTGTCCTATGTGGCCCAGTGCCTGAATCCCACCGAAGGCCCCATCGTGGCGGCCTCGGACTACATGAAGGCCCTGCCCGATCTGCTCTCGGGCTACCTGAACCGGCCCATCCACAGCCTTGGCACCGATGGTTTTGGGCGTTCCGAAACCCGCGAGGCTTTGCGCGACTTCTTCGAAGTGGACGCCAAACATGTGGTGATAACAGCCCTTTCGGCGTTGCGCGGCGAGGGTAAGGTCAGTGCCAGCACCTTTACCGAGGCCATCAAGAAGCTTGGCATTGACCCTAAGCGGGAGCACCCCCACAAACGCTAAAAGTTAGCTTGTTGGTGCGATATACGGGAGCGAACATGGCTGAATTGAAACTACCCGATCTAGGCGATAACGTAACCTCCGCTGTGGTGGTGGGGGTCTTGATCAAGGAAGGCGATACCATTGCGGCAGGGCAGCCGGTGTTGGAACTGGAAACCGACAAGGCTGTGATGGAGGCCCCTGCCTCCGAGGGGGGGACGGTTTCCAAGGTTCTGGTCAAGCCCGGCGACGAGGTGAAAAGCGGACAGGTAATTGCGGTGCTGGGGGATGCCGCGCCCAGCGCAGAGAAGCAGGAACCCAAAGAGAAACAAGAACCCAAAGAGGAAAAGGCCGCACCGGCCCCTGCCCCGACCCCGGCGCCCGCGGCCACCCCATCCGCTCCCGCAGCCGCACCCAGGCCGCCGGCTTCGGCGGCGCCGGCGGGCCAGCGCAGGCTGATTCCGGCGGCCCCCAGCGTGCGCAGGCTGGCGCGGGAGATGGGCATCAACCTGATGGAGGTGGTGGGCAGCGGCCCGGCCTACCGCATCTCGGAGAACGACCTCAAGCGTTTCGCGGCGGGGGAAGCTCCAACCACCGCAGCGCCGCAACCCTCCAGCGCGCCTGCCCTGCCCGACTTTAGCAAGTTTGGGCCGGTGCGCCGCGAGGCCATGTCGGGGGTTCGCCGGGCCACCGTGCGCAGCATGGCCCAGGCCTGGAGCACCATCCCCATGGTGACCCATTTCGACCGGGCCGACATCACCGAGATGGAGGCCCTGCGCAAGCGGATGGCCCCCAGGGCCGAGCAGCGGGGCGCCAAGGTTACCATGACCGCCATCCTGCTCAAAATTGCTGCGGCGGCCCTCAAGCAGTTCCCCAAGTTCAACGCCTCGATTGATACGGCGAGCAACGAAATCATCTACAAGGACTACATCCATATCGGTGTGGCGGTGGACACCCCCACGGGCCTGCTGGTGCCGGTGGTGCGCGACGTGGACAAGAAGGGGGTGATTGCCCTGGCTAAAGAGCTGGGCGAGATTGCCGCCAAAGCCCGCGAGCGCAAGCTAACCCCGGAGGAGATGCAAGGGGCTACCTTCACCATCTCCAACCTAGGCGGTATTGGCGGTACGGGCTTTACCCCCATCGTCAACTGGCCTGAGGTGGCTATTATGGGCGTCTCGCGCAGCAGCATGGAGCCGGTCTGGAGCGCCGAAAAGGGCGTGTTTGAACCCAGGAACATCATGCCCTTCTCGCTCTCCTACGACCACCGCCTGATTGACGGGGCCGACGCGGCTCGTTTCTGCCGCTTTGTGGCCGAGCTGCTGGAAGATCCCTTCTTGCTAGGGTTTGAGGGCTAACCTTTAGCTTTGGGTGGGAGGGTCGGCTCCAGCCGACCCTCCCTTTCAGCTAGGAAAGGGGGTGGATGTGCTCGAGCACCCTCTGCACCACCCCATCCAGGTCGAGGTGGCTGGTGTCCAGGATGATGGCGTCCCTGGCCGGGTCGCTCTGGCGCTTATCGGCCTCGTCGCGCCGGATGATTTCGGTCAGCACGGTGTCGAAGGCGGCGCCCCGCTCGGGAACGCGGCGCTGGGCCCGTACCTCGGGGCTGGCGGTGAGGTAGAACTTGTAGCGGGCCTGGGGAAACACCGCGCTGCCCATGTCGCGCCCGTCCACCACGAAAGGGGGCGGAATCTGGCGCAGCACCTGGTTGACGTATTCCCGGATGGCCGGGCGCACGGCTACCGCTGAGACAATCTGGTCTACCTCGAGGCTGTGCAAAGCCTTGCTCACCTCGCGGCCGTCCAGGAAAACCAGGTTCTGGGTGGGGGTGGGCTGGAGCTCGAGGCGGTGCTTCGCCAAGCGTGTCTCTACCTCCTCGGCAGAAACGTTCTCGAGCAAGCACATCAGGGCCACCGCCCGGTACAACAGGCCGCTGGAGATGTAGGGAATGCCCAGGTGCTGGGCGACCCGCTGGGCCACGCTGGTCTTGCCCGAGGCGGAGGGGCCATCTATGGTGATGATCTCTGTCATGCGCTTGTGGGGTTGCTGGTCTCGTGCTGCGCTCAAGGCCAAAATCCTTACTTTTTACCTGCGAGCCGTTCCAGGTCTTCCCAGAAGCTTGGGAAGCTGATGCTGGCCCACTCGGCGTCCTGCACCGTGACCCCTTTGGGCAGGCCACACACCGCAAAAGCCATGGCGATGCGATGGTCGTGGAAGGGCTCAACCAGACCGCCCCCCGCCACGTGGCCGCCGCGAATCCGCAGCCAGTCGGGGCCGGCCTCGACCGGAACGCCCAGGTTTTGCAGGTTTTTGGCGATGGCCGCTACCCGGTCGGACTCCTTGACCCGCAGTTCCTCGAGGCCCGGAATATAGGTCTCGCCCGCGGCCCAGGCCGCCGCCGCTGCCAGGATGGGCACCTCGTCCACCATCAGCGGGATGAGCTGGGGATCCACCACTACACCCCGGAGCTGGGAGGAGCGGGCCCGGATCCAGCCCACCGGCTCGCCGTCCTGCCCTTCGGTCACTTCCCAGCTCAGGTCGGCCCCCATCTCTTTGAGCACCGTCAGCAGCCCGGTGCGGGTGGGGTTGAGGCCCACGCCCTCCAAGGTCACCTCCGAATCGGGGGTGATCAGGGCGGCCACGATAAAAAAGGCCGCGCTGCTGAAATCGCCGGGCACGGTGAGGTCTTTGGCGGCAAAGGGCTCGGCCCGGCGGGTGCGGATCAGGCGGCCTTCCACCTCGATGGGCAGGCCGTAGTGCCTGAAGACCCGCTCGGTGTGGTCGCGGGTGGGGGCGGGTTCTACCACCTCGGTGTCTTCCTCGGCAAAGAGCCCGGCCAGCAGCAGGGCACTCTTGACCTGGGCACTGGCCACCGGCAGCTCGTAGTGGATGCCCCGCAGCCCGCCGCCCCGGATGGCCAGGGGGGCTAGCTGGCCGTTCTCGCGGCCTTCGATGCGGGCGCCCATCTGCCGCAAGGGGAGGGTCACCCGGCCCATGGGCCGCCGCCGGAGCGAGGCATCGCCGGTGAGTACCGCGAATGTTTCCTGCCCTGACAAAAGCCCGGCCACCAGCCGCATCAGGGTGCCGGCGTTGCCACAGTCGAGCACGTCGCCGGGTTCTTTGAGCCGAAGGCCCACCCCTTTGATGTGAAAGTGCTGGCCCTGCTCGGTAATTTCGGCCCCAAGCTGGCGCATTACCTGGGCGGTGGAGAGGGTGTCGCCGGCCTTGAGCGGGTAGTAAAGCGTGCTTTCGCCCTGGGCCAGCGCGCCCAGCATGAGGCCGCGGTGCGTGACCGACTTGTCGCCGGGAACCCGGAGGGTGCCCTTGAGGGAGGGGGTGGGGGGGATGAGCCGTTCCATAAGTCCAACCGGGATTATAGCCTGTACGCGCAACCGGCCCGAGGTCTTGGGGCATTGATTTTTTCCGCTGCGAGGAGGGGGTTGGCGAATAGCATACTCACTTGGCTGGGTGATTTGCCGTTATAGTGGGGTGTCATGGATGATGCACACAACGCCCCTGAGCCCCGTTACTGGGAGAAGATTCGAACCGTGGCCGACACCCTGCGGGAACTCGAGGGCCCCATCATCGTGGTCTCGCACGTAGACCCCGATGGCGACGCCATAGGCTCGTCGCTGGGGCTCTTTCGAGCCCTGCAAGCCCTGGACAAGAAAGTGACCTGGATTGCCGACCCTCCGCGGTTTCTGCGGTTTTTGGTGCGGGAAGACGAGTACAGCGACCCCATCCAGCACGTGCCGGAGGGGGCCACCCTAGTGGTGCTGGACTCGGCGGAGCCCAGCCGGGTGGCGGGCGCGCCGGTGGAGGGATTCGTGATCAACATTGACCACCACGGCACCAACCCGCGCTTTGGCTACCTTTCGGTGGTGGATCCCTCCAAGGCTGCCACCGCCCAGATTGTCAAGGATCTGATTGACGCGCTGGGGGTCACCTGGACGCCCGAAATTGCCACCCCGGTGCTCACCGGCCTGATTACCGATACCGGCAACTTTCGCTTTGCCAACACCACCCCCGAGGTGCTGCACACCGCCGCCGAGCTGGTGGGGTATGGGGTGCGGCTGGCTGAGCTCACCGACCGATTGCAGTGGCGCCCGGTGAGCTACTTCAAGGTGATGGGGGCGGTGCTTTCCACGGTGGGGTTCCACTTTGGAGGCCTGCTGGTGACGGCCCATATGCCCAGCGGGATTAACGTGGAAGACTCCGACGACTTTGTGGGCATCATCCGCTACGCCGAAGGCAGCCAGATTGCGGTTTTTTTGCGCGAGCGCGAGGAAGGCGTGAAGATCAGCATCCGCAGCCGCGGCGGGGTCTCGGCCCAGGCGGTGGCGGTCAAGCTGGGCGGCGGGGGCCACGTGCCGGCGGCAGGGGCCACCCTGCGCGGTCTGACCCTGGAAGAGGCCTACCCCAGGGTGCTGGCGGCGGTGGAGGAAGAGCTCCGGCGGGCGGGCTACCTGTAGCACGGCCCTTTGGAGAAGCTGCTCGTAGACTGAACCGGCCCTGCGCAACGCGCGAAGGCTTCAACAGCCGCAGTCCGATGCGGCTGTTTGCTCCTGTACTTATCTTGACGATGACCCTTCCAGCCCATACCATTGCATAGAACCTTACCCGCCCAGGGTAAGCAGTTCTTCTATCCAGAGCAGCGGAGGGAACGGCCCGATGAAGCTGCGGCAACCTGCGGGGGCAATCGCCCATTACCGAGAAACCCCCGCGCTTGGTGCCAAATCCGCCCCGGTGTCGCTAGGCACAGCAAAGGCACCAGGGGAAAGATGGAAGAAGGGAAAAAAAGCCCTTCTTCGAGCAGGACTGAAGGAGGGTAGATGGATTTTTCCAGTCTGGCTGTTTTGAGTGGGCTTCCCCAACAAGATCCCCATAACGCGGTGGGCGTGCCGATCTACGCGACGGCGGCCTATGGTTTCGCCGACCTGGAGGACGGCGCGCATAAGTTTGCCACCAACCAGGGCTACACCTATACCCGCCTCCAGAACCCCACAGTGGCGGCCCTCGAGGCCCGTCTCACTGCCCTGGAAGGGGCTTTGGGGGCGGTCTGCCTGGCCTCGGGGCAGGCCGCCAGCTTTGCCGGTCTGCTGGCCTTGGTGCGCGCGGGCGACGAGGTGGTGGCCAGTCCCGGTTTGTTTGGCGGTACGGTGGGGCTGTTGAACCAGGTCTTCGGCCTGATGGGGGTGCGGGTGCACTTTGTGGCGCCCGAGGTGGCGGCGGTGCAGGCAGCCCTGAACGAGAAGACCCGGGCGGTTTTTGTGGAGGTGCTGGGCAACCCCTCGCTCGAGCTCCCCGACCTGCAAGGGCTGGCTGAGCTGTGCGAGGCCCACCGGGTGGCCCTGGTGGTGGACAACACCTTTGGCGCGGTGGGGGCCCTGGCCCGCCCCCTGGAGCACGGGGCACACGTGGTGGTGCACAGCCTGACCAAGTGGGCCAGCGGCCATGGCTCGATTCTGGGCGGGGCGGTGCTCTCGCGGGAAACCGCCCTCTGGCAGCATTACCCGCAGTTCACCAGCCCCGATGCCCAGGGCAAGATCCCCTGGGAGCAGTTTGGGGCGCGGTGTTTTCTGGAGCGGGTGCGCCAGCTGGGGCTCTCGCTGGGCGGGATGGTGCTCTCGCCCTTCAACGCCTATTTGCTTTTTCAGGGCCTGGAGACAGTGGCCCTGCGCATCGAGCGGGCCAGCCAGACCGCGCTGACCCTGGCCCGCTGGCTCGAGTCCCAGCCCCAGGTGGCCTGGGTGCGCTACCCCGGCCTGCCCACCGACCCAGCCCACCCCCGGGCCACCCAGTACCTGCGCGGGGGGTTTGGCAGCATCCTGACCTTTGGCATCCGGGGGGGGCTCGAGGGGGCCAGCCGCTTCCTTGCCAACCTGAAGATCATCCAGGCGCCCAACGTGGGGGATGCCCGCACCCTGGCGGTGCACCCCTGGACCACCACCCACAGCCGCATCCCCGAGGCGGCCCGCCGGGCGGCGGGGGTGGGCCCGGAGACCATCCGCCTTTCGGTGGGCCTCGAGAGCCCCCAGGACATTCAGCAGATGCTCCTGGAGGCGTTGGCCAGTGTGGAGCAGGTGGGCCATGAAGGTTAGCACCCTGCTGCAAAGCGGGAAGCCGCTTTTCTCCTTCGAGTTCTTCCCGCCCAAAACCCCCCGGGGCGAGGCCGCGTTGTTCCGCACCCTGCACGAGCTAAAGCCCCTGAAGCCCGCCTTTGTCTCCATCACCTATGGGGCCGGGGGCAGCGAGCGCAACAAAACCGCCGAGTGGGCCGCCCGCATCCAGAACGAGGTGGGGCTTCCGGCCATGGCCCACCTGACCTGCGTGGGCAGCACCCGCGAAGAGCTGCTGGCCCGGCTGCACGAGTATGCCCGGGCGGGGGTGGAGAACATCATGGCGCTGCGGGGCGACCCCCCCCAAGGGGCACGGGAATTCCAGCCGGTGGCTGGGGGATTCCGCTACGCCGCCGAACTCGTGGCCCTGATCCGGGCCGAGTTTGGCGACCGCTTCACAGTGGCCGGGGGCGCCTACCCCGAGGGACACATAGAGGCGGTGAGCCTCGAGGCCGACCTGCGCCACCTGAAGCAAAAGGTGGAGGCCGGTCTCGACTTCGTGGTCACCCAGCTCTTCTTCAACAACGCGCTTTACTTCGGCTTCGTGGAGCGGGCCCGCCGCATTGGCATCCAGGTGCCCATTGTGCCAGGCCTGATGCCCATTACCGACCTGGCCCAGGTGCGCCGATTCATGGACCTGTGCGGGGCCAGCATACCGGGGCCGCTGCTTTCGCGCCTCGAGCGCGCCCAAAGCCCCGAGGAGGTGCTGGAGATTGGGGTCGAGCACGCCACCCGCCAGGCCCAGGAGCTGCTCGAGGCCGGTGCTCCGGGCCTGCACCTCTACACCCTCAACAAATCGCCGGCTACACGCAGGGTCATGCAAAACCTACAAATGGTTCTGCGGTGACTTTTCCCCAGGCCACAAATGGGAGCAAAATGGAGGGGCATGCAAACCTCGACAGCGGCGCCAACTACCCAAAGCCTGACCCGTTTAAGTGCTGATTCACGGGTGCTTATGCGCGGTTTGCTTTTTACGCCCTCGGTTCCTCGCTATGTGGCCGCCAGGCTGTTGGGTAAGCGCTACCCGTCCAGGGCGCTTTCCCTGCAACTGGTTACCCTGCCCGAGCCCGAACGGCCCGCGGGTTTTGAGCGCCTCAAGGTGCGGTTGTCGGGCATCTGTGGGAGCGACCTAGCTTTGCTCTACGGTAAACAGGCCCCCACCCTTTCCGGGATGTTTTCTTTCCCAGCGATCCTGGGGCACGAAATTCTGGCCGAGCTGGGTGGGGTGCGGGTGGTGGTCAATCCGGTGCTGGCCTGCCTCGAGCGCGGCCTGCCGGACTGCCCGGCCTGCGCCAGGGGCGACGACCACCTCTGCTTCAACGTGGCTGAAGGCAACTTCGGCCCCGGTATGCTGGGCTTCTGCAAAGACCTGGGGGGTGGCTGGGCCCAGCGCATGGTAGCCCACCGCGAGCGCATTTTCCCCATTGCCGAAAGCGTGCCCGATGAGCGGGCCGTGCTGGCTGAACCGGCGGCGGTGGTGCTGCACGGGCTGCGGCAGGCCTGGGGCGAAGGTAAACCCTGGCCCAACCCGGCGGTTCATCGTATGCACTGGCCCGCTCAGATACTGGTCATCGGGGCCGGAACCATCGGCCTGCTGGCCGTCAAAATGCTGCGTGTGCTGGGGTTCGAGGGGCCTTTGTGGGCGGTGGCCCGCCACCCCCGCCAGGCCGAGCTGGCCCGGCAGTTGGGCGCCAGCCAGGTCTTTCCCTCTGCCCAAGCGGCCCAACAAGCCGCCGGCGCCCGGCGTTACCGGGGTATTCTGGGGTCTACCGCCTGGCGGGGCGGTTTTGAGGGGGTGGTGGAAGCCTCGGGCTCCCCCAGGGGTTTACAGGAGGCTAGCTGGGCTGTGCAGGAGGGGGGGCGGGTCTTGCTGCTAGGGGCCCCGGCCACCGCCTTGCACGACTTTTCGCCCTACTGGTTCCGCGAGGTGGGCCTGGTGGGGAGCTATGCCTATAGCTGGGACGACTTTGCTCAGGCGGTCAAGCTGCTGCCCGAGCTGGAGGGTGTGGAGGCCATGGTCACCCACAAATTTGGCCTCGAGGCCTGGCCCGAGGCCATCAAAACCGCGGCCACCCGGCGGGGCATCAAGGTGGTGTTCAAACCCTAACTGCTTTTCTAAGGGCCCTACGCGCGGCTTTGTCGCTTGGTTTGTCATGGAAACAGCGTTTTTCGAGAGCCTATTGGCGCTGCTGTAGGAGCCCCTGAAAATCGCTCAAACGGTCATGCCCGTCGGAAGGGCAGGGGTGCATCGGGAGGGTTTATGACAGGGGATAAGTCGGTAAGAGATTGGGCCGCCATCGCCCTGGGGGCGGTGGTGTTGCTGGGTTTTGCGGCCCTGGTGGTGTATATGTTGGGTCTGCTCACTGCCGACGAAACCACCTGGGGCCGGGCGCTGTACCTGTTTGCCGGCGTGGAGGCCATTGCCTTCGCGGCCGCGGGATACCTCTTTGGTCGGGAGGTGCACCGTGCCCGGGCCGAGCAGGCCGAGGCTCGAGCCCACCACGCCGAAGAGCAGTGGCAGCGGTGGAGCCGGCGGGCCCTCGAGGCCGAGGCCAAAGGCCAGAGCCTGAGCACCACGATAGCCCTGTGGGCCCAGCAGCATCCCGAGCTGGCGCCGGCAGCCCAGATGGCCCAGCGGCTTTTCCCGGACAGGCCCTGAGGTGGGCCTTTTGCCCGCATGGGGTTTTGCGCTACTCTAAAGTATGCCCATTCGCGAGTTCCGCATGGCCGATTACACGAGCGTACTGGCCCTCTGGCAAGGCGCGGGCCTGGAGCTCAACCCCTCGGATAGCTTCGAGGGTCTACAGAAGAAGCTCGAGCGCGACCCCGATCTGTTCTTGGTGGTCGAGGAGGACGGCCAGATTCTGGGGGCCTTGCTGGCCGGTTACGACGGGCGGCGGGGCTGGCTGTACCACATGGCTATTCACCCCTTCGGCCAGGGGCAGGGCTGGGGCAAGCGGATGATGGAGGAGCTCGAGGCCCGCCTCAAAGCCAAGGGCTGCCAGAAGCTGAACCTGCTGGTGGAGCCCTCCTACACCGGGGCCCAGGACTTCTTCGAACGGCTTGGCTACCGCCGCGACGACCTGATCTTCATGGAGAAGTGGCTGGACTGAAGATTCAGCCACAGGCCCATCGGCATTCTGCCTCAGGCGGGCGTAGAATGGCCCCCATGTGGAACTACATTTTGCTGGGCTTTGTGCCGCTGGCAGTCGCCCTGGAAGTCCTGCATGCGCCGGCGGTCTGGATTTTTCTGGTATCGGCCCTGGCTTTGCTGCCGCTGGCGGGTCTGATGGGCCGGGCCACCGAGGAGCTGGCCGCGCGCGCGGGTAGCACGGTGGGGGGTCTGCTCAACGCCACTTTTGGCAACGCGGCGGAGCTGATTATCGCCATCGTGGCGTTGCTGGCGGGCAAAATTGAAGTGGTGAAGGCCAGCATCACCGGCTCGATCCTCTCCAACCTGCTGCTGGTGCTGGGGCTCTCGATTTTTATGGGGGGCCTGCGCCACAGCACCCAGCGCTTCAACGCCCAGGCCGCAGGGGTGATGACCTCGCTGCTGACCCTCACCCTAATTGCCTTCCTGCTTCCGGCTTTCTTCGACCTGGCCGAGCGGGGCTTCTTTAAGGTGCTCGACCCCGCGCTGCCCGACCAGATGTTTAGCCTGGCTACTGCCGGGGTGCTCATCCTGATTTACCTTGCCAACATCTACTTTTCCCTCAGAACCCACAAAGACATGGTCTCGGGCCTGTCCGATGAGGCCCACCATGAGGCCCACTGGAGCCTACCGGTGGCGGTGGGGGTGTTGGCAGCGGCCACGGTGGGGGTGGCGGTGATGGCCGAGTTTTTGGTGGGGAGCCTCGAGGAGGCCACCCAAGCCCTGGGGCTTTCGGAGTTCTTTGTGGGCATCATCTTGATTCCGCTGGTGGGCAATGCCGCTGAGCACTTCGCGGCGGTGGTCTTCGCCATGAAAAACAAGATGGATCTAGCGGTGCAGATCGCGGTGGGCTCTTCCCTGCAGATTGCCCTTTTGGTCGCGCCCATTCTGGTGATTGTGGGCTATCTGGCGGGCCGTCCGATGGATCTGGTCTTCCAGAACCCTCTGGAGCTGGCCGCCCTGGCGGCCTCGATCCTGGCGACCAACGCGGTGGTGCGGGATGGAGAAAGCCACTGGCTGGAGGGGGTGATGCTTTTGGGGGTGTATGCGCTGCTGGGTTTTGCCTTCTTTTTCACGCCAAAATAGCAGGCCGTGCTAGAAGCGCAGGTCAATGTTTATTGGTTCTTGTGCTTTCCTTTTGCTTTCCAAAGCCCCGCCCACAATGGTAAGTGCGATGCCCACCATCAGGTATACGTCGCCCAGGCTGATTACGTTGGTGTAGCCCAGCACCCGCACCGGGATGATGTCGGCCAGGAACCATAGCTGTGTGGAGCCGTCCATCAGGGTATGAACCGCGTCGTACTGCTGCTGAAGTTTGGGGATGTAGGACTCCAGCCCCACCCTGTAGAGCGCCTCGCTGCTTACGGGCATATGCCCCCGGTTGGCAAAAATGACCAGCGCATTACAGAAAAGGCCCAGCCCCACAAACCACAGCCCGCGCAGATGGGTGTTGGCCCACAAGCCGTAGCCCACCAGCACCAGCACCAGGGTTTTTGCCAGCGGGCCGGCAATTTCGGGTGCTACCAGACCGCGAACGGTGGCAAAGGCCAGGCCCCCTTCCAGCAGCGCTGCTGCTACGAAGGCCCAGGCCGATCGGAGCTCGAGGTTGGCGATGTCGCGGAGGCTGGCCCGGAATGCGAGGGCGAGGGCCACGCCGATAAGTGCGCTGGCAAGGTATAGCGTCGTAGAAATTCCCCCCGATCCTTCCAGATAGGGCTTTCGAGCCACAAGGCCTCGAAGTGCCGCACCAACTGCGGGTCGAACTGCCGCCCCGCTTGCATGATTATCTCATTAAGGGCTTCCTGGGGTGTTTTGGCCGGGCTGTAGGCCCGGCCCGCGGTCATGGCCTCGTAGGCGTCGGCTAGCGCCACGATACGCGCCCAGAGCGGAATTTGCTCCTCCCTAAGCCGGCTGGGGTAGCCGCTGCCATCCCAGCGCTCGTGGTGGTGCACGATAACGTTTTGTACCTCCTGGGGTAGTCGGCTGCGCATGGGGTGGAGCACCTCGAGGCCCTTCTTGGGGTGGCTCCTGATGAGCTCAAATTCCTCCGGGGTTAGCTTGCCCGGCTTCAGCAGGATGGAGTCCGGGATGGCCACCTTGCCGATATCGTGTATACGGGCCGCATAGGTGATGCGCTTTACATCCTGCTCGTCGAAGCCCATCCGCTTGGCGATGCTGCCGGCGATGGCCGCCACCCGCTCGGAGTGCAGCCGGGTGAAGGGATCTTTGGCGTCCAGGGCCGCCACCAGCACCTCGATGGTGTCGTCGAAGGCCGCCTCGATCTTCACCTTTTCATCCCAGTAGAAGCGCGAGAAGTAGAGCAAAAGCATCATAAAGAGCACCGTAAACCCGCCCCAGCCCCAGATGAGGGGGGTCTGGTAGGCCTTGGCCAGCAGCAGGCCGATGGGGGCCTGGAGCAGGTAGCTCACCCAGAGCCAACTATAGTTTTCAAACCAGACCTTGCGCAGGCTGGCCCCGCTGGCCAGATGAATTACGTAGGTGACGCTCCCGACGTTCACAAAAAAGTACACCAGCGAGGCGACCAGGATCCCCGCGGCCTCCTGCAGGTAGGGGTGGGCGCCGAGGTGGGCCTGCGCCCAGCCCCAGGCCAGGCCGGCCAGGCTGGTGGCCAGGCCCGACTGGGTGCGGTTGAAGAGGTCCTTGTACCAGGTGTAGCCGGGTCGGCCAAAGTCTCTGTTGAAGCTAAAAACAAACACCAGGCCCGCGGCCAGCCAGGGGGGAAAGAGGGTGACAGCGGCCAGGGCCACCACGAAGGCGTGGGACATGGAGGCGCTGAAGGGCAGGGCCACATGGGCTCGCCTGGCAATGACGATTAGGGCGGCCCAGAAGACCAGGTCCAGGGGGTTGGGGGCGTAGGGGCCGAAGGGCAGCAGGAGGTAGAGCAGCCCAGCAAAAGCCGCCAGCAGCACCAGCAGGAAGAGCAGAACGCGCAGAGGAGGCATGGGGAGCGGCGCCTTCACCCCCCTAGTCTAGGGCAGAGACCAAAGCAAGCGGGTGCGGTTTGCACCACCGCACCCGCACGAGCGTTACGTAGTTACTGCCACTGAGTATCGGCGCCGACGGCTACGGCCAGGGCAACCAGGGCGGCGATCAGGGTGGCGATCTTGAAGGCGAGCTTCTTCATAATTTCCTCCTCCTAGACGATGTGGAAGCGCTTTTGTTTTTTGACTTCCAACCTTGGAGAAGACAATACACCACCCCCCTGTGTGCGGTCAATGCACACAGGAATACGTGCACTTGGTTTACAATGTGCTTAAGCCACAATACACCCCAACTGTCTCTCGCCTACCGAAGTAGACAGCTCTAGCTTAGAAGCAATCCACAGACTGGGCTGTGATATTTGCACCACCCGGCCCGACCGGGTGTTACGCGCCTCAGGAGAGGGCTATGTCGAAGGTGGTCTGGTCGAGGGTGAGCTCGAGCCGGTGTGCGGTTAGGTCACCTACGGCCAGGCGGAAGCCCGCTTTGGGGGTCAGCTCCGTGGTTTGCAGGGGGACGCCCTGGGGGTTCAGCAGCGTGGCTGTGCCGGTGCTAAACGAAACCCCATCTTCGTGCAGCACCTGCCCGACCAGAAAGGCTTGCTGGCCGTTTTGCTTGTAGCTGAGGTCGAGGTAGTAGTCGGCAGCCAAGTAGAGCTTGCTCCAGCCGGTTCCGGTGGTGGTGCGTAAGCCGGATGGGTTGCGTTCTGATGTCATGATGAGAATAGCCGCCTGCTTCATAGCTTCCACCTTTTCAATGCTGCGCTGGGTACTGCAACGTTCAGTGGATGTGCATGGCATAAATCCGAACCAGGGTGCTTTGTGGCACCCTTTGTGTCATTATAATCTAAAACGGTAGGAGAGTTCCTAGCACGTATGCCCAAAAAGACGCCGGGACAATATTTTCTGAGCAAGGGTATATCGCCGAGCCAACTGGCCGATCGCCTCGAGCAACTCTATCCCCTCGAGCGCGAGGTCTTGCTGGCCCGGGCATCGGGCGAGACCCTGCGGGCCATTGGGGGGCGGCTCGACCTGACCCCTGAAGGGGTGCGCCAGGTGGAGATTCGCGCCCTCAAAAAACTCCGTGAAGAAGACGATACCGCGCAAATTCAGGGCCGTCGTTTTCGCCTGGCTGTTGAACAGCGCCTGGGAGTACCGCTGGAGAAAGCGGTTGAGGGATTGCCCGAACCCCAGCCCATGCTGGTTTTAGCCTATGCCCGGGGCGAACCGCTGGCCGATCTGGCCCCTACCCTGGGGTTGAGCATCACCGAGGCCACCGCCCTGCGTGACCAGGCGGTGGCGTGCTTGCTGGGTGAGGATCGGGGCTCGAGGGCCGGCAAGTGGGCCGAGCTAAAAGCAGCGGTAGCAGCAGCCTTAATCGAGAGTCCGCTCACCTACGACGACCTCGAGGCCCGCTTTCCTATGTCCCGCCGACGCCTGATGAAGCTGATGCAGGAGCTGGTGAACGAAGGCCGGGCCGAGCTGAGCGATGAGTACCCGTTCCGCTTTTTGGGGGTTAAACCGCCCCAACGGGCTTTGGACTGAGCCGGTAAGAAGAACCCTATTGAAAACCCCCTTTATGCGCTCTTTGCATAAAGGGGGTTTCTCGTGCTGAACGTGGTGGGCGCGATTGGACTCGAACCAACGACCCCTACCGTGTCAAGGTAGTGCTCTAGCCATCTGAGCTACGCGCCCGCAGGGGGCTTCAATCCGGTATTCTCGCCAGAACAAGCAGAGAACCTTTGGAGGCGCTGACCGGATTCGAACCGGTGAATGGAGGTTTTGCAGACCTCTGCCTTACCACTTGGCTACAGCGCCACACCGGCTGCCCCTCGAGGGGTTCAGCAACCGTTAGGTTAGCACCTGTGAATAGGGTGTGTCAAACCTTTTTCGGGTACGATTGAACCGTGCGCGAAGTCTTTATCAAGACACCGGGGGGGTTTCGCTGGCCCTTTTCCAAGGGGCTTTTGGTGGAGTCCATGATGATGGCGGGCCTCAAGATGGAGCCGGCCATGTCGGTGGCCCATACCATCGAAGAACAACTGCGCTCCCGCAAAAAGCCAGAAGTTACTGCCCTGGCGCTCAAGAAGATGCTGATTCAAGAGGTGGAGAAAAACTTTGGCCCCGAGATGGCCGAACGGCTCAGGGGCCAGACCCAGGCCTTTGAAGACATCGTGGTTCGGGAGGGCTACCGCCGCCGGCCCTTCTCCAAAGGGGTGCTGGTGCGCAGCCTGGAGGATGCAGGGTTTTCTATGCGCGAGGCTCAGACCATTGCCCGCTCGCTGGAGAACCGCCTGCGCCGCAGCGGGGTGCGCTCGATTGATGCCGATGAGCTGGAGCGGCGTATTGCAGCCGAGATCGAGGAACTATTTGGGCCTGCGGCCAGGAACCGCTACGCCGGAAGGCAGGCCCTGGCTGGGGAAATTTTTGTGGAGGAAGGGGAAGGTGAGCCGCGGGTGCCTTTCTCCAAAGGGGTACTGGCCCAGTCGGTAATGGCGGTGGGGCTATCGCCCGATGCGGCCTACCGGCTGGCCCGCGATGTGGAACGCCGCTTGCGCGATAGCGGTTCGACTGTGGTCAAGCGCGACTACCTGCGTAAAGCGGTCTCGGAAGAGCTCATGGAGGAAGCCGGGGAAGAGGTGGCCCGGCGCTACCACCTGTTGCGCAGCATCCGGCGGGCTGTGAAGCCGGTGCATCTGCTGATTGGGGGGGTGGCCGGGGTGGGGAAGAGTGTGCTGGCCTCAGCGCTGGCCTACCGGCTGGGCATCACCCGTATGATTTCGACCGATGCGGTGCGGGAGATCCTGCGGGCCACCATCCCCAAAGACCTGCTGCCCACCCTGCACACCAGCAGCTTTGAGTCGTGGCGGGTGCTGGCTACGCCCCAGAAAGCCGAACCCAGCGCGGCGCTGGTAATGCAGGGGTTCCGCGACCAGGTCTCGAGGGTGGCGGTGGGGCTGCGGGCCATCCAGGAGCGCAGCGCCCGGGAGAAAACCTCGCTGGTGGTGGAGGGCGTGCACGTGGTGCCGGGCTACATGACCCACCAGTACCAGCACGAGGTCATACAGATTCCCATCATGCTGGTGCTCGAGGACGAGGCCCTGCACCGCGACCGTTTTGCCCTGCGCGAGCGGGAGACCGGGGGGTCGCGCACTAGTGGGGCTTATGCGCAGTACTTCAGTGAAATTCGCCTTATCCAGCAGCATCTGATTGAGCTGGCTCGAGGTGCCGGGGTTCCCCTTATTCCGGCCGAGAACCTGGATCGGGCCATTGACAAAGGCCTCGAGGTGATCGTAGACCGGCTGCAAGAGGCCTATTTCGATGTGGTGCAGGGGTAGCCAGGCTCATACGTCACATACCCGGGCCGGATGGGCAAGGTAGGCTCGAGGGGTGAGCGAGCAGATTCAGATCAAGGGACTTCCGGCCATCCCGCCCCTGGGCATTGGCACCTGGCAGTGGGGCGACCGGCTGGTCTGGGGCTACGGCAATGGCTACCAGGCAGGCGATACCGAGGCGGCCTACCGGGCGGCCTTGCAGGGTGGGGTGCGGCTTTTTGACACTGCCGAGTTCTATGGTTTTGGTCTTTCGGAAAGGCTAATCGGGCGCTACCGCCAGGCCTACGAACCCAAGCCCCTGGTGGTGAGCAAGCTATTTCCCTACCCCTGGCGCTTCTCCCGCAAGACGCTGTTTGCCGCGCTTAAAAAAAGCCTGCAGCGCCTGCAGATGCAGCAGCTAGATCTGTACCTGCTGCACTGGCCCTGGAAGCCGGTTCCGCTCGAGCAGTGGGCGCTTTCGCTGGCCGAAGCCTACGAACAGGGGCTGACCCGGGCGGTGGGGGTCTCCAACCATAACCTCCAGCAGCTTGAACGCGTGGCTAAGGTACTTGATCAGCACCGGGTGCCGCTGGCGGTCAACCAGGTGGAGTACCACCTGCTCGAGCGCAAACCTGAACGAACGGGCCTTCTACGCGCCATGCAGGCCGAGGGTATCGTGCTGATGGCCTATAGCCCGCTGGCTATGGGCTGGCTAACCGGCAAGTACGGCCTGGACAACCCCCCACCAGGCCGCTACCGGGCCCAGCGCTATGTCACCCGCAAGGCCCAGATTCCCGCACTGCTCCAGGCTCTTAACGAGATCGCCGAATCGCTGGGGGCCACCCCCGCCCAGGTGGCCCTGCGCTGGTGCATACAAAAAGGCACCCTGCCCATTCCGGGTGCCAAAAACGCGTGCCAGGCCGAGGGAAACGCAGGGGCTTTGCGAATCTGCCTTTCCGAGGCGCAGATGGCCCGGCTGGATGCCTTGAGCGGTGGGGAAGGGCCGGGCTAGAGCTCACCCACCTCGATGGCCGCGGTCAGGGCCGCCCCCAGCAGCCCGGCCTCGCTGCCCAGCTTGGCCAGGTGGAGGGGTGGGGTGATCCAGTTCTCCATGTAGCGCTGGTAGCTGCGCTGCACCTCCTCGAGGTAGGCCGGCCCTGCGTTGAGGGCCACCCCACCCCCCAGCACCACCACCTCGGGGTCGTAGCACTTGACCAGCGAGGCCAGCGCGATGCCCACCCAGCTTGCGGCCTGCAGCACGATGCGGCTGGCCCGGGGGTCGCCCTGCTGGAACAGCGCGAACAGCTCGCGGGTGTTCATCTCGCGCTTGAAGGAGGCCAGGGCCATGCGCTCCATGGCCGGGCCGGTGGCCAGGGCCTCGAGGCAGCCATCCAGTCCGCAGCCGCACGAGGGGCCGCCCGGCTGCATGGTGATGTGCCCGATCTCGCCTCCCTGCCCGTTTACGCCGCGCAGCACCTTGTTGCCCCAGACAAAGCCGCCCCCTACCCCGGTCGAGACCGTCATGTAGAGGGTGCTTTCGGCGCCCTGGGCGGCCCCCAGCTTGTGCTCGGCCAGGGCCGCGGCGTTGGCGTCGTTTTCCATGTAGACCTTGTAGCCGGTGGCCTGCTCGAGCCGCTCCACAATGGGGAAATCGGTAAAGTTGGCGATGTTGGGAGCAAACTTGATCCGGCCCCGCTTGAAGTCGAGGGGCCCCGGCGTGCCCAGGCCGATGGCCTGCACCGCCACGCCCGAGGCCTCGATGGCCGCCTTGGCAGCCTGGGCCATGGCCTCGATCACGGCCTGGCCGCCTTCTTCTGGCGTGGGTACGGTCACCTTGGTCTTAATCACGCCCTCGCTGAACACCCCGGCCATGATCTTGGTTCCGCCTAGATCAATTCCCACTACGCTCATGACGCTTCTCCTTGGTGGTCTCGCTCGAGAATCAGGGTGGCCTCGTGGTAGAGGGCCTCGGGCACCCAGAGGCTCACATCCCCGGTGTAGGTGCCCATGTAGGCTTCGGGCAGGCTAAAGGGGGTCTCGAGGTGAACCGGAATCTGGTGCACTTCCAGCCGGGCCTTGAGCCCCTCGGCCACCACCCTGGGGGCCGATAGGAACAGCACGTACGACACTTCCCCAATCCGGCGACGGGGGAGGGAGGGGTCTACTGCATCATTCATCGGCTAACAGCATAACAGCGTCAATACCCCAAGATTATCTAGCCCCGTCCCCTGGCCTGTCGCTGCGAACCGGGTTTTCCCGTTCGAACACGTGCCGGGGGCCCCAGGATGAGGGGGAAATTGGTGCTGGAGCACGTAGACTGAAGGGCATGTTGGCGCAGGTACGCACCTACAGTCTGTTCGGCCTCGAGGCCCAGCCCATCACGGTCGAGGTGGATGTTTCGCAGGGCATGCCTTTCTATGCGGTGGTGGGCCTGCCCGACAAGGCCGTGGAGGAGTCGCGCGAGCGGGTGCGGGCGGCCCTCAAGAACGCCGGGTTTCCCTACCCCCAGGGGCGGGTGGTGATCAACCTGGCCCCGGCCGAGCTGCGCAAAGAAGGCACCCACTACGACCTGCCCATCGCGCTGGGGCTGCTCTGTGCGCAGGGGGTCATTCCGCTCGAGGCCCTGCAAGGCTTTGCGGCGGCGGGTGAGCTGGGCCTGGACGGTGAGCTGCGCGCGGTGCCCGGCGCGGTGAACCTGGCGTTGGGGGCCTACCAGGAGGGCTACCGACTCCTGATGCCCCAGGCCTCGGCCCAGGAGGCCGCCCTCATCGAGGGGGTGCAGGTGTTTGGGGCGGCCCACCTGGCCCAGGTGGTGCGCTTCTTGCAAGGCCAGGAAGACCTGGCCCCCGCCCGTCCCAGCCCGGAGCCTGAACCTGCTGAAGCAGCCCTCGACCTGCTGGACGTGAAGGGCCAGGCCAAGGCCAAGCGGGCCCTGGAAATTGCCGCAGCCGGCGCCCACCACCTGCTCATGACCGGTACCCCCGGCTCGGGCAAGACCATGCTGGCCAAGCGCATGGTGGGGCTGCTCCCACCCTTGCAAAACCAGGAGGCGCTCGAGGTCACCCGTATTCATTCCGCTGCTGGACGGCTCTTGCGCGGTCTGATCCGAACCCCGCCCTTCCGCAGCCCCCACCACACCGTCTCCGACGCGGGCCTGATTGGCGGGGGCACCATCCCCAAACCCGGTGAGATTTCCCTGGCCCACCGGGGGGTGCTCTTCCTGGACGAGTTCCCCGAGTTTTCCCGCGATGCCCTGGAGGTGCTGCGCCAGCCCCTGGAGGACGGGGTGGTGACCATCTCGCGGGCCCGGGCCAGCTTCACCTATCCCGCGCGGTTTTTGTTGATTGCGGCCATGAACCCCTGCCCGTGTGAGGTGCAATCTGCCCGAACCGGTAATGTACTTCAACTTCAACTTCTCCCTTCCCTGGCCGTACCGTCACCCTTTCTACCAGCTCCCGCGCCACCGCCTGTTTCTCTTCCAGGGTAAGGCGGTCAAGCCGATCGTGCAGGTGGGCCGAGAGGCTCTCCAGGGAGTGAAGGGCTACCTTGCGCTGGCGCTCGACGATGGAACGCTGCCGGGCTGATTCCACGCTCGCCTGGACTTCCCGGACGCGGGCGTCCAGATCCTCGAGGCGGGCGTAGTAGGTTTCCTTTTCCATCCCTCCCTCAAGATAAAGATCCAGCAGGCGGGCCCGGGCTTCGAAGAGGGCCTGCAAGCGTCTTTCCAGCAGGGAGACTTCATGGCTTTCCGGGGACTCCTCATTTATGAAAGCCTGCAAGGCCTCGCCAGGGTTGAGCAGGAAGGAGCGGATGTCGTGCCAGATCCTCTCTTCCAGGTCTGCCCTGCGCACGTGCGGAGCGGTACATCTCATCTCAGGAATGGGAGACGCCTGACGGTTGGTTCGCCCCACGCACGCGTAGTAGTCGGCTGATCCGACGTAAGCGCGCCCGCACATCCCGCAGCGGATAAGCCCCTTTAGCAGGTACACGCTCCTCGCGTTGCGGGTAGCGAAGAGAGCGTTACGGGTTAGCTGCTCCTGTACAGCTTCGAAAAGGGTAGGTTCCACGATGGGAGGCACTGCCACCTTCACCAACTCTGGCTGGGGTTTGGTGGTGCGCTTACCATAGGTGTACTCGCCAATATAGGTGCGGTTCTTGAGGATTCTCAGTACCCCACCACCGCGCCAGACTCCGGCAGTGCGCTTACCACGTACCCCTCGACCGTCTCGACGGTACTTGGGGGGGATTCCCAGTCGATTGAGTTCCTGGGCTACCCGCTCGGTGCTCCAGCCCCGTTCGGCCACCCAGGCAAACATCTGCTGCACCACCGCCGCCTCCTCGGGCAAAGGAGCCAGGCGACCGTCTTCGACGGTGTAGCCATAGGGCACGATGCCACCGAGGTACTTTCCCATCCGGGCAGCTTTGTGCATGCCCAGGCGGCTGCGTTCGGCAAAGGTGTCGCGCTCCCACTCAGCGAAGACGGCCATGATCCCCAGCACCGCCTTGCCGATGGGGGTGGTGGTGTTGATATTCGGCTCGGAGTAGCTCATGAGTCCCACCCCACACCGCTCCAGCCGCTCGATGAGGTCGTAGGCCAGGCGCACCTTGCGGGCCAGGCGGTCAAGGCGATAGACCAGCACCACCATAAAACGCTTCTCCTGAGCATCCGCGAGCAGGCGGGTCAGGGCAGGCCGATCCTCCTGGGCTCCTGAGTAGCCGGGGTCGGTGTAGGTTTTGACCACCTCATACCCCAGAGCTTCGGCCCAGCGCGTGAGCACCTCCTGCTGAGCCTCGAGGGAGTAGCGCTCGACCTGCTCCTCGGTGGAAACACGGGTATAGAGAGCGCAAAGCTTCATACGTGACGGAACTCCCCGTGGATGACACCCACCGGGACAGGGTACATAGCGGCTTTCTTACCGGAGGGGGGCTGGAGAGAGCCGTCCGGCAGGAGCCAGTACACCGCCCCCATCCCGCTGACTGGCCGCACCAGCCGGGGCTCCGGGGGTAGGCGGTACAGCAGGGGTCGTCGGATTTCCTCGACGAAACCGAGCAGGGCGATGCCTCTCTCCCGGGCGGGTTTCCGCTCCACCACCAGCACCGAGCCCTCGACCAGGCTGAGATCCTCAGATCGAAGTACGTCCTGCTCCAGTATGGCCAGGAAGAAGTTGGTGTAGCTGGGCCGGGTGGGAAGCAATCGGGTGTCGAAATGGCTGCGCGTGGACGCTTCCTCCCCAGCACAGGCCAGGGTCAGCGATGAGTAGTAGGGCAGCGGGGTGATGCCGGGGGCGGAAGGGGTGAACTCCTCGGTCGGGCCCTCCCCCAACAAAAAGTCTATGGAGGGGAGGTGAAGCGTGCGCAACAACGCGTGCAAACGGCCCACGCTCACGTCCCTGAGGTCGTGATTGCCCTGCTCGAGTTTGGCGATCAGGGAAGGAGACACACCAGCAGCCAGGGCCAACGCCTCACGAGAGAGGCCCAGCTTTTCTCGCCTGGTCTGCAATAGTCGCCCCCAGTCAGGTGTGACGTTTTCAGGGGTAAGGGAGGCAGTACGGAAGCTTTTCTTAGGCATGGGAGTATTTTATTGCATGTAATATATTGTCTTATAGAAGGTAATATATTACTATCAAACCTATGGAGCGCCCCAACATTATTCGCCGGTTGAGGAAGCAGGCGGGCCTCAGCCAGGAGGCGCTGGCGGTGGAAGCAGGGATCACCGTTTCGCTGCTGACAAAGTACGAGCGGGGCGAGGTGCGACGGCCCTCGCTGGTATGCAGCCGCAAGCTGGCCAGGGCGCTGGCACTGCGGCTGGGTGTGAGCGAGGAACGCCTGCTGATGCGGATCGCGGAGGAGTTCGAATGCCAGCCCAGCGACGACGCATCCGCTTAGTGCGTCACTACAGCGAAAGTGGAGATTTTTCTCATCTTGTCCGGCGAGCCCTGGAAATTGTGCTAGCGTCAGGAGATAACCAGGGTGCGCAGGGCGCACCAGAACACTATGCAAATGGAGAGAGACCTGTTTTTGCTGATACCCCGCCACAAGGGTTTGGCGTTGAGCCTTCCTGCGGGCAGGATCACGGAACTGCTGCGCTTTGCTCAGGGGATGTTGGCACGACTCCCGGACACCAGACCTGCGCCGGATATCGCCGTCGAACTGGAAGGTATGGGGATGATGCTGCACCCGCTGGCCCTGCTCCCTGACCCGATCCGGGAGTTGCTGGAGATGACCGGCAGGGCCCGCTGTGTCTGTCAGGCGTTGGGCATTGAAATGGGCGGGCGGCTACTGGTGTCTGTGGGGCTGGCGTGGCTTGAGGTTCAGGTCTGGCGCGGAGAGAGCCTGGAGGTGCTCTGCCACGAGCTGGAGGAAGAAACCGATGACGAAGGACGCCCTGACCCAGTCCATCGAGGACGTTGACCTGCCTGCGCTGGTGGCCGAACTCTGGCCGGAGTCGGGGGCCAGGCCAGGGAAAGCGGGCATCTGTCGGGCGGTGTGGCGGGGGGACACGCACCCCTCGCTTTCGCTTTTTCAGGCGCGGGGGGTGTGGTTCTGGAAAGACCACGCCACCGGGGAGAGCGGCAATGCCTTTCACCTGCTTCTCAAGGCGGGGATGAGCAAGGAGGCGGCGGCGGCATTGCTCAAGGCCCGGGCCGGTAGCGGCGGCGGGGCCGTGACCCATGAGGCCAGCATCAAATGCCGAGCAAGCCCCCGCCCTGTGCGGGGCCTTACCCCGACGGAGAGGAGGGCCCTCGAGGCGGCCCAGCAGCGCCTCGACGAGGAGGCCATACGCGGACGGGGCATCACCCTCGAGCAGGCCCGGCGGGTGGGGCTGGGCAAGAGCCGTCAGGGTGACCTGGTGATCCCCATCCTGGGGCCCACCGGGGAGGTGCAGGCCATCAAGGCCAGGCTGCGCGAGCCCAGGGAGGGTTTCCGCTACCGCTACCTGACCCCCGAGCGAGGGGCGCCCGCCTGGTACTCCCCCGGTTTCGGGCAGGATGCAGGCCGACCCGTGATCGTGATGGAGGGGGAGCTCAACGCCATCACCAGTTGGTTTGCCCTGGAGGGTCGGGCCGACCTGCTGGGCATTCCCGGCGTGGAGGGCCGGGTGCCCTGGGAGGGCCTGACAGGCCGCCGGGTCTACCTCTATGCCGACGGAGACCCCGGCGGACGCAGGGCGATAGAGCGCTGGAAGGAGGAAGGGCAGGCTGGGGGAGTTGCGATGTTTGTCCTGGAACCCCTGGAGGGCGGACTCGACGCCTGTGAATACGCCGCCCGGTGGGGGCAGCAGGGTTTGGCCGGGCAACTGTTGCAGGAATAAAAAATACACCCCACCCCGCCAGGTGGGATGCAAAGGAGTTCTGTATGGTCAAGAGTATACCACCCGTACATCAAGACTTTATAAGCCCGGTAGAGCTTGAGGAGGTTCTGCCCGGCCATCCCCGCTACCGCATCCAGCAAGGGCGCATTGAGATGGCCCGGCTGGAAGGGCGGGGTGAGCATCGGACTGTTGTCTACGTGCCGCTTTGCAACTTTGCCTGTCGCATCCGGCGGGAGGTGCGCTACACGGATGGGGTGCAGGACGAGCTGCTGTTCGAGCTCGAGGGCTCCACCGCAGCCGGCCCCCTTCCGTCCGCCCGGGTGCGCTCGAGCGAGTTTGCTGCGATGCACTGGCCGGTGCGGGAGTGGGGGGCCCGGGCCATCGTGACGCCGGGACATGGGGTCAAAGACCATCTTCGCGCCGCCATCCAACACCTGAGCACCCCTGAGCAGGCCACGGTCTACGCCCACACCGGCTGGGTTCGGCAGGGCGGGGATTGGGTGTACCTGCACGCCGGGGGCGGCATCGGGCCGGAGGGCAGCGTGGAGGGCCTCGAGGTGGATCTCCCCCCCGAACTGAGCGGCTTCGCCCTGCCCCAACCGCCCACCGGCGAGGCCGAACCGGAGGCGCACCGGCGGCTGCTGGCAATGCTGGAGGCAGGCCCCCGGCGGGTCACCTGGCCCCTTTTGCTCTATGCCCTGGGAGCACCCATCAACCACCCGCTGGGCAGCCTGTACGTTGCCGGGCTGACCGGGGCCCGCAAGACCAGCCTGGCCCTGCTGGTGCAGGCGTTGTGGGGGCACACTGCCCCGCACCCGCCGACGAACTGGGAGGGCACGGCGAACGCCCTGGAGGCCCTGGCCTTCGCGGCCAAGGATGCCCTGCTGCTGATTGACGACTACGCCCCCACCGGACATGAGGGCAAGCAGAAGGAGCTCCAGGGTAAGGCCGCCCGGATTCTGCGCAACCAGGGCAACGCCACGGGGCGGGCGCGGATGCGCTCGGACGGACGGATGCAGCCCGACCGGGCCCCCCGGGGCAGCCTGCTGGTCACCGGCGAGGATCTGCCCCCCGGCCACAGCGTGCGGGCGCGGTGCCTGATCCTCGAGCTAACCCCGGGCGAGGTGAACCTGGAGGCGCTCACCCGGCTGCAAAACCAGGCGGCGGGGTTTCCCCTGGCCCTGGCCGCCTGGGTGCGCTGGCTGGCCGGGCGGCTGGAGGGGGTGCGGCAGCAGGTGCGGCTTCGCACCGGCGAGCTGCGCTCATGCTATCCAGCCGCCCACGGACGCACCACCGACGCCCTGGCCCGGCTTCAGGCAGTGTGGGAGATCGTGCGGGCTTACTGGCTCGAGGTGGGGGTCATCTCCCCGGCGGAGGCGGAGCGGTTCACGCGGGAGGTGGAGGCCGTCCTGCATGAGGTGGGGGAGGCGCAGCAGGGCTACCAGAGCGACATGAACCCGGTGGAGCGCTTCATCCCGCTGGTGCTGGGGCTCCTGAGCAGCGGGCGGGCCCACCTGGGCAACCGCCATGACGCCCAGACCCCCCCTGCCGAACCCGAGCGGTGGGGCTGGCAGGCCCGGGCGGACGGGTGGGTGCCCCAGGGGCCGCTGGTGGGCTGGGTGGATGCCCAGGGCATATACCTGGAACCCACCGCCGCCTACGCCGCGCTGAACCGCCTGGCGGCGGAGAGCGGGGAGCCGCTCCCTACCCCCCGCACCCTGTGGAAGCGGTTGGGCGAGCGGGGGGTGATCCGCTCGCAACAGCGGGGTGGGCGGGTGCGCTACGGGGTGGGGGTGCGGATTCAGGGCACGACCCGTGACGTGGTGCAAATTCCAGGGGGTGTCCTCGCCAAAACTCCCAACAGTCCCAACATGGGGCAAAATACTGTCCTGGACGACACAAAAGACGTTGGGAGAAAACCGGCTGTTGGGAGTTCAGTTTGTCCCAACGGCGAGGGGGAGGTGGGGGCGTATGAGGTGGAACTCTAGTGGGGTGTCCTATCGCCAGGAGTCCCAACAGTCCCAACAGGTTGATGGATTTGCGTGCTGGACGACGAAAAAGCGTTGGGAGAAGGGGCGGCTTGCAGGGGCAAAAACGGCGATTTTCTCCCAACGCACCGGAATCACGTCCAGCACGGGGAAAGAGGCTAATGAAGTGGGAGGTGGGGGGAGGACTGGCCCTACATCGGCAGATGGTGGGAAAATGCTGTTCAGGAAGTGGAAAGGGCGGTTCGGCGGGAAGAGGTGTTGGGAGTGTTGGGAGTTCTGAACGGAGGGTGCGATGAGTCCTTGGGGGGTGCTGCTACGGATGGTGCCGGAGGTGACGGCGAAGCTAAAGGGGCTGGGGTGTCGCAGGCTGCGGTGGTTGGTGGACGGGGAGGTGGTCTACTGGGCGCTGCTGGTGCCGGAGGAGGCCGACCTGGAGGCCCACGCCCGGTTTCCGGGGATGCCGCAGCAAAGCCTGGAGGGGTGGTTGAGGGAGTTGCTCGAGCGCTTCGAGGCGGGCTGGCCCCAGGCCCGGGTGGTGGAAATCCTGGGGGTCTGGCCTGACCGGTTGGAGCGGGTGGTGCGGGTATTCCCAAAGGGGCCGGGGGTTTCCCTTTCCGAGGAATGCTATGCTGATCCGTCCTCGGGCTAAAATCGTGGCGCTCTCGCTCAGGATGCCGCCAGGGGCTATCGTGGTAAGGGCTTGCCACGATGCCGAGCTTTTCCTCTCGAGGCCCGTGGAGGCCGGGGGGGAGGTGTGGCGGGAGGTGCGGGTGCGGGAGCGGGAGGGCTTTCGTACCCTCTACGAGCTTGTGGCCGAGGGCAGGTTCGAGGAGCGGCTGTTGAAGAGCCGGGTGCAGTTCGAGAAAATACAAGAAGGTTCCAGGGTCTACTATGTGTGGCGGCTGGGCCGACCGCGTGGGGTGAGCGATAAGGAGGTGGACGGGCTTGATCTTGAAGCTGAACGGGATGATTGGCGAGCGTGAGGTGTTCCGGTCGTATCGGGGCCTGGGTGAATGGTTTGTGCGCCAGCCGAATATTCACACCTTCCAGGCGGTGCACCGCGCTGAGGACGGCAGGGAAACGGTGATCGGAAGCTACGCCAGCTTTGACGAGGCTTTCTGGGCGGCGGATCGGGCAGCGGATGAGGCCCACCAGGAGTTCGTTGGGGAAGCGGAGGATGGCCTGCCGTTCTAGCGGGCGATCCTAAGATAACGTCGCAACAAGCTGAGGCCGCCCCGGGAGGCCGGGCGGTTCATTTTTTGGTGACAGAGTGTGTTGGCATTCTCGGTAACAGGATGTTGTCATATAATGCCTGTATGAAGGTAATAAGTTATTGCAAACAACTGGCCCTGGTGTTCATGCTGCTCACGCCGCTGGCGATGGGCCAGTCGGTGCTCAAGACCTACTACGCCGATGACCTCACGCGGGTTCCGGGGGTGATCGAGGTCAGCCCCGGCTTTACCACGGTGCTGGACTTCTGGGACACGGTGAGCACCCTGGCCTCGGCCAAGGGCGAGCTTCTGCGGGTGGAGAGCGCCGGGCCGCGCATCCTGGTTTCGGCCACCCAGAAGGCCGGGCAGACCGACCTGGTGGTGGAGGTGGCCGGGCGCACCCTGCTTTTCACCCTCAAGATCGGGCCGGGGGTGGGGCCCCGGCGCTATGTGATCGAGCTTTCCCGGCGCAGCAGCGTGAGCGCACCGGCGAGCGCCTACGTCCCACCGGCGAGCCCGGCCCCGAGCAGCCCGGCCCCGCAGGCCGCACAGCCGCCGCAGAGCGCACCTCTGAACCCGGAGGCGGTGCGGTTTACCACCACCGCCCAGGTGCCCTCGGATGGGAAGGGCACGGTGACGATCTTCTTCACCCTGGAGAACCGGGGAAACCGCACGCTGGCGGCGGACCCCGGAAGGCTGGTGATCACCCAGGGCGGCAACCGGCTCTCCTACAGCCTCAAGCGAGAGCCTCTGAAGACCCTGGTCAACCCCGGTGAGGCCCTTTCGGGCCTCATCACGCTGGAGGGGGCCCGGGCCGGGGAGATCGGGCTGGAGTGGGGGTTGGTGGAGATCGGCAGCGGGCGGCAATTCGCCCTCAAGCGCTCGGTGATGGCGGGTACGCGGATCGAGCTCGAGGGGCGATGAGTCTGGCCGAGAAGCACCGGCGGTTCATCTGTAGTCTCCACCTACGAGGGCCGATGCTGGTGGAGGAGGTGCTTGAGCGAATACCTCGCGCCACCTTCTACGATCTGGTCAAGCGGAAGTATCTGGTGATAGTCCCTACGGTCATTGGCCGGGCGGTGGTGGTGGGCCCCAGGGGGCGGGTCGAAGTGCTCTCCATGACCCGCTTCTACCGCCCCAGGGCCACGGCGGTGGCGGATGCGGTGCTCTTGCGGCGGGCGATTCGGATTGCCGAGCGGGAGGGCTGGCGCTTCGTGGGGCGAAACCCCCGGGGGCGGATCGCCTTCATGGGCCGCAACGGGGAGCGGCTCATGCTGATTGCCAGCTTGCGGGCGTACAGCACCCGCAGCCTCAGAAACACCCTCAAGCGCATGGGATGGTACAGCCGCAGGAAGCAGGGAGAGGCCGAGGGGGTGCGGGTGTACCACCCCTACCCCAGGCGGTTTGACCGGATGGTGAAGGAGGGGGGGCTGGAGGTGAGGGCGCTGAGCGAAATCTTGCCCCCGGATGTGGATGCTGAGGAGTAAGGGAGGGGTAAGAGCAGGCAAAAAAGAACCCCCCAGAGAAAAGGATCGTCTCTGAGGAGAAGAAGGACTGAGGGCTACTCAGCTACTCGGCCTAGAAACCAACCTCTAGCGGTTGGGATGAGAATCTCATCGCCCGGGAGGAACTCGTGTTCCTCCACTATTACCGGCTCGATGGCGGAGACGCTCACTTCCTCTGCAAGGTCGGCGGTGGAGCGGTCAAAGATCGCTCCACGATCCAGCAGTTTCCTGCCAGCGCTGTCGCTGAGGTCGGTAAATCTGATGACCTTTACACCCCTGGCGTTGAGCAGCCTGAACGTGGTAACCTTGTACACGCAGTTTCCTTTCCGACGAAGAGGCCCGGGCCGCCAAGCACAGGGTCTCTTCGTCTTTTTGGACAAGAGACCTGTTGCCGATGTGCCTGGGCCGGGTCTTGCGGAGAGAACCCGTTCCAAGGTCACGCTTTCAAGGTACGCTGAGGCAATCCCTCGCCTATCATGGTAAGAGGAGGAGGAAAGGCAATGCAAGTTGCGGATAAGGTGGTGCTGGTAACCCTGTACCCTGACCGGCCCATGAGCGGGGCCGAGGCCGAGGAGTGGGCGGCGGGCAGGCTGCAAGCGCAGCTTCCGCTCGAGGCGTTTGAGGATGGGAAGCCCCTGCCGCCGGTGGCGGTGGTGCAGGAGGGACAGACGGTAGGCTTCCTGGAAGGGGCAAGGCTCCTGACGGATACCCACGCAGGGTTGCGGCTGGTAGGGGTCGCGGGCCGGTGGGAGGGACAGAACGTGAGCGGGATGATCAACCTGGATGGCTAGAGGGGAGCTAGACCAGCTTCACAACCACGCCCTCAACGAGGGGGTGAAGATGATGGGTGAGCGGTACGGCCTCGAGGCGGCGGACGGGGCCATCATCCGCCCCACCCTCGAGGCGGCGATGGAGGTGCTGCCCCTACCGCACCAACGTTTCGTACAGGAGCACCTGGACTACTACCGGCGGCGTTTTTCGGTCATGGAAAAGGAAGGGGCAGAGGCGGTGCTGGTGGTGTGGAGCCTGGAAGAGCCGCTGGTTCGGATGATGGGCCTGGGCCAGATGCCTGACCTCGTGCGGCTCCCCTGGGTCGGGAGCCGGCCCCTGCGGAAAGACTTCCGGGATGCGCCGGTGCTCACGCGGCAGGAGGCCCTGCGACAGATTGCCCATATCCTGCAAGCAGAGGGCTTTACCCCACAGGAGGAGCCGGTGCTGCTGCCCCCTGAATCCGACCAATTGGCAGTCGAGGTAGCGGCCCGGCTGCGGCTGGTGGCCGAGGGGCGGAGCCTGGAAGACACCGCCCGGCTGCTGGTGGAGCGTAACCGGGCCCGCTGGGAGCAGGAGGGGGAGGCCCCGCAGGCGGTGGCAGTGGTGGACGTGGGAGGCCCCCTCCCGGTGATGCTGGCCTTTGACGATCCCCGCCCCCTCGTGTGGGGAGGGGCGGTGGCATAGGCCTGCACAGCAAAAAAGAACCCCCCGGAGAAGGAGGGGCAATGCAAGTTGCAAAGGATCTCAAGGCCAAGCTCTATCTGGCTGCCAGCCGGGCTGCTTTTCAAGAACTACAGCAGATCAAAACACAACTGACCGCGTAAGGTGAGTTACTAAATAGGAGGAATACAGTGCGAGTGGCAGTGTTTCCCAGCTTCCTGACAGGTGACCAGATTGAAGCATGGCTCGCTCGAGGCGTCACGGCGGAACTTGACCGGGCCACTGTGAGCGACCCTTCTCCCAGGCCGGTGAGGCTGCCCGTTTATAAAGGCGAGGAGGCCGGGGGTGTTCTGGAAGGGCGGCTGGTAGGTCTTGAAGAAGGTGTCCTGGTTGTCGAAGGAACCTATGAAGGGCTGCCGGTGCGGGTGGCGGTATCCCGGGAGGAGATAGCCCGCCAGTTCGACCTGGAGGATACCCCACTCTACCTGTGGCGGCCCCTGCAACTTCCCGAGGCGGCGTGGGCAGCGTGGCAGGCCGACCTTGCGCGACTTGGCCTGCTGGACAGGGCCGGGCTTCTGGGGGCTGCCAAAGATGGCGGCCCGCTCTGCCGCGCCGAACCCACCCCGGAGAACGCCTGGGTCTTCTGGCTGGCAGCCTGGCGGTTTGGAAGCCGGGTAGGGCTCGACCTGGGAATGCGGCAGGAACCCTTCGAGCGGGCTTTTGCCGCACTCAAAGAACGCCTGCCGGAGCTACCCGAAGCGCTGCTCGAGCGCAGCCGGGAGGCTCTGGGCTGGGGGAAGGAAGAGCTGCGGGAGCTTCGGGCAAAATAGGGGGCGCATCGCCTTCATGCGCCGGGACGGAGAACGGTTGATCCTGATAACGAGCTTGCGAGCGTACAGCACCCGCAGCCTCAAGAACACCCTCAAGCGCATGGGATGGTACAGCCGAAGCAAGCAGGGTGAGGCGGAATGGGTGCGGGTCTACCACCCCTACCCGAAGCGGTTTGACCGGATGGAGCGGGAGGGGGGTCTGGAAGTAAGACCGGTGAGCGAAATCTTACCCCCGGAAGTTAATGGTGAGGAGTGAGGGGGGGCAAGAAAGGGCAAAAAAGAACCTCCCGAAGATAAGGACTATCCTCGGAAGGGAAGGACGGACGAGCTAGGCCAGCATCAGCATCCAGCGAGAGTTCCGGCCAGGGCGCTCTGGCAGGGGCCAGGCAACGAGGTCGCCTGAGCGGACAGACTTCCCCACCTCACTCGCCTCGATGCCACAAAGGCGGAGGAAGGGCAGGACCCGGGGCGCTGCCTTGACCGGGTAGAGGCTGGTGAGGCTCAGAAGTTTTTCTTCGGTGCATACCTCAAAGAAGGTTAACTGAGCCCGCAGCTCCGCCGGGGGCTCTTCGGCAAGGATGACAAGGCGCATTGTTGCTCCTTTCTTGCGCGAAAAGCTCCCCCTGGCCCAGGGAACCCTCGCGCGAAGGCGACGGATTCCCTGGAACGCCGGACGGCCAGAACCGGTTTTCAATGTGCTCGAGCTGACCCGCTCAAGTAAGATGATAGCAAAGATGCGAGCAGAATTAACTGACCTCTTTGATCGCAGCCTGTCCAGCGGTGTGCGGATGGTGGCCGAGCGGTATGGGCTCGAGGCGGAAGCAGCAGACGGAGCCCTCACCCGGCCCACGCTGGAAGCTGCCCTGGAAGCAGTCCCCCCACCGCACCAACGCTTTATGCAGGAACATCTGGACTATTACCGGCGGCGTCTATCGGTACTGGAGAAGGAGAGGGCGGAAGCGGCGCTGGTGGTGTGGAGCCTGGAAGAGCCGCTGGTCTGGCTCACCGGTATAGTCGATATGCTCGAAGTGGAGCGCCTGCCGTGGGTGCGCGGCAGGCCCTTGAAGGAGGGCTTCAGGGATGCACCCCCCCTGCTCACGCCGGGCGAGACCCTGCGGCAGGTGGTGCACATACTGAAAGCCGAGGGCTATACCCCGCGAGAGGAACCGAGGCTGCTCCCCCCAGAACCCCATCGCCTGGTGGAGGTGGTGACGCCCCGGCTGCGGGTCATTGCCCAGGGGCGAACCCTCGAGGAGAGCGCCCGGCTGGTGGTGGAGCGGACCATGACCCGGTGGAAGGAGGAGGGGGAGTGCCCCCAGGCGGTAGCGGTCGTGGACGTGGGCGGCCCGATTCCGGTGATGCTGGCCTTTGACGATCCCCGCCCCCTGGTGTGGGCGGAGGCGGGGGCCTGAATCTTGCCCCCGCCCGCGTGACCCCAGGCTCCCGAAGGGGGCAAGGGACTACCACCAGGGCGCAGCCAGCACGAACCGTCCATCCAGCCCGAAGGGGGCCAGCCTCTCCCGCAGGCTGGCGGCCTTCCTTTCCGTGGGAGCGCCCCAATACTGCCCCACGAAGCGCAGGGCAAAGGTCTGCACCTTGCGCTGGAGCAGGCCCAGGGAGTAGCTTCCCGCGTCGTATTCAATCGCAAAGGGGCCCAGCCTGCTGTACCAGTAGGCATCGGGTTGCTCACGGTAGTGGATGCGGTGGGTGTCGGTACGCCAGTCGCCCACCGCAGCCCCCAGGATGTGCCGCATCTCCCCCACCCCGGCCAGGTGGCGCAGCAGGGGCGGCCCCAGGCGGCTGACCCAGAGGTAAGGGGTGTAGAAGCGTACCTCCATAAGCCGGTTGGCGTGGTGCGAGGGGTTCAGCACCGCCCGCACTACGAAGAGGCCCATCTCGTGGGCCTCCTTCTCCGAGGGAACCACCCCGTAGTGACGCAACAACTGGCCCTCACTGAGGGCCAGGTCGCAGCGTATGGTGGTACGGATGCGCTCGAGGATCTCCCGGCGCTCACTTCCCCGTAGCGGCGTCTTGACCTGGAACAACAAGGATCACCACCTCCGTTCCTTTCTCGGCCTGGGCGACCCGTACTACCGCCTTCTTGTCCTGCTGAAGGGCAAACAGGTTGGCCAGGCTTCCGGCCATGAATAGTTCGAGGGGGGGCGTTTGCGAGGACTGCGCCACACCCCCGCCCGGCAGCACAGTCACGCTCTTGGCCTGGGAGGCGGCGGTGACGTAATCGCTCACCCCGCGCAACGACCCCCGGATCAGGTCGGCGGCGATGGAGGGGGCTTCCTCACGCACTTTAGCTGCCACCCCTAGCGTCCCCTCGGCGTCGAGGAGGGTTGCGCTGACCGCGTACTCCCGGCCATCCTTGATGACCCGGGTGAGCTTCCCCTTGAGGCGGCGGGTCTCATCCAGAGTGACCTCCCCCACCCAGGTCGAGCCGTCCTCGGCGTCTATCGCTACTGCCCCCGGCGTCCCCTCGGCGATGAGCACCCCCACCCCCAGGCGGCCCTTGAGGCGGGTGCCCAGGGTGTAGGGAGCCGCTGGAGGGGTGGCCGCAGCCGCCGGGGCGGAGGGCTGGGCCGGAGGGAAAGCCGGGGCCTGCGCCGGGAAGCCCGGCACCGAGGAGGGCGCAGCCGCGCTTGGAGGCGTCCCCACCGGGGCCTGGGCCTGGGGCCCTCCCACCAGGTAGAAGCTACCGCCCTGCCCGCCCTGGCCTTCCACCGAGCGCACCGCGAAGGTGGATTGGGTTTCCTTCTTGAGGGTCAGGCCGCCGCCGGGGGCGTTGCTGGCGCTGGCAGAGGCGGACGGCACCGGCTGGCCTTGCAGGCTCGCCGCCACATCCTCGGCCACGCTCCCGGTGATGGGGCGGGAGGAGGGCCCGGAGGCGGATGGAGCCGCCGGACGGCTCAGGGTGAGGGGCTGCGCTCCCTGGCTCCCCCCACCCGTGTAAAGGGTGAGGGGCTGGGACGACGCAGGGGTGGCGGTGTTGGTGTTGGAGCCGGTGGTGGGTGCGGTGGTGCTACCACCGGATGCAGGCTGTACCGCCCCAGGGCTGGCGGCGTAGAGGGTGAGAGGCTGGGGCGGGGCCGGTTGCGTTACGCCGCCGGTGGTTGAAGTACCCGTCGGAGGGGTGGAAGCCGGATACCCTGAAGGAGGGGGTGGCACCTCAGAGTAGCCCGAGGGAGGCGGGGGCACGCTGGAGGAGTCCGAGGCGGACGACTGAGCGTTCCCCTGAGCGTTCCCCGGCTCGCTTCCGGGAGCGGTGGGGCTGTCCTGGGCAGCGGTGCTCCCGGCCTGGGTCTGGGTGGTTTCCGGTGCGGAGGGAGCCTCTGGAGCGGGGGTCGGTTTGGGTGCGGTTGCCACCGGCAGCGGCAGGCCGCCCTGGGCGGCCTTGGTCTCCCGGGTGGAGAGGGCAAACCACAGGGAGGTGGCTACCACCAGGCCCAGAAAGCCCACCGCAATCTGCTTGGGGCGGGAGGGCACCCACTCCCCGGTGAGCTCGTCGTAGCGATCCAGCAGCCGGTGCTTGAGGGAGAGGAAGAAGCTACGTCGTGCCACCGCCCGGGCGGTCTCCTCTTCCGGGGTGGGCAGGTCGTCGAAGAGCACCCCCGACTCGAGCAGATCCGCCAGTTCAGGATTCTCTTTACGCAAGCGGAGCAGCAGTTCGTCGAAGGCCGGGTCGGTGGGCGGAGGGACTGGATTTTTCAGCGCAGCCTCCACCTGCTTTTTTACCTCTGGGTCAAGGCGCATATGGTAATATTATATTGCCCACAATGGGTAATAAAAAATCGTTGAGGTGAGAGAATGCACAAAGCGGCGATTTTGGCTAAACGGTTGGCGGCTCTGCCGGAGGTTCGCGGGTTGCTGATGGGGTTGGTGCTGGTGGGGATGGGCAACGTGGCCCACGCCCAGGCTGAACAAGCGTTCAACAACCTGACCATCGCCATCTGCAACATCTACAATGCGCTGCGCGGCCCTTTTGGCCTGGCGCTGGTGGTCATCATGTTCGCCATCGGCGGCATCAGCTTGATGATCGGCGGGAAAAAGGCCGTGCCGATCATGATCGGGGCGGCTATCGGCGGGGTGATCCTGGCGGCGGCCCCTTCGTTTGCGCGGATTTTCGTTTCCGGTACGGGCTGCGCCTGATGCGTCGTCGGGTGTACCGCCTCTACCAGCCCATCACCATCGTGGGGCTGGAACTCTGGCAACTCCCGGTCATCGGGCTGGGGTTCGTGATCGGCCTGCGCCTCATGGAAGGGGTGCATCCGGCGGCAGGGCTCCTCTCGGGGGCCCTGACCGGCTACCTGGCGCTGACAGCGGCGGAGAAGCTGCGGGAGCGCTACCCGGGTGCTTCGCTTTTGCATGAGGCGCTGTGGCTCACGCAGAGCGACCGCTATACGCCGGGAAAGGATCAGGAGACCACACCGCTGTTGATTCGCAATGACCACGAATAGTCCTACCAGTTTGCTCAACCGGCCTCGGGAGCGTTCGCTCACCGAGGAGTTTCCGTATTGGGAGATCCACGACGGGGCGATGTTTCTTGAGGATGGGCGGTGCGAGGTGGGGGTGGAGTTGTTGCTCCGCCCCACCCTGCTCCTATCCCAGAACGAGCTCGAGGGCCTCCTCTACATGGTGCGGAGCGTGCTCAGGAACGGGGTGCCACAGGGGGCACGAGCCCGGCTGGTGGTGGAGGCGGCCCCGGCTCCCCAGGAAACCGTGGAGGCGTATGGGAGGGCCTTCGACCCATCCCACCCTACCGCCCGCTTCTTGCAGAACGAACGCTACAGGTTCTGGAGCGATTTGTGGGCCAGAGGGCAGGTGATGACCCGGCGGGCCTTCCTTACCGTGCTCTACGGCAACAAGCGCCCCCGGCGGCTGCCGTTTGGCAAGGCTGAGCTGGCCGAGCGGGTCAAGGAGGGGGGCAAGATCCGCGAGCGAATCCGCATGATTGCCAAGGGGCGGGGGGTGGCGGTGCAGGAGATGGACTCGCAGGAGGTCTTCGGCCTGGCCTACCGCTACCTCAACCCCGGGATGCGGCAGGCCGGGGTGCCCCGCTACCGCCCCACCTGGCAGCGCTACCCCCGCAGTGCGGTGGAGAAGATACCGGGGCTCAGGCCCCCCACCCTGCGCACCCAACTGGTGCGGAGCGAGGTGGACAACTCCCACCGCGACGCCCTCTACATCGGGGGAAAGTGGGCCAGCATGTTCACCCTCTACACCATCCCCGACGAGACCTATACCGAGATGGGGGACGTGCTGGCCCTGGCCGGAGGGGGGGAGTTCTACCTGGTGGTGGATGTCTACCACGAGCCCTACGAGAAGGCCCTGAAGGCGCTCAAGGCGCGGGCCAGGCGGTTCTACGCCGCCAGCGCCAACACCGAGACCTACGTTGATCCCAACATCCTGGTCGGGCAGCGGGAGACCGAGGGGGCCATCCAGCACATCTCCCAGACGGGCGACCACGTGTACCGGGTGGGGGTAGCCCTGATCCTGATCGAAAAGGAGCGGGAGGCCCTGGAGCGCCGGGCGAGTCAGGTGGTGGGGCGGCTGTCGGAAATCCCCGGCAACCCTTTCCGGCAGCTCAAGAACGGCCTCTTCGAGCCCTGGAAGAGCCGGGCCCCGTTTAGCGGGGGGATGAGCGACGAGGTGGTGAGCCTGCTGGAATCCAACGCCGCCGACCTGATCCCCCTCACCGGGGCCTGGAAGGGGCACGAGAAGCCGGTGGCGCTCTTCCACAACCGCTTCCTCTCCCTCACCCGCATAGACCCCTTTACCCCTACCACCAACAACTGGAACGGGATTATTGCGGGCGGATCGGGCTCGGGGAAGACCTTTTTCACACAATACATTCTTTCCGAACTGCTGCGCCGCAACGAGGTGGACGTGGTGATCCTCGACCGGGGACGCAACTACGAGGCGCTGGTGGAGGCCTTTGAAGGGGCCTTCATTGACATCCGCCCCGGCGGGGAGACGGCGGTCAATATGTTCGACCTGGACGAGGGCGAACACACCCCCAGCCCGGAGAAGCTCCAGGACGTGCTGCGCTTTTTGCGGGCCATCCTCCCGGCGGGGGACGACCGCACCGAGGAGGCGGTGGAGAACGCCATCCTGGAAGCGGCCATCGAGCAGACCTACAAGCGGGCCAGCCCCGACCTGCCCCAGCCGGACGGCACGTACCGCAAGGTCTACCAGGGGGCCCGACTCTCTGACCTGGTGCAAACCCTGGTGCTGCTGGACGAGGTGGGCAGCCGCCCGGCCTCTCCCTCGGAGAAGGAAGTCGCCCGCAAGCTGGCCTTGCGGCTTCAGTCCTGGGTAGGTGACAGCCCCAAGGGGCAGTTCCTTGACCGGCCTACCAGCGTCCCCCTGGCCCGGGCGCGGGTGGTGTGCTACGAGCTCGAGGGCCTGAAGGACGACCTGGAGGTGATCGGCACGCTCCTGATCGCCGACCTGGTGTGGAAGCGGGCCAAGAAGGGGCAGGGGCGGCGGGTGCTGGTGGTGCTGGACGAGGCCTGGAAAGTATTTCAAAGCCCGTATGCCTCGCAACTGATCGAGGAGCTCTACCGGCGCTTCCGCTTTCTGGGCGGGGGCATCTGGAGCATCACCCAGAGCCTCGCAGACTTCGCCGGGGAGGGCCCCAAAGCGCTTTTGCAGAACACCAGCTTCCACTTCCTGCTGCGCCTTTCGGGCAGCGATGCCGAGCACGCGGTGATGCGCGACGTGCTGGGGATGCCCGACCGGGCCATTGCGGTACACGCCAGGCTGACCGGGGTCAAGGGGGTGTATTCGGAAGGCCTGGCCTGGATTCGCACCGGCGAGGGCCGGGAGGGCGAGGTGATTGTGGTGCGGCCCAACCCGGTGGACTACTGGATGTTCACCACGGACAAGGGCGAGGTGGCGCGGCGGCGGGCGGCGGTGCAGCGCTACGGCGACGTGATCCGGGCGGTGCGGGCGCTGGCCTATGGGGAGGAGAAAACATGAGAAGGCTGTTTTTGAACCTGCTTTTCCTTCTTCCGGGGATGGGGCTGGCGCAGAACTACTACATTGACCTCTCCCCGACCCCGGTGAGCGTGGCACCGGGGAAAAGCGCCAAGTCCACCCTGGCGGTGCTGTCGGAGGGCTTCACCGGCACGCTCGCCATCGGGATCACCGGCCTGCCTGCCGGGGTGACCTACAGCCCCACCAGCATCACCGTGAGCGACCCCCGGAAAAACGCCACGGTGGAGGTGGTGTTCACGGCAGCGGCCAACACCCCGAGCGGCTCGAGCCCGGCCCGGCTTACGGTGGGGGCAAAGACCATCTTCTTCAGCGTGGTGGTAGATCCGGCGGCGGAGCCGCCCTCGCAGAACCCACCGGCCCTGGAGGCCCTGTGGAACCAGGTGCAGCAGTGGGGCAGCACCGCCTGCGCCACCGTCAATGCTTTCAGCCTGGAGAGCGTGCGCTGGGTATGCACCCTCTACCGCACGCTGGATCGGGCGGTGGGGATGTGGGATGAGGTACGGCAAGACTTTGACATGCTCAAGCGAGAGGGCTTCATTACCGGGGTGAGCTACCTGGTCAACGGGCTGGGGGCGGAGATGGGGCTGGCCAGGGGCAACGTCGAGGCGGATCAACTCGAGCAGGATTTCCTTGCCATCAGGCGCAGCTACCGTCAGATGGTGGCGAAGGTGTCCAACTGGATGACCCGGGTGCGGGAAAAACAGGTGGACGCCATCAGGAACAACCCCTACCCCAACGGCAGCCCCTCGTGGTGGGCGGTGGAGGCCATCAAGCTCAACCCCAACCTGCTGATGGCCGAGCTCGGCAGCCTGCAACGGAAGGAGCAGCTTCTCCAGCTACGAACCAAGGTAGAGGCCAACAACGCCGCAGCGGAGAAGCAGGTGGAAGCCGCCACCAACCAGACCCAGGATGACCTGGCCAAGGCGCTCCAGGTGACCAACCCCCTGCCTTCGCAGGAGGGGGAGGCCGAGCAGGTGGTGCGGCGGGCGCGGGAGGCCAACTCCACCCGGGAGGTGCTGGAGATCCTGGTGGACGCCCAGGCCAAGATCATGCGGCAGAACCTCACCAACACCCAGGACGTGGTGGGGGCGGTGCGGCAGAGCGCCGCCCAGCAGGCCTACACCACACGGCAAATCGCCAACCTGATTGAGATTGAGCTCGAGCGTCGCGCCGACGAGATCGAATCCTGGAAAGCCGAGGTTGAGCGCACGATGGCCCAGGTCAGCGAGGAAGCCGAGAGCCAGACCGCCAACCTGCGGATGCTGGCAACCCTCTCCCGCACGGTGGCCTGCCCGGATGGGGTGCTGGGGCCGGGGGCGGATGGGAACATCACCTGCTTGCGTCCATAGGAGGGCTTTTGTGCGCTGGATTCCTGTTCTGTTGACCCTGGTGCTGCTGCTGGTGAGCGGGCCGGCCCTGGCCGAGCAGCCGCAGGTGCCGCCCCCCAGCGGCACGGCACAGCAGCAAAACCTGCTTCAGACCGTCTTCGACATCTCGCGCTGGCTCAACAGCATCAGCCGCGACATAGCCCGGCTGGAACGGGGGATTTCCGCCCTGGCACTGGCCCTGGTGATGCTGGGCTTCGTCTACGGCATCGTGCAGGGCATCCTGGGCGGAGGCCTGGAGGCCATCAAGGGGGCCTTCGTGCGGCTGGCGGTGGCAGGGCTGATGCTCTCGCTGTGGACGAGCGGGTTCGTGGGGAACACCCTGGATGCGGCCATGACCGCAGCGCGGGAGCGGGGCACCGACTCGGTGGCGGCTACCCTGTCCGATGCGGGGGATAGCCTCGATGCGCTGGCGATGCGGGTGGTACCCTTCATGGGTGCGGTGGGGGCGGTCAAGGTAATGACCGCGAAAACCGCCGAGAATGCGGCCAAGAACGCTACGACCCGATCCGTCGCCTCGGGCACCAGCGCGGGCTCGTCCAAGGTGCTGCAATACCTCAACTGGGCCACGCTGCTGCTCATTCCGCTGATGCTGTTTTTCTTCATCCTGATCGTGGTGGCCTCGTTCACGGTGGAGGTGGGGGTGGCGCTGTTCCCGCTGGCGGCGGCGCTGCTGGTCTTCCCCAAGGGCTCGGCGGCAGACTGGTTTGGCAAGTGGGTGGCGGCCATGATGGGGGCCCTGCTCATCGTGGTTCTGCTGCCGGTGGGGTTCAAGGCGGCGGTGGAGATCGGTATCAACCGCCCGGTCAACCAGGTCAACGCCTACGTGGATCAGGCAGTGGATCGGCTGGAAGCGGTCAAGGAGAAAAGCGAGGATGCGCTGGAGCAGGCCAAGCAGTCCCAAAAGTGCCTTATTGTCGATCCCTTCTGTGCGCTGGAGGCCAAGTTCGATGCGGTACGCACCGACCTGAGCCTGGCCTTGCAGGCCTTGCAGACGGTGATCACGGCCTGGCTGCTGGGGATCATCCTGCTGCTGGCAGGGATGGCGGCGGCGGCCTACATCCTGTTCAACGTCGAGCGGGTGGCGATGAGCTTCGTCGGGGGCTTCGTTGCTACCGGCGTGCGCCAGATGCTCGGCACCTCGAGCCTGGGCGGACGGATCTACGCCGGGCGTGCAGGGGGCGGTGGAGGAGCCGGTACGGAGCGTACCGTTGTACTGCCAGGAGAACGGGCCCTGCCCGCCGGTGGAAGCCCTGGGGCCCTGCCCGCCGGAGGCGGATCGCTGCCCCGCCCGGCGGCCTACGAGATGCAGCCCTATTCTTCTTCTATCCAGCGCTACGGGGATGACGTGATTGAGGGCGAGTGGAGGCCGGTGCGGGAACTGCCCAACCCCTCGCCACGGGGTCTGCCTCCAGCGTCCAGCGATAGCTAACGTGAGGGAGATATGTTGAACGTATCGGACTTGATCGAAGGAAAGCAACTGGTAGGACGTTGGTTCACCCACCAGAACCACGACTGCGTGGTGCGGGCGGTGGAGGCGGTGCTGGAGAGCCCGGGCCGGGCCGGTAAGGAGGTGGGCCTGTGGCAGCTTGAGGTGGATGGACGGGTGCTCGAGCGGGTCTACGGCACCCTGGATGCGGCCACCCGGAGGTTGGCGGAGCGGCTATGAGCGTGACCCGGCGGCAGTCGTTGCTCGAAGTGCCCACCTCCCAGAAGCTCCTGCGGTTTCTGGGAGGTCTGGTAATGCTCTCCACCCTGGCCCTGGCCTTCGGGGTTGGATGGCAGGCCGCGCTGGAGGTGGCCCAGGGGATGCTGCGGGCGGGGTGGGGAGCCGCGCTGAAGGCGTCGAGCCCTGCCGAGCTGATCCTGCGCTGCTACGGTGACCTGACCGGCAACTGCACGGAGGTCATGAACGGCCTGTGGCAGAAGGCCCTGCCCCTGGACACCCTGCGGATGGTGGTGGCCGGGGGGTTTGTCCTGGGGATGATCCCCTTCCTGATCCGCCCGCACCGCCCGCGCAAGCTGCCGGGGCAGGGGCGGTGGGCCAGCGCCAGCGACCTGAAGGGTTACTTAGGGGAGGGCACCGGCTGGTACGGGCTGTTCGAGGGGAAGCCGCTCAGGGTGCCCTCGATGGAGCGGCGCACCGGGACGCTGGTGGTGGGCAAGCCCGGCGGGGGCAAAACGACCGGCTACTACCAGCCCAACTTGCTGCTCGACGCGCGGGACGGCTGGAGCGCCATCGTTTTCGATCTCAAGTGGCCCGACGAGGGCGGGCTGATGGAGGCGATACGCTACTACAGCCACTTCGGGCGGGCGGTGTATGCCTACACGCCCTTCGCGCCGGGCTCGGCCCGCATTGCCCTGCTGGAAGGTGCGGAGAACCCCCAGGAAGCCAGCAACATCGCGGACATCATCGTGCCCCGCCTGGCCGACGGGGGGGCGGAGTTCTACGCCAACCTCGAGCGGATGCTCCTGGCCGGGTTGATATGGGTGGAGGGGCAGGAAGGGCGCTACTCCCTGCGGCACATCCTCGAACTGTTGCGCCAGGGCAAGGAGGAGATCAAAGCCTACGCCGAAGTCCGCCCACATCTGAAGGACCGGATCGGAGCGGTCATGCAGACCCGCGAGGACATCATCGCCGGGGTGGTGGCAGGGCTGGCAGGCAGGCTGGCCCTCTTCGAGAACGACCATTTGGATCGCTCGAGCCTGCCGGGTGCAGGGGCGGTGCCCTGGCCTCGCCTGTTCAGCGAGCCCAGCCTGCTTTACATCGGCATCCCCCAGGAGCACCTGGAAGGGGGCAAGGCCACGGCCCTCTTGTGGCTGGTCAAGCGCATCCTGGACCGGGAAATCCACCGGGCTGCTGCCCGGAACGGGGGGACGCTTAAAGCGCTCACCTCGGTCTACCTCGACGAGTTCACCGCCTTCGGCAAGCTCCCCGGCATCGAGGACAACCTCAAGACCATGCGCAGCAGGGGAGCGGCCTTCCACGTGAGCGTGCAGAACCTGGCCAACGGGCGCTCGGTATATGGGCGGGATGTGTGGGAGAGCATCCAGGGGACGTTCGGGCAGCAGGTGTATCTGCTCGAGCGCCTCTCGGAGGAAGACCGCAAATGGCTGGCCCGGACGCTGGGGTACGAGACCGTGGTGGGATACTCCAGAAGCGCCTCCAAAATGGGCTTCCTCTCGGGCAGCGAGGGGGAGGGCGAGCGCGAGGAGGCCCGCTTCCTGCTTTCCGCCGAGGAGATGCGGGAGGTGAAGAAAGGCGAGACGGTGGTGATCCTGGACGGCAAGCCGCCGGTGCGCACCTACCTGGGGGGGATGTGGGAGAAAAAACACCCCCTGCATGGGCTCTACGAGAAGGCCCGGAAGGCTGTCCCGGCAGTGCGGGCGGGAGCCGCCCGGGACAGGGCCTACGCCGAACCCCAGCCCCGGCCTGCTTCCTCTTCCGTGGAAGAGCGCCAGCCTGAGCCTGAACGCCAGCCCGTCGAGCTCCAGCCAGAGGAGCGTTCTCTGGTGCAGGAGGCCAGCGATCCCCGCAGCCTGGAAGCCTACATCCGGCGACTGGCCTCCACCCTGCCGGTCTTCCAGCGCTACTACCACAAGAAGACCACCACCGGGATTCGCTTCGTGCTGCCCGCGGGCTTCCCCCCACCCGAGACGGCCTGGGTGCGGGAGGGCTGGATCGAGGTGCGGGGCAAAGAGGAACTCTCGGTCAACCTCACCAGCAAGGGCCTGGAGACCCTGGAAAAGACCTTCGTGGCGGCCCTGGTGCGCTGGTGCCGGGTGCGGGAGTGGGCCCGGCGGCAGAACCAGGAACGCCAAAGCCTGCTCTATATGAGCGAGGAGGAAGCCGAGACCGTGCTCAGGGAGTACGCCAAACAACTTCCCACGGAAGGGGGGCGGGTGAGGGTCGAGATTTCATTGGAGGCGTTGGGCGATGCAAGGGCTTGAGGCGCAGGCGTTCTGGCAGATGCTCGAGCACGCTACCTGGGTGGTGTGGGACAGGCAGCGGCGGCACTGCTTCGTCTGGCTTCCCGGCGAAGGTGGCCGAGTGTTCCGATACGAGGGGGCTCGAGCCGTGCAGGTGGCTGAGGGAGAAGAAGCGGTGCGGATGGGCCGGGCAATGGGGGTAGAGGATGTTGCGGCTTAGCTTAACGGTGCTGTTTCTCCTAAGCTCTCTGGCGGTTGCCGAGACGAGCCTTTCGGAAGCCGAGGTGACCCGGCTGATCGCTGCTGCTCGCAGCGAGGTGCTGCTGGAGATGGCGGTCTTCGACGACCGCTCAATAGCCGAGGGCTACCGGGTGGCGGTGGCGGAGCGGGGGGCCAGGGGCTACATCCTCACCCGGGGGGACACCGCCGAGATCGGGGCCTCTTACCTCCCCTGGGCTTCCATCCTCCAGGGGACGGGGGCAAGATTGATAGCCTACACACGTGGCGACTACGCCGTGGTGGATCGCCGGGTGGCGCTGATCCGTGAGGTGCGGATGGGGTTGCCGGTCTACCGGCTGGAGGAGAACCCTGCCCAGGTAGCCGCCCTGGTGCGGCAGTTCGTGGACGCCTACGCGGTGGGCCGCCCCTACCGCATTGACGGGCTGGTGCAGCGCCTCGGCGCACGGTTTTTGAGGTGAGTATGGAGCGATTTGTACGCATTGCAGGTTGGGTCGGGGTGATCGTGGGGCTCTCGGGCGTGGTGCCGGGGGCGTTTCTCCTGCGGGGGAGCATGATCGAGTTCGGCATGGTGCTCTTGCTGCTGGGGGTGCTGGTGCTCTGGCAGGCCGCTGCTTTGGAGGAGCTACGGGCTACCCGAGCGGCGCTATCCCGGATGGTGCTGCTGATGCAGCGGATGAGCTCGAACGACGCAACCCAGATATCCGGCTACCGCATGGTTCCGGGAGATGTGACCGGCAGCTACGGGATAGTGGCGGAAGAGGAGAACGATGCTGCTGCAAACCGGTAGGGGCTACATCATCCCTCAAGGAGAGATCACCCTGGAAAACTGCGGCCACTCCGAGCGGCTGCTGTGGTTGGCTTCCTGGGCGGCGACCCGCTTCGGCCTGTGGGGCGAGTTCGTAGACGCGGCACAGATTCACGACGCGGGCAAGCTGTACCTGCCCCGCTACGACCTGCTGCGGCGTCCGCTCAAGGCGTCCGAACTGGAGGTGCTGCGCTCTCACGTCGCCCTGTCCTGGCAACATGCCTCGAAGAACGGATACAGCCGGACGGCGCAGGACGTAGCCCTGATGCATCACGAGCGCTGGGACGGGAAAGGGTACATCCTCGGAAGGGGAAAAGAGGAAATCCCCCTTTCCGCGCGGGTCATGGCGGTGCTGGACGCCTACGATGCCATGCGATCCGGGCGGCCTTACCGGGAGGCATTGAGCCCGGTGGAGGCCCGCCGTGAAATCCGGCAGGGGGCCGGGACGCAATTTGACCCTCAAATAGCGGGGCTGTTCCTGGAGTACCTGGAGGTGGAATGGCCCGACTGCTAGCCCTGTTGGTTCTGGCCTCGTGCTCGTGGGGGCTGGCTTGCGGTCGCATCCCCCCTGACCTGGCGGGGTGGGCGGCCTACTACGCCAGGGGGTACGGGCTGGACCCGGATTTGCTCGTCGCCCTGGTGTGGGTGGAGAGCCGCTTCTGCCCGGATGCGGTCTCTCCCGACGGGGCGGTGGGGCTGGGGCAGATTATGCCCGCGACGGGCAGGGCGATTGGCATCTCGAGGGAGCGGCTTTCGCACCCCCAGTGGAACCTGTGGGGAGCGGCGCGGCACCTGCGGCAGCTATGGGACAGCTTCCGGGACTGGCGGCTGGCGCTGGCGGCCTACAACGCCGGGTCGGGGGCGGTGCGTAGGTACAGGGGCATTCCTCCCTACCCCGAGACGCAGAAGTATGTGAGGGACGTGCTATGGGTGTACCGGTGGTTGAAGCAGAACAGAAAAGCCTAGTGCGGGTACACGAGCGCTTCCCCGAGGAGTTCGCCCGCCTGATGGAACGCCTGCCGCCGTGGGTGCGGGTGGAGGTGGAGGGGCACCGGGACAGCCTGGACGAGATCGTGCTGGATCTGGGCAAGCCCCTCATCTACACCGCAGCGGATCAGGTCTACGTCCTGGAGGGGCGCACGGTGAGCAAGGACGACCTCTCCTACCTGACCCACCGGCTGGGGGGGTTCAAGGAGAACAACCGGGCGGGCCTGGAGGGCACCCTGCACCGCATTTCCCGCATCCAGGACGCCTATGGGGAGACGGTAGGGGTGACCATCCGCATCGGGCGCTTCGTGATGGGGGTGGCCGAGGCCCTGCGGCCCTGGCTCGAGCAGACCGGCTCCCTGCTGGTGGTGGGGCCGCCCCGCACCGGCAAGACCACCCTGCTGCGGGACATCGTGCGTATCCTGGCCGGGCGCTACGGGCCACGGGTGGCGGTGGTGGACACCAGCAACGAGATCGGGGGGGACGGCAAGCTCACCCACCCCGGCATCTCCCCTGCCCGGCGCTTGCAGGTGCCCGACCCGCCCTCCAAGAACCAGGGCTGGGTCATCTACCAGGCCATCGCCAACCACTCACCCGAGGTGGTGGTGGCCGACGAAATCGGCTACAACGAGGACGTTTTCCAGTGCCTTACCGCGAGCCGCCGGGGGGTGCGGGTGGTGGCCACCGCCCACGGCGAGACCATCCTGGACCTGCTGGAGAACCCGGTGCTGCTGCCCATTTTGGGCGACCCGGTGGAGGGGAAGCGCAGAAGCCGCCCGTCCTTCGCCATGTGCCTGGAGGTGCGGGGCAAGGGGAAGTTCGTGCTGTACCCCGACTTTGCCGAGGCCCTGGACACCCTGCTCGCGGGAGGTGAACCCGAGGGCTTGCGACTGGGGAGGTGGGATTGATGCGATGGATGCTGGCCGTTTTCATTCTTCTGGGGTTGGGGTCTGCTTTGGCCCAGGACCCGCGCTACCCCGAGACCACGCGCTATCTGGTGAGCGCACCGGACTACCGGCTGGACCGACTCACCCTGCTCAAGTGGCCCTTCATAGAGGTCATCCGGGCCGACCGCTGGAAGGAGCACCAGGCCGCGAAGGAGGGGGGCAAACCGGCGGTGGCCCACGAGTGGCGCTTGCCGATGAGCGACCTCGCCACCACCCAGGAGGTGGCCCGCGACCTACGGAGGGCCTGGCAGAGGTTCGAGGAGCGCTACTACTGGCACGCCATCACCCGGCTCAACAACCCCGCGCTCTACGCGGTGTACTGCTGGGCCGGGCTCAAGGGGCCTGACCTCAACCCGCCTCTGCCGGAGGTGCGGGTGGACACGCCCTCGGGGATTGTGCCTCAGGGGTTTGATCCCGGCCTGGGGTGGCCGCAGCCCGCCGCCCAGGGCCAGCACATGCTGGATGCCTACTGGCCCATTCCGCAGCTAGACAACGAGGAGTTTTGCGACGACCTCAGCCTGCAAATCCTGCCCCTGATGTACGTCCCCGGCTTCTGCATTGACATTGACGCTATCGGCTTCTCCTGGTGCACGCCGGGGTACGAGGGGGGTGAGCCCCTGTGGTTCAACGACGCCGAGGCGCAGAAGCGGGTCTCGGACGGCATCGCCCACGCGGTGAGCGCCTACTACCCGGACTACCAGAAGGATGTGCTCACCGCGTTGCGGCCTCGAGTACCCACCGACCTGTCTAACCCCACAAAGCTCAGGGTCTTTGCCCCCATGCCCTGGCAGGCGCACGTCCTCGAGGGGGGCGCGGTGGTGACGCCGGTGATGCGAACGCTGGACGGGCTCACCCCCCAGAACCTCGTGAGCGAGGCCCAGGGCATCGTGAGCACCTTACGGCAAGCCCTGCCCCGCCTCCCGGAGGCCGAACGGCTGGCGGGGACGGCGTACTACTACCAGGCGGTGCGAGGCCTGGCCCGGCTGCCCTTCCTGGCCCCGGTGAGCAACCAGCTTTCCGGGCTGATCGGCGGGATGGACGAGCAGGTGATGGAGCGGGCCCTGCTGGCCCTGGCCGCCGCCGACGAGGGGAGCAAGCTGGTCGGACGTGACCTCTTCATCAACAGCAAGAACGCCCCGGGGGCCTGGCGGCTGGAGGAGCTCAAGCGGTGGTTCCCCCCTTCCAATCCCTACATCTACGAGCGCTTCGGCTACCTGAGCTTCTTCCAGGTGTGGAACCGGGCCGAGGTGAGCACGGTGCCGGACTTCCGTGCCGACCGCAATCCGCTGGGGGTGGCAGCCTCCCTGGGGATGCGGGCCCTTTTCTACTGGTGGGTGCCGGTGCGGATCAAGGTCAGCCTGCTGCCCACCCCGCCCTTCATCTCCCTCTCGGGGGCGCTGGACTGGCCCCGGCCCATCCCGGTAGCGCCCTACGTGCTCCCCTTCGCAGGCGAGCGCACCTATTGGGGCTGGGTGAGCGTGCCCGAGGGCTACGAGATTCCCAGGGTCAGGGGAACGCCGGGGCTGGGGGTGAGCGGGGTCAGCATCCCCGGCTTCGGGCCGGAGGTCTACAACATCCTGCTGAGGTGAACGATGCGCTGGATCTACCTACCCGTGCTCTGCCTCTTCCTCGGAGGAGGAAGTCTGGCGATTGATGCGAAGGACTTCAAGACCGCCTACGACCTGTTGCGGAACGGGCTGTGCAGCCTCAAGATCACCTGCCTGCTGCCAAAGGACATGATCTACCCGGCAGACTGGCAGAACGACGTGGAGGCCCGGCTGTCGCGCTCGAGGGAGGTGCTCCTGATCGGGGACGTGCAGTCGTTGCAGCCGGTCATCGGCTACCTGGACGGCTGGCTCAGAACCAGCGACCCCACCCGCAAGCAGAACCGCCCGCAGATCTTCGCCGTCGTGCCGCAGGAGCAGATGGTGTGGTTCCGGGGGTGGACGACGAACCCCGAGCTCGCCAGCTTCGTGAAGGTGGTGGCAAGCAGCAACGAGAACGAGCCGCTGGGGGTGGTGGGGCGCACCGGGCTGCCCCTGGTGATCCTGGATAACCAGGCGGTCTATATGCCCACCTGGTGGCAGCTTGAGGGCCCGACGTTGCGCCAGGTGCTCACCTGGGGGCGGTTGCTGGTGGATCAGATCAGGTCGGCCAACCAGCGCAGGGGGGAGGTCAAGTGAGGCTGCTCGCACTGCTTCTTCTTCTGGGGATGGGGCTGGCCCAGCAGCAACAGCAGATCCTCTTCCAGACCCCCAGTCTTGCCCAGGCGGTGGGATGGGTAGGCAGCGTAGGGGGGCAAGACGCCCTGGTGATCGGCGACCTGCCCGACCCCGCCTTTGCCCGTGTCCTGCCCAGCCGGACTCGAGTCCTGGTGAGCGGGAGCCTGCCGGGGTGGGTGCGTACCGGGATGGAGGTGCGCTATCTCAAGGGCTTGCGGGGCCGGGGAATGCTCCTGATTGACCGGAGGTACTTTGTGGTGAACAGCAAGGGTTTGTGGACGGTACTCGCCAGCCCGGAGATCGGGATGCAGGTGGCGTACTACCTCGAGCAACTCTGGAATCTGGGAGGCCGCACATGAGACGTCTGGCATTGGCGGCGGTGGCTTTCTGGGGGCTGGGGTGGGCCTGCACCCTCAGCATCGAGACCAATCCCCAGGGCGGGGTGACCGGCCCCACAACCGTGACGATCACCGTGCGGGCCGGGGCCACAGCGGAACGACTCACCCTGTCGCTGAAGCAGGAGGGCCGGTGGGGGGATTGGGTCACTTCCTGGCAATGGAGCCAGACCAGCACGGGCAGCGTGAGCCTGCCGGTGAACTTTTCCATGAACGGTCAGTACATCCTGACCGCCAGCGCCGACCTGTGCGGCCAGCCGGCCATCGCCCAGAGCCGTTTCACGGTGATGATCCCCTGGACAATCGGGGGTGGGGCGCTGGGCTGGTTGCTGTGGCGGGAGGCGGAGGCCACCAACTACATCAAGGGGTTGGCCAACGACGTGAACGGGGGCCAGCCCATGTTCATCGAGGGCCTGGTCACCGGCCTGGCCGAGCCGGTGCGGGCCATCTTGCGGGATTACCTGGTGAAGGGCTACCTCAACCGGGATCAGCGCTACCCCCCGGCGTGCTCGGGCCTCTGCTACGCCATTGCGCCGGTGCAGATGCGGCTCTATGCGGTGCAGGGGGTGGGCGGGCTGTTCCAGCAGGGATGGGCCGGGCTGGGCCTCTACGGCGGCCTGCGGGACAGCCGCTCCTATGAGCTCGGGACGAAAGGGGTCGCCGGGGTGCTCATCGTGCGGGGCTACCGGCACGACTACATCCTGCTGTCGGCCCGGGGCGATTTCAGCGATGCGGAGATCACGGTGGTGGAGATGCCCAAGGGGGGCAGTGAGCTTTTCCGCAAGGCGCTTTCCCTCAACGCCTTGCAGCAGGGGGCGCGGGAGGTGATGCCATGAGAGGATGGTGGTTGATCCCGCTGCTGGGGGTGGGCCTGGCCCAGACCACCGGCGGCAGCCTGAACGACCTGGCCGGACTGAGGGGCGTGCTGAACGCACCGGGGGAACTGCACCTGGTGGTGCCCCAGATCACCCCCTGGGCGCTCAGGCTGCGGGAGTGGCGTACCGCCGGGGCCACGACCTTCTACATCCCCCAGGAGGAGGCCCGCAAATACTGCGGCAGCGCCAATGTCCCCATCCGGGTACTCCCCGGCAGCGTGAAGCAGCCGGTGGGCTTCATCGTGGGACAGGGGGGAAGCCTGGAGGGCATCGCCCTGCGGGGGTTGGGGCTCATATACGATCCAGGGTGGGCCGAGAACGACCACATCGCCCTGTGGATGGGCCTCTCGGGGCCGAGGACGGGGCGCACCTGGGTAGAGGGAAGCTGGACGGGCAGCCTCAGCGCACGGGTGGAGTTCCAGGTCACCGAGCGCTACCTGGGCGACCCCCAGAGCGGCAGCTACCTGTTCAACCACGTCTGGAACGGCCAGGTACAGGACGTGCGGGCGCAGGGGTATGACCCCTACCGCATCTACAACGGGGAGACCCTCTCTTTGGTGGAGGGGAGCGGGACGGTGCGGGGGGATTGCACGCTGCGCTCCATCACTACCACGGTGGAGGTGGGGGTGGACACCAGCCGGACAGGGCGGTACACCGGCACGCTGGGCAACAACCACACCTTCAGCTTCGACCCCGGCACGGGGACGGAGACCTTCCGCTCGGTGGAGTACGCCGCCACTTGCGGGTGGTTCGGTTGCGGCTGGCGGGGGTACTACATCTACGACCTGCAAGGCCGCTACCGGGGGAGCGGTTCGGGGACGCAGTGCGGGTGGAACTGGTGCACCGAGGCCAGCATCTCTCCCCGACTGTTCGAGATCCGCAAGACGGGCGAGGAGGTCACCGCCCGCATCCGGCCCTGGCTCGAGCGCACCGTGTGGCAGCCCCAGGGCACCTTCCCGGTGGAGCCGGGGGGCTTTGTGCGGGTGAACGGGACGGCCTACCAGATTCCGGGGCTGGAGGGTTACGGCAGGAGGCCTCAGGGAGTGGGCATCGAGTGGATGCGGGGGGAGCCCTACGTGAGCTACCTGGCCCAGGCCAGCGGCATCATGGGCGGCGAGGTCTACCGGGGGCAGGTGGTGGACTTGCAGGAATATTGTACAAAAATGAGGTAATATGTTATTGCTATGCCTTTGCGAGAAAAACGTTGGTTGTTGGCAAAAACCGCTGTTTCTGTTTGGAGTGCCAGTCTAGGGCTGGCCCTGGCGCAGCAGGCCCCCTTCAAGGATGTTCCTCCCACCCTGGAGGACATCCGTTTTCTTTACCAGAAGGGCATCGTGCAGGGCTACCCCGACGGCACGTTCAGGGGGAGGGAGTACATGACCCGCTACCAGGTTGCCGCCATGCTCTACCGCACGTACCTGGCCTTCGCCGACGACGTGGCGCGGCGGGTACGGGAGGCGCTGAACCAGGACGCCCAGGCCCGGCTGGAGGAGGCCCTGGCCGCCATCGAGGACTTGCGGGAGGGCCTGCGGATTGTGCAGGAGGCGATGGGGGACTACCCCGAGGTCAAGGCCAACCTGGAGGAGACCCGCAAGAACGTGGAGGGGCTGGCGGAGGAACTGGCTCAGGTGTCCAGCCAGATGGTGACCCGGGAGGAGATTGGCGAGATCATCGGCTCGGTAGGAGCTCTGGAGAACCTCATCAAGCGGGGCGAGGATGGGCTGCGGGCCCTGACCGCCCGGGTGAACGCCCTGGAGCAGGTGGTGCGCGACCTCGAGCAGCGCTCCCAGGCCGCCCAGGGGGAGTTGAACAAGAAAGTCTTCGACCTTGGCGGACGGGTGGACGCCCTGGAGAAGCAGGGGAAGAGCCGTCCGAAGCTCACCGTGGGGGGTTCGGTCGGACTCTCGAACGGCGAGCCGGACGGGGAGGTGTTCGTCCGGGGTGAGGCGAACGGCGTCCGGCTGGACGGTCGGCTGACCTCGGACGGGGTGCAGGTGCGGGCTGAACAGGGCGGCCTCACCCTCGAGCACCGCGCCCAGGGCGGGCTGTCGGAGAGCCGGGCCGGGTATCGGCTGTTCGAGGGGGTGGCCCTGGGGCTGGAGTTGGGGTACGGCGACTCGGCCTTCGGGGTGGTGCGGATCGTGCACGAGCCGGACGGGGGCCTGATCCCCGGCGTGGTGGCGGAGGCCGGGGTGGGGGCCGGGTTTCACGAGGGCAACCTCTCCCGCAACCTGCTGTTTGTCCGGGCGGGCTACCGCTTCGGGGCGGTGACCCCCAGCGTGGGCTACTACCGTTACCAGGGGGAGGAGCCCTACAGCCTGCTGGAAGGGCGGCTGGACTGGGGGGCCGACTTCGGCAGCCTCGGGGGGTACTACCGGCTGGTGGCCTTCCCCGGAAGCGGAAACAGGGGCAGCGAGTGGGGGGTGCGCTTCACCTCGAGCTCCAACCCCTTCGTGGAACTCGGGGTGCGGGGTACGGAAGGGCTGGTGGCCGGTGAGCCGGGCAGCTTCAGCTTCCGCTACCAGAACGCCACGGCCAGCCGGACGGACTTCACGGTGCGGGTGGGGTACAGGCTGGAGTTCTAGGAGGCAGCGGTGAAAAAGTCTGTGCTTCTCGGGGGGGCCTTGCTGGCCCTCTTGGTCTCTGGATGCGACGTGATCTCAGGGGTGGCCGGGGAGTTCCAGCCTGCCGCCCTGGTGGAGGTGACGGGGGCGCTCGAGGGGGCCTGTGTCCGACTCGAGGCCATCAAGGACAACCGGACGGCGGGAAGCTGGACGGGCTGTACGGAGCCGTACAGCTTCCGGGTGGACCTGCCGGACGGGGCGATCATCCTGGTCGGACAGGCCGGACGGGATGGGCTGGTCTACCAGGAGGGCCGGACGGAGGCCAGTCTGAAGAAGGGTGGACGGACAGCCCTGGCCCTCTCCCGCAAGCGGGTGAGCGTAGAAGTCACGGCGGCCTGGCTCGACCCGGCGAAGGGCGGTCTGGCCGAGGCGTGGATGCTGCCCCAGGAGGCGGTGGGGGTGCCCACCTACGCCGACCCCCCGCCAGCGAGCCTGGAAGGGCGGGTGCTGGTGGCCCGTGAAGTGGTGGCCCAGGGATGGGCCACCCTCTCCGTGCCCACCGGACGGGACGTGGCCTTCCGGCTGGTGCAGGGAGAGGCGCAAGGGATCACGAGGGTCAGCCGCCTGGAGGCGGACGGGAAGGTGGTGGTGCTGTGAAGGAGGAACAGGAGCGGATAGAGGCGGGCAAGCGAGTCCCGGTCCTGGTTGTACGGACGAGCGAATGGACGCTGTGGGTACTGGCGGGCCTGGTCTACCTGGGGTATGTGGTGATGGCGGCGATGGAAGCGCCCACCCTGCCGGTGACCGTGGGGCTGGCCCTGCTGCCCGCCCTGCGGTTGCTGCCGGACAGGATGCTCATTGGGGTAGGGATCGGCGTGGGCTGGTTCCTGGGCGGGCTCGCCCTCACCCTGAGCGCGTACACCCTGGTCGGCCTGTTGCTGGCCTCGCAACTGCTGGCCCTGGCCGCTGGCCGGAGCGAACGGTGGGGCTGGATCATCGGGATGGTGGTGGGCTATGTGGCTGGAATCTGGTGGGGGGTGTCCCGATAGGACACCCCGGACAGGTCAGGGTGGACACCCTGGAGGACAGGTCGGGGCTGGACACCCGAAACTGCTGAAATGTGCCTATGTATTACAGACTTCCCCACCCCCCGGACACCCCCTGTCCAAACCGCTTGAGGACGAGAAAAATCACAGATGGCGGTGAGTCGAAAATGTCCAGCGAAGATAGCGAAAAAGACGTGCAGGCGAGAGAAAAAGGCGCTGAACCCCCTGTGATGGACAGGGTGGAGGGACAGGATGGACACCCCCTGGACACCCCCCCTGTCCTGTCCGTGGACACCCCTGAAGGACAGGGTGGACAGGGTAGGGACAGGGTGGAGGGACAGGGTGGGACACCCCCAAAGGACAGGGTGGACACCCCCCTGTCCGGCAAGACCCGGACACGCTGGAAGGAGGCGTACCGGAAGGTGTTTGGGGGGGTGGATGGCCTCTTCGAGGCGCGGGTGCGCCGGGCGATGGGCTTGATGGAGCGGGGTGAGGCCAGGAGCCGGGTGGAGGCGCTGGAAGCGGTGCGTCCCTGGAACCCGGACCATGAGTTCGACCCCCCGGTCCTGGGGCCGGGCGGCAGGCCGGTAGAGGCGGGGCGCATCCTGCCCCCGTCACCGGACGAGGAAGGGGAGCCAGGGGGCAAGACTGCCCCCATGAGCGAGGGGGAGGCACAGCCGGACAGGCCTGCTTCCTCTTCCGAGGACACTCGAGCGAATCGAGTGAGGATTGAAACCGAGGAAACTCAGAACCGCAGCCGGGCGAAGTGGCACGAGGCCTACCGGACGGTGTTCGGGGAGGAGCCGGACGGCCCGCTGGCCGAGGCCCGCATCCGGGCCGCCCTGAACTTCTATGACCCCGGACGCTCGGTCGGACGGCGGAAGGCCCTCGAGGCCGTTCGGGCGTCCGAGGAGGAGGCCGCCGGACGGACGAGGGAGGCCGGACGGGTCCTGGGGCCGAACGCCAGGGTGGGGACGCTGGACGGACTGGACGAGGCAGATTCCCTTCGGGACGGCGGGGCCGTACGCCCGGCACGCCCAGAGGACGGCTCCCTCGGGGATGAAGAACCGGAACCCTCCCTCGAGGCAGCTTCCCTCCGGGAGCGGCAAATGCCGGTACGCCGAGAGGACGCGCTGACCCTGGGGGCAGCCCTGATGAAGATTGGCCGCCTCGAGGCTGAGGTGGAGGAACTGCGCCGGGCGGTGGCCCGGCTGGAGGAAGGCCTGCACCGAACCGAGACCCGGCTGGGGGGGTTGAGGCCGGGGCTGAAGGCCTTCCGGGACTCCCTGAGGGAGGTGCGGGAGGCGGTGCTGAGGCTGGGCTCGAGGGTGGACGGGCTGGCGGCTCCTCTCGCTTCCGAGGAAAAATCCCTCCCCCCCGGCAAGAAGGTAGATTCCCTTCGGGGCCGGCAGACGCCGGTACACCTGAGGGAACTGAGGGAACTGCGGGCGAGGATGGACGAGGAGCGCGGGCGGATCCTGCTCGAGGTGGAGAACCGGCTGGAGGAGGCCGAGGAGCTCATGCGGCGCTCGACGGAGAGCCGCATCGCGGCGCTGGAGTCGTGGGTGCGGCGGGTGAGCCGGTATCTTGGAATGGGTAAGAAAGGAGGACTGTTCAGATGACCCTCGAGCACGTCGCTTTAGTCTGGCAGAACGGGGTGGGCTTCGGCTTCAAGGCCGGGGTGGGGGTGGGAATTGCGGTGGGTCTGCTGCTGGCCTGGCTGTGGCTGGCCTGGCTGTGGCGGTGGGTGCGTTCGCAGGCCGGGCGCTGAACGACGCGGGCCTCCTCGGGGACAGGGATGCCCAGCCAGACCTTGGGGTGGACGAACTGAGCCCCGGGCACGGCCAGCCGGGTGGTGAAGGAGGGGTGGACCCAGGCAAGCCCCTCGAGCAGTTCCCCGAAGCCAGCCTGGATGGGGCTCACTGACCACCCCGGGTGACAGACGCCTTTCCTCCCGCCCGCCGTAGGAGTGTCAACGCGGCTTGAACCTCACTCGGGTGAAGCCTAGAGTCTCGCTGTCGAAGGAGTAGCCCCGGCTCAGGTCAGCCTCCGGCTGGCTAGGATCAGCGAACGTCATCAGATCAATCAACGGCTCTAAAGTTCGGTCTAGCAAGACCGTCAAGCCCAGCCACTCCTCCCGCGCTCGCTCGAAGGCTGCACGATCGAGCAGGAGTTGCTCGAGTTCCATCACCCCTGCCCGCAGTCGGACCAGGTCCTTTAGGTAGCGCAGGTAGGCCTCATCCATGGGTTCCACTGGTCGAGCGGCAAGACCCAACAGCAGGGCATTGACTTGTCCGTTCAGCTCCGAGACAGCCTGGGTTACTGCGGCCGCGAGCTCGAGGCCTCCTGGGCCAGGCTCCCGAGCCAGACGGCTCAGCGCTTCGGCTGCCTCGAGTAGGCTCCCCCGCAGCAACTCTAGATCAGGATCAGACATGGGCTGCATGTTGCCAGTATAGACCTGGGACCTTTGCATACCGCCCAGCAGGTCATCCAAACATCCTTGGTCTAGTTCTTACTGTTAGACTTAAGTCCATGAACAAGGTTCGTTTTTTGTTAGCGTTAACTGCATTGCTATCAGCTTGTTCTGTCAGTCCCAGCAAGGTGAATCTTGGTCAGGAACGACCCGACCCTGATGCTGTCACTGTTCAGTTCGATCCCATAGGAGGTACGGCTGGGGGTGTAAGCGCACAGGGGATCGACATCAGCCTATGCGTCTTCACCCTGAATTATCCGCACCAGTCGGGGTACAATCCTACCGAAGTCAAAGCCGATGCCATCGGTCGATGCCCGCCCAGCAGTGAGCCCTTCCTCCTCACAGCGTTCCTGGAGCTAGAACGCAACCAGGGCGGGGTCTGGACCAAGGTTGCCACCGGCCCCCGGGTCCGTAAGGAGGTGGGAGCGGCAGGTGCGACCTGGAGGCAGTACGAGCTGGTCGTTGTGGCCACTTGCCGTGACGGAGTCTACCGAAGCAAGCTCAACATCGAGGCGGTCAACCCTGATGGCGGGGTGATCGCGATTCCGCTAGCACGGCGGTACTCCAACGAGCGCAATGTTCAGTGCAGACCCCGCGCAGTATCGTTGGTGGTCGATGATACCGGCTCAATGGGCAGCGTCATCGGAGCGGTCAAGGCTTCCCTCGCCGGGTATATAAATAGCATCCCTGAGGACGAGTACACCCTGTGGAACCTGATCACCTTCAAAGACGACGTCAGGGTCCTGGGCACCACCACCGACCGCAACGCCATCCTTGGTTGGGTAAATGGCCTCTACGCCTGGGGTGGCGATGACTGTCCCGAGAACGTGCTAGGCGGAATCAGCTCGGGGATCTTGGCCCTTTGGCCTTATGTGGACCACACTCGAGATCTGGTGGTAATCACCGACGCCTCAGCCCAGCCCGGCGACGTGAGCGGGATCCTCGCGGTGGCCAAGCTCAACAATGTCCGGGTGAACGTGCTGCTCTCAGGGGATTGTGGTCTCCCGCCCGCTTCGGTATCCAGCCGGGCAGGCATTGGCGTTCAGAGCGTGAGCACAACGGCGCTTTCTAGCCAGGTCGTGCTCAAGCGCATCGCCGAGGAAACCGGGGGCAAGTACTTCTACCTCCCCGGCGGAAGCCAGTCCGATTTCGAGTATGCCCTGGGTGAAATCTTCAACAACATCCGGGACACCGACCCTTCCACGGTAGACCGTGAGCCCCCCAGTGTTACCGTGAGCGTTACCCCATCTACCCTCTGGCCACCCAACCACAAGCTGGTCGAGGTCAAGCCTGCTGTAAGTGCCAGCGACAACCTCGACCCTACCCCAAGGGTGGAGCTGGTCGGGGTGAAGGTAAGCGAGCCCGACGACGGCCAGGGCGACGGGAACACCGCTGATGACGTGCAGATCACCACTAACGGCCGGATCTTCGTGCGGGCCGAGCGCAGCGCCCAGGGCAACCGCCGCGTCTACACAGTCACGTACCGGGCCACCGACGCCAGCGGGAACACTGGCTACGGCTCGGCCGACGTGGTGGTACCCCATGACCGCTCCGGAAAGTAGGCTACTGAAGGTTCGCAACGCCGGGCGGGTCCGCCCGGCGTTGCCGGCTGCGGAGAACTCGACGCTTCTCCAAGGGCCAGGGCGCCCGTATGAGGATGCGCCTGCCGTCGTATATCTGTTGGCGGTAGACGTCGGACCCTGCGTAAGCGCGCTGACCGGAACGGAGGTATGCGGGCCTTAAAAACACGACCGCGGCCATACATAACACCTAGACACCTAACCCCCCTTGCGGGGGGCTTCGGTGCAGGAAGTAAAACCATCAGCACTCGGCTGTGGCAGCCTTCGCAGGCGTCCTCAGTATGTCACTTCTTATTGCCGTTATCAAGTATTATATTCCCAGGAGGTAAAGCCATGTACGACAGCATCCGGCTGATGGTCGGCGGCCTCGGGCTTTTGTCGCGGGAGATGGTCATGCGGAACTACATCGCTTACAAGCACGGGGATGGCCAGGCTTTCGAGGCCCTGGTGGCGCACTACGGCTACCTGGCGTTCGAGAAGGCTTTCCGGCTGTTCCACCGCCTCGGCGACGAGGCCCGTGACCTGGCCCAGGAGCTTTTGTGTGAAGTGGTGGAGGTGCTCTCGAAACCGCTTCCCTCCGGCTCCAAGAACCTCACCTTCTGGGTGAACGTGGCCCTCGACCGCAAGGTCCGGGAGCGGCTGACCCAGGACGGCGTGGGCACGTACCGCGAGAACCGGCTTCTCAAGAAGCTGGTGGCGGTGCGGCTGGAGCTGGAAGGGGAAAAGGGACGCGCCCCCACCCACCCCGAGCTGGCGCAGGCCCTCGGGGTCGATGAGGAGACCCTCGAGCGCCTTCTCGCTGTGGAGGAGGCAAACCGCATTCTCAGCCTATCGGCTCCACACCCGGAGACCGGCACACGGCTGGAGGAGATGGTTGCGTCAACCGAAGAGGAAGACGTGCTCGAGGAGCTTGAGGAAGCCCTGGAGAAAGCCCGACTGGGGCTGAAGGCTGAGGAACTCTCTACCCTCGACCGCTTCCTGGCGGGAGAGGAAGTCTCCCAGGCCAATCTGGACGCCCTGGCGGCGACGCTCAAGGCCCGCATGGTCGCATAGCAGGCAAGCCTTTTTGCCTTCCGAGGATCATCCCTGTCCTTGGAAGGTTCTTTTTTGGGCCGGTGGCTAGTTCATCGGGCCGCGCTCGCGGAAGTAAGCCCCGTTGCTGTCCCATACCGGCACCAGACGCCCGTTGAGACACCCCTCGAGGAACTCGAGCATCCGTGGGGCAGTCTGGCATTCGATAACCACCGTATCGCCTGAAACATCAAGCAGAGGCTCTTCCCCGAGTGACGCAGCCATGTGGCGCAGAAAGCAGGCCAGGTCCTCCGGGTGATCGGTGTCAACGAAGCGAACTCGGGTTCCTTCGTGAATTGCTTTAGGCATAGCTCCATCTTAACGCAAAATGGCCGGGAAAGCCCGGCGCATCTGCGGTCAGGAGGGGAAAAGGCTTCCCCTTCCACTTTTTATGGTACTCGAGGGGGATTGAAGCGGTCAAGATTGAACAATACAATATTGTCGTCAGGAGGTAAAAATGGAAAAGGTTTTTGTCTGTCCAGATCTGCGCACCGGCGAGAAGCTTGCGGAGTTGCTCTACCTGGGCTTCAAAACAGGTGGACTCGTCGAATGGGAAGGAGACCAGGGTTGGCTCAAGCCCGCCTATAGGATCACTTTCCGCAGTGAAGCCCTTCAACGGGGTTTTGTGGAGTTTGTGAGGGCTCTCTTCCCTTCGGTCGTCATCCTTGACTGACCCTTCCGTCCTTCTTTGCCTTCTGGGGATCGTCCTTTTCCTCAGGGGGTTCTTTTTTGCCTAGCGCAGCAGGCGTGGGTCGAGGAAGAGCGGCTGGGGCTGGCCGACCCTCACCTCGGGCATCGCGGGGTGGCGGGGGTTGAGCAGCAGGTTGAACTCGCTGGGGACCACCGCCGAGGGGACACGCAGGGCCAGGGAGCGCAGGCTCAGGGCCCACTCGCTGCCCAGCCTCTGGGTGGACTCGGGGTAGGGCTCGGGCAACTGCCGCCAGTCGGGGGGCAGTTCGCTCAGCTCCTCGACGTGGGGATCGGGGATCTCCACCTCGATGGCCACGAACGCGGCCAGGTGAGCCCGGTCGTCCACGTGAACCAGCACCTCCAGGATGCCGGTGGAGAGGTGTTCGGCCAGGTACACCACCGGGACGATCCCCTTCGGGACGCTCTGCGAGCGTACACCCAGGGGGACCCCGAGGCGGTTCCAGCGTCCGGGGCTCTTGGCTGCCCCTTCCCCGGTGAAGGCGGTGTGGGCGTAGCTGCGCGAGGCGATGCGCCAGGCCCTCACGTCACCAGGCCGTCCTCCAGGCGGCCCAGGAGGTGCTCCACCGCCTGGAAGCCAGGTTCAGTGTCCAGGTACGCGAGGGGGCTCGAGCCGTGCAGGAACACCTTGGGGCTGTTCATCCAGGAGGCCGCCAGCTGGGGCGAGCCGAAGAGCTCCTCGGCACGGCGCAGCAGGTAGATCACCCGGTACAGGCGGTTGGACTGCTCCCGGTTCAGGCGTCCCAGGCCCTTGTAGCGGTGGACGCTGCTGCGGGGGATGCCGGCGGCTTCCAGCACGTCGTGCTGGCTGAGGCCGTAGTGCCGGGCCACCTCGGTGATGAGTTCGACCGGCAACCCCTCCCGGACGCTCGCCACGTCAGTGGGTGAGCCGTCGAAGCGGAGGGGGAGCACTGTTCCCATATGGGACATTATGGCGTTCCACCTTGAACAAGTCAACGCTCCAGCCCCAGCCTCCTCGCCGCCCGCAGGGTGCGGGGGGCCTGGGAGAGATCGGCCTCGAGGTAGTCCCGCCCCCGGCGGAAGCGGGCGTCTTCCCCGTAGCGCTTCGCCAGCACCCGGAAGTAGTCCGCGCTGAAGTGCAGGAAGGCGGTGGCCGCCTCCCCATCGAAAGACAACCAACCCGTAAGTCCTGACTGCGCGGCGCACAGGCAGGTCGTAGACCCCATGGCTGAAGCCAGGGGCTTGGAGCCCGTCTATGACGAGGCCAAGCGATGGAGCCCATGGACAAGGCGCTGATGTCGCTACGTTGCGAACAGGTTCAAGACCCACTCCGGGGTGCTTCCCCAGCCCCGGACCCTGGCAGTCCCGGTTGCAGACAAGCTTTGGGGTGTGCGCGAAACGGATCGGGACGTGCACCGGTTCGCAACATGGCCGAGGGGAGCGGTACGGGAGCGTCCGCCCATATCCGTCACCAGCCCCGTAAGGGGTCCCGAAAGGGAAGGAGAAAACATGGTTTTCGTGCTGGACAAAAGAAAAAAGCCGCTCATGCCTTGCAGCGAGAAGCGTGCTCGGTTCCTGCTCACCCGAGGCCGGGCGTTTGTAGTTCTACCTATATTGTTAAGAGTCCCGAGTCATCTAAATTCGAGGCTATGCTGGAAGTTAACCGCCGATGCAACAGCATCGAAGAGCTCAGGCATGACCCTGAGCTTCTTGATAGTCCAGTCGGTCGTGTTTTTCCGGGCGTGAATCATTCACTCCGGGCGGTTCGCCCCGACCTACCCCCAACTTCAGCAGATATCGTGATTATTGGAGGCGGGATTATTGGCAGCGGCATAGCCTGCCACCTCTGGCACGTACCCAGCCTGCGGCGCCGGATGATCCTGCTGGAGAAACACTCCTTCCTCGCTGGGCAGTTCTTCCAGGCCATGAACGCCACCGGGCAAAGGGTCATGCGCAGCCCCTACGAGCACCACATCGCCCCGGACGGCGACATGCAGATGCTAGACTTCGCTCGTCTTCACCTCGACCAGTTGACGTCGCTCGAGCGCGAGCAGGTCTGGCTGGGCCTCTCGGGCCAGCGCGCCGTAGTCCCGCTCGACGTGTTCATCGGCCACTCGACCCACATGATCGGGGTACATCAGCTCCGCAAGATCGCCTACCGCGCGCGGGTAATCTCGGTTAGACCTGACCCGGGGCGGGACGGATATCTGATCGCTACCGCCGAGGGGCCGGTCATCCGGGCCAAGACAGTCATCCTGGCAGCGGGCAACCGCGAGGCTGTGTGGCCGCAGGTTTTCTCGGAGGCTGCCCGCCGCTATCCCGCGCAGGTGTGTTCGGTATACGCGAAGCCAGCGCTCAACCCGGGCCAGACGATCGCCGTCGTCGGTAGTGGGCTCAGCGCGGCCCACACCATCCTCCGGGCGCTCGAGGCCGGAGCACGGCCCGTGTGGATCCTACGCCGCGAGGAGCGTTACCGGTGTGCCGATTTCGACACGGCTTATTTCCGAACGGAGGGTATTGCGCGGTTCCGGCGGCTGCCTAGCCTGGCCCGGAAGGTCGGTACGTTGCTGGAGGAATCCCGTGGCAGCATCATGCTGGAGTTCCTGCCGCGGCTGGGCAGCCTAGAAGAAGCGGGCGTCTTACGGGTTCACCGTCATGCCACGGTGTTGGCTGTCCGAGCATCAGCCAGCGGCCGCCTCGAACTCAACCTGTCATCGGGCGCCGATGAGCATGTGGACTTGGTGATTTTGGCGACCGGCCTATCCCCTGACACGCAGCTTCTGCCGGATGAGGTCGAGCTCCTCGCCGATCGTTACCCGGTCCTGGAGGACGGCACGCTTGAGGTCAGCGGCCACCCAGGCCTCTTCGCAGCCGGGCCACTGGCCTCTTTGACGCTTGGTCCCGCCGCCAAGAACGTGGATGGGGCTAGGCTGGCCGCACAAGTGATCATCCCGGCACTCATCGAAAAATTCAGTGGCAGCCGTCCAGCTTCCTTCACGGTTCGGGGGAATTTCGCCGTCAGTTTCCCGCTGAAGGCAGGTGTGCGATGACCCAGCACCGGTCAGGCGCTTACTACCTCCCCGAGGAAGAGTTGGAGCGCGCCATGGTACTCATGCGCTACGGAACGTCCGAGCTCCACGCGGTCTTCGGGCTCTGCCACGTCGCCCAGGATCTGACCGCACAGCTGTGCTGGATCGAACGCGCAAGCCATAGCGAGCGGGCTGCTGAGCTGTTGGAGGATCTGGAGGCAGAGGGGCAGCGCGAGGCCGACAGCCTGATCCAGCTCTTGAAGTCCGCAATCTGTGAGGAATGGGGCTACTGCAGGCGCCGTGTGACGGATGGGCTCGGCGATCCCCGCCGCCTGGTTCAAGAGCTTTTCCGCCTCATTTACAACTACTTATGCTTAGACGAAAAGGGGGTGAGAGCCGTAGATCGATCTTGGGTACTCCTGGCAGCGGTAGTGCTTGCGAGATCAGACTTGGGAAAACTCTGCCGCTGTGCGGGTTGAGAGGAGTTAGGGTCTAGGTTTCCTTGCAGACACGACGGAGGGAAAGATGCTGAGGTCGAAGGACTTGCACATGGCGGCTACCATCGACATGGAGAGCCGCACCATCATGGTCTCAGGGGCGATTGATGTCAACCGGGTCACTATCGTCATGCGGGTGCCGATCCCGGAGCCCGGGGAATACACGCTGGTCAAGGCGGAGACCAACCTGACCGATGAGCCCTGGCTGTGCTGGCAGATCACCCTCGGAGAAGGGGTTTCGCTCCCGCTGCAAAACCCTACGAATCTGCTGCTTTCGCGCCAATTCCGCAAGGCCAAGTACCTGGCGGACCGGGGCGCGATCCTTTTCTGGGATGGCGAGGTCCGTCCGGGCGACGCCATCTTCAAGATGGCGCGGCTGAACATCTCCGGCAACTACATGATCCTGTCGCATAACCGCGGGGGGTTAACCGACGGCATCTTTGACGAAGACGAGGACGAGTCCGACGATACCGGGCTTGAGCAGGACACCCCGCGGATCGACCTGCCCGGGGCCTTGGACCGCTACTACGAGCACATCACGAGGCACGGCTTCGGTGACGATCTGCCCAAGATTGAGGTCGAAACACCGGTAAGGATCGTGCAGCCTGGGGAAATCGACATCCTCTCCTTCACGAACCTCCCCCAAGCCCATTCGGGCGGCATCCGGCCGCGGGAGCGAGCCTGAAGGAGTGCTGGTGCCGTTCAGAGGAGGCCTTATGGCCTCCGCTTTTGTAGGATCAGCCGGCTTATGATTGTCCTGGAGGGGGTTTCCAAACGCTACCGGGTGCTCGAGCCCGGGCGTGGCCTCGGGGGCTTCGTGCGGAGCCTGGTGAAGCCGCGTTACCGGGAAATTACCGCCCTGGACAACATCAGCCTCACCGTCCCGCAGGGGCAGGTGGTCGGCTACATCGGACCCAACGGGGCAGGCAAGTCCACAACCATCAAGATCATCGCGGGGATCGTCCGCCCCTCGGCGGGTCGGGTTGTTGTGGCGGGCCGAGACCCGTTCCGCCAGCGCACCGCCCACCAGCTGGAACTCGGGGTGGTGATGGGCCACCGCACCCGGCTTTTCTGGGACCTGCCGGTGCTGGAGTCGCTCCGCTACCACGCCAAGGTGTATCGCCTCAGCCAGAGTGGATTGGATCAGCGCATCGGTGCCATGGCCCGGCAATTCGGCATCGAGGGGTTGCTCTCGCAGCCGGTACGCCAGCTGAGCCTTGGACAGCGCGTCCGGTGCGACTTGGCCCTCGCCTTCCTCCACCACCCCAGGGTGCTCCTGCTCGATGAGCCTACCATCGGCCTGGACTTCGACAGCAAGGCGTTGCTGCGGTCCGCTATCCGTCAGGTGGCCTCTGATCTACAGACGACCGTCATCCTGACGTCGCACGACTTGGACGATGTTGAAGCCTTGAGCGATCGTATCGTCCTGCTCGACGAGGGCCGAGTCCTCTACGACGGAACCCTCCGACAACTCCGAGCCCAGCACGGCGTACTCCCCGAGCTCCGGCTAAGGCTCGAAGCCGGGGCGGATCAGGTGCGCGCTTGGCTTGAGGGGCTGGGCGGAGTACGGGAGGTCTACACCCACGACGGCTGGGTGTGCGTCGCCCATGAGGGGGGAGGAGCCCCTGCGGCTGTGCTTGCGCGCCTTCTTCCACAAACCCCGGTCAGGGAGATGACCACCCACGAACCCTCGATCGAGGAGGTACTCCGGCGGGTCTACCGGGGAGCAAGGTAGAGATGATCCCTTATACCGCCAACCTCCGTGTCGGATTTCAGCTGGCCCTCGCATACCGTAGAGCGGCCGCGGTCTGGGTCGTCGGAGAGCTGGCGCTCCTGGTGGCATTTTACTTTTTGTGGCGCGCGGTTTTCCTTTCCGTACCCGCAGGGTCATTTGCGGATCGGGACTTCGCTGCTTTCTACTTGTACTTATTGACCGCGCGACTCGCAGCGCGATTCACCGGCGGGCCTGCCTGGGGGTTCTTTGCCCAGCGCGTCCGTGTGGGAACCGTTGTGTACGACTTGGTACAGCCGGTCGAACTGGAGTATGCCCTCCTAGCCCGGTGGTTAGGGCAGAAGGCCGGACAGTTGGTCATGGCGCTGCCGGCCTACGCCACCGCAGCGTTCGTCTCCGGGGCCTGGAGCGCTGGCGAGTGGCGGTTGGGGTGGTTCTTCCTGAGCCTGGTGGTGGGTTTTGCCTGTGCCTACTTTTTCGAGTTCTTGATGAGCCTCTCGGCTTTCTACACTAGCGCGCAGCAGGGGATCAACGAAGCCAAGGCCCTGGTCGTGGCGCTCCTGAGCGGGGCATTTTTCCCCATTGACCTGCTGCCGGATCGCTACGCCCTTCTAGCCAGTCTGCTGCCTTTCCAGGCCTTTATCTACCTTCCTGCGCGCATGCTGCAGCCGTCCATGCCGGAGAGCGAGATCTTCCGCGGACTGGCGGTGCAGCTGTTCTGGCTCCTGGTGCTTGCTGCAAGCTCCCGCTTCCTCCTCGGACGAGTACGCCAGCGGTTCAACGTGCAAGGAGGATAAATGACCCACTACCTCGCCCTCGCGCTGGCCGCCCTGAGGCTGCAATTCGCGACCTGGAAGCAGTACCGGGTGGACTATACCGCTGGCGTGCTCACCGTGCTCCTGGAGCAGGCCCTGACCCTGGTGCTTTTCTCCGTCATCTTCACACACGTGCCGCAAGTCCGCGGCTGGACCTTCCCCGAGATGCTCGTGCTTTACGGGTTGAACCGAATGGCGCTCGGCCTTGCCGACACTCTGGGGGAGAGCCTATGGTGGGTCGGCAGCTACGCCCAGGACGGCAGCCTGCTGCTCTACAAGCTCCGTCCGCTCGGGGTACTCTTCCAGCTCCTCACTGAGCGGATCCACTTCGAGCGGATTTCAGGATGCCTGACCGGGCTGATCCTGGTCCTCCATGGAGCGTCCGCGGCCGGGGTGGAATGGACTGCCGGTAAGGTTGCCACGGTCCTCTTATTTGTTCTCCTGGGCGCGTTCATCTATCTCGGGCTCATGATCCTGGGGGCTGCCGTAGCCATGCGGGTCATCGGCAGTTTGGACGCCATCACGACCTTGTGGAGCTTAACCGAGTTCGCCAAGTACCCGCTTCCCATCTTCGGTCGAACCGGGGCCTTTCTCCTGACGTTCGTCGTCCCGCTGGCGCTGACCGGCTATGTTCCTGCCGCTCTCCTGCTCGACGAGCACACACGCACAGCAGGCACCATCGCCCTTGCCGAGGCTTTGGTCGCTGCCGGCGCGTTCTTCGGCTTGTGCCTGCTGGCGTGGTCGTGGGCCCTCCGCGCTTATGAGGGGACTGGGAACTGAGAGCCAACCTGCGGCGATAGCGGTGGGGGTGCTTAATGGGCATGAGGTATCGCAAGGTCGGTAAGTGGGGCCTTCAGGTCTCCGAGATCGCCCTGGGTGCCTGGGCCAGCTTCGGAGATTGCGTGAAGGATGTGGGCGAGGTCAAGAAGATCGTGTGTCTGGCCTACGAGTCCGGCGTCAACTTCTTCGATAACGCGGACACCTATGCGAACGGATGCGCTGAAGAACTCATGGGCAGCGTGCTCGCCGAGTACCCACGCAGCACCCTCGTCCTCGCCTCGAAGGCGGGATGGCCTGTGTCCGGGTGTCCCAATAGCCAGGGCCTCTCCCGCAAGCACCTGCGCGCCTCTCTGCAGGCCAGCCTTCAAAGGCTACGAACGGATTATCTGGATATCTACTTTGCTCACCGCCACGACCCGGATGTACCCCTCGAGGAGATTGTCACGACCATGAGCGCGTTCGTTGATCAGGGGCTTATCCTCTACTGGGGAACCAGCGAGTGGCCTGTCGCACGGCTGGCGGGTGCATGCGAGTTTGCCAGGGCGAATGGGCTGCATCCACCTATCTGCGAGCAGGTTGACTACTCGATCCTTTACAGGAAGCGGTGGGAAAACACCCTGGCGCCGGAGGCGGAGCCGCTCGGATTGGGCTTGATGGCCACGAGCCCGTTGGCGATGGGGGTGCTCACCGGGAAGTACGACGACGGGATCCCCCCCGGTAGCCGGTTGGCCCGGCATAAGGTGCTGAAGGAAGCTCTGCTGACGCCTCACAACCTCGCTCGTGTGCGGGAATTGGCGGCGGTCGCTGCCGAGCACGGAATGACCCGGGCTCAGCTCGCGCTAGCTTGGGTTTTGCGACGCAAGGAGCTTTCATGCGCCATCGTGGGAGCCACCGGGATAGGGCAGCTTCAGGAAAACCTTGGTGCGGCCGGGGTAGTGCTCGCACCCGAGGCCGTGGCACAGATCGAGCGGATTATAGGTGGCAAAAGCTCAACCGCGAGCACCACTTGACCACCTACTGTCCTTATCGGAGTTGGCGACGGTATGCACGCACGGGACAAACCTCTCCCGATCCTCCGAGCAACTACCCGCCGGGAACGCCTCGAGAGGGCCCGGCACATCGCAGATTGGATCCTGGGCCATTACTCGGACGCGGTTGTGGCCATCGGAATCTATGGGTCCACCGCACGGGGCTCCGACGAGCCCTACTCCGACCTGGAGATGTCGGTCCTCATGCGAAGCTCACCCACCCCCGGCAGGGACGAGCGCTACGTGCAAGGGCTCAAAATCAGCGTCGAATTCCACACCGTGGGGTCGGTCTACCGGCGCCTGCAGCGGGTAGACCTGACCTGGCCCTTGTGCGTAGACCAGTTTGTCTCGGTCTTATCCCTGTACGACCCGGAGGGGCACTGGCCCAAGCTAAAGCTGCTCGTTGATCAGCTGCCGTCCGGATCGTTCGTGCAAGCCATTCGCGAGGGGATCGTGGGGGAATTGTTGGAGAACTTCGCCAAGCTGGAGAATGCCCGAAAACGCGACGACGCCCCTGCAATGCGATGGATCGCCTGGAACCTCGCGTGGGATGTGGCCATGATCTCCGCCCTCATGAACCGGGCATACTTCACCTCTTGGTCGCGCACACCCGACGAGATCCTCCGACTGCCGTCGCTGCTGCCCGCGGTTAAGAGCCTCGTGGAGAAGTTCCGCAACGGCGATCTGCGCAGCGCCAAGGGGCTCCATCGTTGTTGCGAAGCCGCAGTGAGGGGGGTTGTGCAACATGTGGCAACCCTTGGCGTCCACGTCCAAGTCGAACCGTCCCTGGCAGGACCTCCCCGGGAGCAGATCGGGGGAGGTGGGCCCGGATCGAAACGATAAGCGTTGTGGAGGAGGAGGATGGCTAATAAGGACACCCGAACACTCGAGGAAAGGATAGAGGAACTACAGGCGGTGGTGACGAAGCTCTTCGTCCAAATGGATGCCCAGCGTATTGGAGGTCCGGGGAATGCCGGTGCTGCTGATGGCGGCGAGTTGCCGGACTTTGGCCCTTGGATGGACACGACATGTTGCTACGCCAGGGTCATCGCCCTTCGGACCGACCTCCAGGGTCGCTTCCAGTTTGCCACACTTAAACTGCTGCACGACTGCTCTGATGAGCGCCGACCTGCCTGGAGAGAGGGCGCCATCTTCGACCTGCGCAACCCGGCCTGGGAGGCTGAACTGAAGCGAGCCCAGAACTATGACCTGCTGGTTGGTGTAAGGGTTCTTCCGGACGGACGAGTCGTCGGGATCGAACTGGCACGCCCTAACAAGAAACCCCGGGCCTCGACGCCCGGCGTTTCCCAGTTGCGAGCGGAAAGGGCACCAAAAGTGGACAAGGAGGCTCCGTAACTTTAGAAGGTGGTGAAGTCCAGAGCTATGCCCCCAACGGCCCCAGTCCCACCCTTTGACCCCCTGTCGCCGGAGGTCCTTGCCGACCCCTATCCAGCGTACGCGCGCCTGCGTATGTCGGACCCTGTGCACTGGGGGATTCCCCACACGCGCGCCGGAGCGTGGTATGTATTCCGCCACGCCGACATCGCGAGCCTCCTCAGGGATCCGCGGTTGTCGCGACGACGACCGGCTACTGGGAGGGGAGTCCCCTCTGGAAGACCCATTTCCGAGCCATACCGTGGCTTTTTGCGGATGATGGCTCAACAGGTGGGATTTCAGAATACTGTTGGTCACGCTCGTCTGCGGGCGGTGATGGGGCCGCTTTTGTCTCCGCGTGCAGTCGCTGGTGTAGTCCCGCGAGTCGAGTGGGTCGCCCGCAAGCTGCTACAGGACATCGAGGACCAGCATTCCATGGATGTACTCAACGAGTATGCTCTTCCGCTGGTACTCAGGGTGTTGGCGGAATTGCAGGGCGTTCCGGAGAGTTCGTTCGAGGAGTTGCGCGCCTGGATCGGGGTGATCTCCAGTGTGAGCTCTTCCTCTCCCAAGGAAGAGCTTCTAAGAGCCAACCGGGCGGTGGCCGAGTATGGCCAGCTGGTAGAAGGACTCGCGGGGGAGGCTGGGGGGAGCCCCCAGGGAACCGTGCTGGCTGGCATGTTAGCTGCGCGGGAATTAGGACAGGTCAGCCAAACAGAATTCGTCGCGAACCTGCTGGCCTTGCTCGACGCTGGTACCCAGACCACCGCTGACTTCATTACGAACAGCGTGTTGGTACTCTTGAGCCACCAGGACCAGCTCAAGCTTCTCAGGGAGGACCCGCAGTTGCTGGGCTACGCAGTCCAGGAACTCTTGCGCTTCGAAAGCCCAGTGCAGATCGTTGGCCGCTGGGCAACTGAGAGCTTCGTTTTTCAGGGTAAAGGGATCGAGCGGGGCCAAGTCGTGTACCTAGTCCTGGGCTCGGCTAACCGTGATCCCAGCTGGGTGAGCGATCCGGACCGGCTTGACTTAAAAAGGAAGCTGGACCGTACAGCAGCCTTTGGCGGAGGAACCCACTATTGCCTAGGTGCCCCGCTAGCCCGCCTGATAGGGGGAAAAGCTCTAGAGATTCTTCTACAGTGGAAAGGCAGCTTGTCTTTGCAGACCAGCAGGCTTATATGGCGGCCCGCGTTCGGGTTTCGTGGGCTTACTGAGCTGAGGGTATCATGGTAATGGCAGCATGCGTATTTCAGAAGATTCGAGCCACACTTTTCGTCGGAAGCCGAGCCGGTGATTCAGTAACTCACCTTACGCGGCAAAGCTGAGAGACTGTCGTAAAAGTCCGCTATACTTGAAGGGTGGCTTCTACACGGAGATCTTACCCCAGCGACCTGTCGGACGCGGAGTGGGCCATCCTGGAGCCGTTGATCCCCGCCCCCAAGCCCGGTGGCCGACCCGCAAAGGTGCCGAGGAGGGAGATCGTCAGCGCCATACTTTACGTCCTGGAAAACGGCATCAAGTGGCGGGCCATGCCCCATGACTTACCCCACTGGTCTACGGTCTACCACTACTTCCGCAAGTGGCAGAAGGAGGGGGTCTGGGAGCGGGTGGCCCAGGCCCTGGTCCGGTGGGATCGGGAGCGAGAAGGAAGGCAGGCTTGCCCCAGCGCTCTTGTCATGGATAGTCAGTCCGTCAAGACCACGGAAAAAGGGGGCCCCGGGGACACGACGGGGCGAAGAAGGTCAAAGGGAGAAAGCGGCAGAACACGGGGGGCCGTCTCTTGAACGGAAGGGGTGTGGGGCGGCAGTCCCCGACCAGACCGCAGTTCGGTTGGTCGGGGAAGGATAGCCCCGCCAGGACAAAGTCCTGTATACTGTTTTTGTAGGTCGTCCCCGGAACGGGGATGCGCGTAAAGGGAGCCGCAGGCGAGTGTCCTACACACGTTTGAGCCTGTGAGGATGGTCGCGCGAAACTCCAACCAAAGTTGGTTGCGAGTAGTTCATGGCCTTTGTCCACCCGGCCAATGAGCACGACAAGTGGGGTGGGCAGGCGTTGCTTTTGGGGATGGACCTCTCCTTGTGGCCCCGGGTGGGCAAGCTCTTTGTGGACTGGGGCTACCGGGGTTTGCGGGAGGTGGCTAGGGGGCTGGGACTGGAGCTGGAGGTGGTGGCCCGTCCTTACGCGGGGGTGCGGGGGGTCTGGGTGCGGGAGGGGGAGGAGGTGCCGGAGATCCCGCGGGAGGGTGGGTTCAAGCCCCTGCCCAAGCGGTGGGTGGTGGAGCGGACCTTTGCCTGGATGGGGCGAAACCGACGGCTGGGGAAAGATTACGAGTACCCCCCTGAGGTAACGGAAGCCTGGATGTATTTAGGCATGATACGCTTGCTGGTGAAGCGGCTGGCCAGGGCCGCTTAAGCTGGAGGAGGGGACTTTTACAACAGTTTCTGAAATGGCATAGATTGAAAAGGTGAATCCCCAGCCCCTGGATTTGTACACCGATTACTTGTTGAGCAGCTTTGGAGCGGCGACGGCCACAGGATTGTCGCGGATGGTGGATGGAGCCATAAGCCACGACCAGATCACCCGCATGCTGGGGGGAGATTGACAAGGCTCGGTGCAGTTGTGGCGCAAGGTCAAAGCCACGGTGCGAAAGATACAGCGTGAGGAAGGGGTGCTGATTCTGGATGATAGCATTTTGGAGAAACCCTACACGGACGAGAACGATATAGTGGCCTGGCAATAGCAAAGAGCGGATGGTCAAGGGGATCAACTTTGTGAGCCTGTTGTATCACAGCCAGGGGCTGACCTTGCCGGTAGGCTACGTGCTGGTGGAGAAGACGGAAGTCTATGTAGATCAGAAAAGTGGCCAGCGCAAACGCCGCAGCCAGGTGAGCAAGAATGAACACGCCCGCTACCTGCTGCAAACCGCAGTGCATAACCAGATTCCCTTCCAGCACGTGCTCAACGACGTCTGGCTTGCCTCGGCGGCGAACATGCGATTTATCGTGCTGGACATGAAGAAGCACTTTGTGATGCCGCTCAAAAGCAATCGCAAGGTAGCGCCAGGTTATCGGCACCGCCGGTATGCGCTGTGCGCACCCCCTATGAGCCAAGAACAACAGCAAAGGGGTCAATGGACAGGAGTGGAGGGTCTGGACTACCAAGACCCCACCCCCCGGCAGGTATATCTGGAAGGGGTTCCCTTCCCCCTGCTGCGGGTTCGGCAAGTCTTCACCCACGAAGATGGGAGCCAGGGGGTGTTGTATTTGTGTAGCAGCGATACCACCCTGGACTTTGAACGGATGATCGAGCTCTATCAAAAACGATGGGAGATCGAGCGCTTTCATCAATCCATCCGACAAAACGCTGCCCTGGCCAAGTCGCCTACCAAGACCCTGACCACCCAGGCCAACCATTTCTTTGCGGCTATGTGGGCCTTTGTCAAGCTGGAACTCCTCTCCCACCAGACCCAAATCAACTACTTCGCCCTCAAGGCCAAGCTCTATCTGGTTGCCAGTCGGGCTGCTTTTCAGGAACTACAGCAGATCAAAGCTCAACTGACCGCGTAAGGTATACCTTCGTTTGCTACCGCATAGCCCCACCCCAGCCATTCTGAGGAGGACATGACTGCGAACCAGATTGTGGGCTAGGATGAGGAGGTTTATCCGGGCTACGAGGCCCCCGAAGCTCTTGCTCTCTACTTGGCGAAGCCGGAAAGACCTGACCAGGACGCCAAAGCGCACCTCTATCCAGTTTCTCCCCATCCACTCCCTCCACCTAGCGGAACCCCCGGTCCCCCAGGACCGGGCCCAAGCCCGAATCTTCCACCCGGCCCCGGGCCCAGATCTCCCCGGTGTTGCCCGGCAGGACGCCCCAGCGCACGGGGTATGAAAACCTATGCTGGGGTAGGAAGCAGGCGTGCGCCCGAGGATGTGCTAAAGCTGATGGGGAAGATTGCCCGGCGGCTGGCGGAGCGGGGCTGGGCGCTGCGAACGGGTGGGGCAGAAGGGGCTGACCGGGCGTTTGAGCGGGGGGCCCGTGCGGGCGGTGGAGCAGTTGAGGTGTTTCTGCCGTGGCCGGGATACAACGGCTACCGGGAAGGGGCGCTGAAAGCCCCGAGCCCGGAGGCGGTGCGGCTGGCGGCAGCATTGCATCCGGCCTGGGGGCGTCTGTCACCGGCGGTACAGCGGTTGATGGCCCGGAACTCCCACCAGATCTTGGGGCTCGACCTGAACGACCCGGTGGCCTTCGTCCTCTGCTGGACACCGGACGGGGCCGAGTCGGAGCAAGAATGCGGGCCGGAAACTGGTGGCACGGGGCAGGCGATCCGGCTGGCCTCGAGGTGGGGCGTGCCCGTGGTCAACCTCAAAAGAGAGGACGCGTTGGAGAAAATAGCTCGGCTGGTCAAGGGTTGAACCAGGGGGCGGCAGGAGCCGCCCCCCTCCGGTGGGCATGAAAACGCTAGCGATCACCATCGGGGTATTCAGGAATCAGGTCTACGCCTACCGGCTGCGACAGGGCGAGGTGGGACAGGTGCACCTCGAGCTTGGCCTCAAGCAGGGGCAGAAGGTGTGGGAGTGGCGGCCCTGGAAGGAGGGGAGCCTGGACGAGATGCGCACGCTGTACCAGACCCTCCAGAGCCACGACCGGGGGCGGTGGCTGAAGGTGGAGTAGTGTTACATGGTATGATAAAGCCATGCGAACCACCATCTACCTGCCCGATGACCTCGCCCGGGTGGTGGAGGCGTACCTGAAGGAGCACCCCCAGACCAACCTCTCGGCCCTGGTGCAGGAAGCGCTGGAGGCCCGGTTGCGCCGCAACCCGGCGGCCCTTTTGGAGCTGGCCGGGGTCGTCGAGAAGGCCTCGGTAAACGCCGGGGAGGGGGCTGAGGACCGCCTGTACCGCCAGGAGCGATGACCCCGCAGAGGCTGGTTCTGGACGCGGGGCCGCTGATCGCGCTCTTCCACGCCGCCGACCCTGACCACGAGGCGGCGGTGCGCGGGTTCCGCGCGCTGGCGGAGGGGAATAGCCGCCTGATCACCCCCCTGCCGGTGGTGTTCGAGGTGTACAAGTGGCTGCTCTTCGAGGGGGGTGCGGCGGTGGCCCGGCGGGCCCTGGAACGGATGGTGGAGGCGTTGGAGGTCGTTCCGCTCGGGCTGGAAGACCTCGAGGCCATCCGGGTGCTGCTGGCCTCGAGGCCGGAGTGGAGGGGCACCCTGGAGGACGCGGGCGTGGTGCTCCTGGCCCTGCGGTCCAAAGCCCAGGTGTGGACGCTGAACTACCGCGACCTGGGGGTGTTCAGGGAGCTGCAGTTCTGGGCGGGCTGAGGGGGCTTCTTGCCCCTCGACCCCTCGCCCTGACAGGGAGGCGCGAACAGTTGGCAAATAGCGCACATTACTTCACCTCAACGCTCGCACGCCTCCGCCTCCCGCCACCTCACCTCAACGAGCTCCCACAAAGCGAAAGCCACGAACCGGTATACTCTCTCACAGGAGGCGCCAGGTGAAGGCCAGGCCTGAAGTCGCGCGCAAGTGTAGCTCGCAGAGGGCGAAGGCCTTCACCGGAGTCCAGGCTCTTCTCGTCTTTCCCTCTGAAGAAGACCGCAAGGCCGTCCTGGACCTCATGCGACGCTTCTCCGCTGGGGTACGTTACGCCTACAACCGTCTTTTAGAAGGGAAGGACCGGGACAAACTCAAACGGCAAAACAGTCCTCTGTCCGTCCTCTTCGGTCTGAACACCCGCTACGCCGATGACGCGATCTTGAAGGCCCAGGCCGTCCTGGACTCCGCCAGGGAACTGGGAGAGGATCCCCGGAAGGTCGTCTTCGGGGGTAGAAAAGCTTTTGAACAATTAAAGCGCAGGCACCTCTCAGGTAAGCCCCTGGAGGAACTCCAGCGGGAGTGGAAGGAGAGGCGGCAGGGCCTCCTCTACTCCCGTGGGGACCAGACCAAGGGGGGCAACCTGAACCTGAGGCTCCTCGTCAAGGACGGAGCCTTGCGGCTCCGGATCAACCTCGCAGACGGAAGCTACGCCCACGCCCTGGTCAGGACGAGGCACCCCAACCTGAACGCCCTGGTGGAGAGGGTCTACGCCTCCCTTCCCTACAACGTGGAGCTCTCCTTGCGGGAGGGGAAGGTCTACGCCCACTTTACCTGGCAGGAGAAGCTTCCCGCTCTCCTTCACACCAGGAAAAGCGGCGTTCTGGCGATAGACATCAACGCCGACCCCTACCACCTGGCCCTGGCGGTGGTGAGCCCTGATGGAAACCTCAGGAAGCACCTCGCTCTCTCCCTGGAGGAGGTGGACCGGGCAGAGAACAGGGGAACCAAGGAACTCCTCCTCTGGAAGGTGGCCCACGAGGTCGTCTCCCTGGCCGAGGAGCACCGGGTAGCCGTCGCTACCGAACGCCTAAAATACCTTCCCAAAGGGAGGAGGGGGGACGGGTCCGGGCGAGCGTTCCGCAGGAAAGCCCACCGCTTCGCCTACGCTTCCCTCCTCCGGAAGATCCACTCCCTGGCGAGAAAGAGGGGCGTGGAGGTGGTGGAGGTAAACCCCCAGGACACCTCCACCATCGGGATGCTCAAGTACGCCCCCCTCCTCTCCCTCTCCAAGGACACATCTGCCGCTTACGTCATCGGGAGGCGGGCGTTGGGGTTTGAGGAGAAGATTCCCGGGGGGTACGAAAAGCTCCTTCAGGACGAGGGCTTCAGGGCCCACGTCGAAAACTTCTACGCTTCCAGGGCGCATGAACTCCGCGCGAAGAAGGCCGCCGAGCCCAATCCTTACCTGAAGCGCAGGCTTTCCCGCCAGATCGGGAAGACCGAGCGCCACCGATCTTTGTTTTCAAGCTTTCAGGGCTCTTCAGGGAGCCGGGAGGGGTCAACCGGTGGAAGGAACCCCCATGGCGCCCATCCCTGGCGGGTGCTGAGGGCAGGCACTTTCCTTCCCCTTCTCGGGCGCGAGGTGCCGAGGGACCTCTCTCCCCTCAAGCCCATCCTCTTCGGGGGATCGTGGAAGGGGTGGAAGGGAAGCCGAGGTCCCCATCCTGGTGGGGGGCCGGAGTGCGCTAATGTGCACTTTGGTTGACCAGGCAAGAGCCGCACTGTATTACCTCTCTGTGGTATCCTGTTACCAGGAGGTAAAACCATGATCAGCACGGCGATCTGGAGCAGCCGGATTCAGGCGGCTCTGGGGCGTGAGCCTCGGAGCGTACAGGAAGCCCTCGAGGGTTTGAGGGTGGTCCTCAAGGGAGACGAGGTGAGCAAGGAGGAGTTCTTCCAGGCCGCACGGGAGGGGGAGCGCTTCGAGCGTTTCTCCCGCGATGACCAGGTTGCCCTCATCGTCTGGGCGGCCCTGAAGGAGGCCCTGGAGAAAACCCGCAAGCGCCTCGACCAGGAGACTCCCTCCACCCTGGTCGTTCGCAAGGACGACTCGGTGAAGGAGGAGGTCAGGGGGGTCAAGCCCGTGGGTACGTGGAAAGGCCCGGATCGGGTCTACGACGTGTACCTCTGGGACTTGAAGGACACCTTGCGCAAGGGTGTCCAGGTCAGGCACCCCCAGTACGGCAGCGGCTATGTCCAGGCCGTGGAGGGTCACACCACCACGGTCCGATTCGCCTGTGGAACCAAGAAACTCCACACCAGGGCGGTGAGGAGCATGGTCGTGCGCCGCGACTGGGAGGATCGCCGGGTGGCCGACGCGAAGGGCTGGCTCGAGCGCTTCCTGGCTTCCGCTGAGGAAGTCCGGGGGATGAGCCGCCTCGAGCGGGAAGATGAGCTCGCGGGCAACCCGCACTTCTCCGAAGGGATTATTTCCGAGGAGGTGCGAGGGTACCTGGAACGCGCAGGCTACCGCGTAGACCCCCACAATCTGGAGGAACTGGCTTCGCTGGTGGATTCCCTCCCCGCCAGGGAAGAGAAGTTCAAGGAGGGCGTCCTGGGGATCACTATTCTCAGAACCCGTGACGGCAAGGCTGTCGGCTTCCGCAAGCCTGGCTTGTGGGAGACGAAAGTCGCTCCCGACGCAGAGCAGGAAAGCTTTGCAGCGCTCATCGAAGCGCAGGGGGCCCACACGGTTTTGGCGGAGATGCTCCAGGGAGAGGGCTGGTCGGTGAGCGAGGTGCGTGCGCACCTGAGCAAGCTGGCCAAGGCTCTTTCACCGGCTGATGCGAAGCGGCTGTTTGGTCTCTTACAGGAGATCGCCGCCCTCCGCCGGTTGAAGGTGGAGTTGCATCGCGCCGGATTTTCCCCCGTTCGGGCCGTCGCTTACCGCGACTCGAGCGGGGAGGTCGTCTACACCGCTCCGGTGTACGGCTAAGGTAAGCGTCCTTTTTCGCCTCTCAGAGAAAGTCCTTTTCTCTGGGGGTTCTTTTTTTACGGAGGTGCTATGAAGGTTGTCTCGTGTCCCAGGCTCCCCTACCCCAACTTCTGGAACGGGTACGCCTGGTGCGACGTGGATGTGTACCAACTGGGGTTGCACGTCCTGGTGGTTCTGCGGGATCAGAACGATCACGGGGGTACCAGCGTGACCAACGCCATCGAGATCGTGGCCCGGCGGGTGCGCGAGCAGATACTGGCCCCCGAGGGGCTGGAGGGCCTCGAGGTGCACTGGGTGGAGTGGAGCCGCACCGACCGAATAGCCAGTACAGTCGTCTTCCGCAACCCAGAGCGGCTGGAGGGTCCGACCTGGCAGTACCTATCCGCCAAGGAGTTCGAGAAGATTCTGAGCGCCTTCGAGGCCCCGGGCCAGCTCGCGGCGTGGATCCGGGAGGGGGCGCTCGACCTGGAAGGGTGGGAGGAGTCCAGGGGAGAGCCCCGCAGCCGGGGCAACTGAGGCGTTTGTTCCGCTGTGAAGGGGCGAACCAGGGGGCGGCAGAAGCCGCCCCCCTTCTTTGAGCGAGGAGGTAGCCGTGAAAGGCGACACGCTCGTAGAAGGCATCAAAAACCAGATCAAACAGCTGGCTGCTGAACTGAAGGAGGGTCGGAGCCAGGGGTTCCTGGCCTTTTTGGAAAAGGCGGGCCGCTTCCACCGCTACAGCGCCCGCAACGTCATGCTTATCCTCATGCAGCGCCCGGAGGCCACGCTGGTAGCCGGGATCAAGCGCTGGAACGAGCTGGGACGGCGCGTGAAGAAGGGCGAGAAAGGCATCGCCATCCTCGCGCCCACCCTGAAGCGGGTGGATGTGGTGGATGAGGCCACCGGGGAGGTGCGGGAAGAGCGCAATCTGGTAGGCTTCCACACCACCTACGTCTTCGACATTGCGCAAACCGAGGGCGAGCCGCTGGAGCCCCAGGGAGAGGAGATTCCCCAGGGGGCCGCGCTATACGCCCGGCTCAGGGCGGCCTGCCCGGTAGTGGTAGAGGAGGGATTGCTCCCCGGCGGGGCGCTGGGCAAGGCCGACGGGAAACGGATCGTGCTGGCGGCGGATCAGGGCCACACCCGCAAGGCCGAGACGCTTTTACACGAGTGGGCGCACGTGCTGCTGCACTTTGGGGGAATAAACCTGCCCCGGGAGGTGGAAGAACTCGAGGCCGAGGCGGTGGCCTACGCGGTGGGGAAAGAGGTGGGGCTGCCCATGAGCGGCAGTCGGGACTACATCCTGCACTGGCGGGGCACAGTGGAGGGGCTGGAGGCCTCCCTCGAGCGCATTCAGCGGGCGGCCAGGGAGATCCTGGAAGGCCTCGAGCGGGAGGAACGAGTCCTGGCGGCAGCCTAAACCAGGGGGCGGCAGAGACCGCCCTTTTTCCTTTTCCGAGGCGGATATATGAAAAAGCGCGTGCGTTTTGCTCGAGGCCATGCCTGGGGAATGGGCCGCAGTACCCAGACCCACGGCGATAAGCGGCAGAAAAGGATGAAGACTCGGGGAGCTCGGCTTCGGGCGGCCTTGCGAGACGAGTGAGAACCAGGGGGCGGCGGGAGCCGCCCCGCTTCTTTGGGTGAGGTGATCGCTATGCAGATCGAACTCAGCGAAAAGGAAGTCAAGGCCCTGCTGGAGCTCCTCAAAGAGCACCTGTACTACGGCTGGATTGAGCAGGACGGGGAGTTCGGGGTGGTCGCCAGCGGGCGGGCCTCGGCCACGCTCAGGGAGCTCTACCGGCGGCTCAAGGGGGGTCAGGCCAAAGCGGCCTGATTCTTGCCCCCGTGGAGGTGGGTATGGGTTTGGATCTGGGGCAAGAACGGGCGCGGGCGGTGCGGGCGCTGGACAACCTGCTGGCCCTGATCGAGGAGGCCGAGCGCGACCTCGAGCAGGCCCAGGCCCGGCTGGAGGGGCTGCTGCCCTTGCGGGTGGTGTGGAAGAAGAAGACCTGTGGCAACGATAAATGCCGCTGCACGCGGGGGGCGCTGCACGGGCCGTACCCCTACCTGATCGAGCACAGGGAGGGGAAAAAGATCGAACACTATCTCGGGAAGGGCTGGACGCCGCCTGAAGGAGCCATCGCGCCCGAGCGGTACAACGCCCTGATGCAGGACTTCAAGAGCAAAAGAACACGCCTGGAGCGGCTCATGGGGTATCTGGACGAGGCGGTGGAGGTCATGCGCAGGTATTGAATCTTGCCCCCTTTTTGAAAGCAAAGCGCTGCTCAGGGGGCAAGAAGAAAGGAGGAAAACAATGCGACGAATCAATGACCCGGTGATTTTGCGGGACTGCCTGTCCCGGCTCGCTTCCGGGCCTCTTACCCCGGCCCAGGCCCGGCTGTTGCTGGCCTCGAGGGGTATCCGAGCCCAGCACAAAGCAGTGGAAGCCGCCTTACAGGATTTTGGCAGAGTCAGTTTGCCCGTACCGAAGCAATCCAAGCAGCACAAGCCCCGTCTGAAGTCCCTGGACGACCTGCCCCTCACCCCCAGGGAGCGGGAGATCATGGAGCGCTTGCGGCGGGAACGGGAGCGGCTATGAGGAACCAGGGGGCGGCAGAGGCCGCCCCACTTCTTTTTTTGAGGTGATTGTATGCGTGAGGAGCTCTGTCCCGAATGCCAGGGCAACGGCTATGTCGAGTACATCGCTGGAAGCTACTACAGCGAATCGTTCGGCAACTACCTGCCGCTAGAGGACGTTGCGCCGTGCAGAACTTGTAGCGGTACCGGATACGTCGAGGTGGACGATGAAAGCGAAGCGGTTTTTGAAGAAAGTTGGTCGGCTTGAACTCTCCTACCTGCCCGAGGCCCCCGACCACGGCTGGCCGGAACTGGCGGTCGTCCTGGGCAGGCGGGTCATTCCGGTGGCGGTGGGCAGCGAGGCCACGGTGCTCTAGCACCACCCCCTGGACGAGGTAGGCTTCCGGGCCCTGGCGGAGCGGTATGCCACGGAAGAGAAGCCGGTATCGGCTTGAGGCCCATCGGTTGTGGGAGGTGCTCGAGCGGCTCTCCCTCAAGGACGGGCTCTTGCTGTGGGAGGCCCTGGGGGAAGACCCCAGGGACTTTCCTTTAGGGAAAGCGGAGGCGCTGAAGAAGGCGAAACAGCGGATTCGGGGGGACAGAATGTCCCCGGGAATCACGCGAAACGAGGGGACAAAATGTCCCGCCCCTTTGCGTGCTGGAGAAAGAAGACCCCTTGCGAAAAAGGAGAAACGAGGGGACAGAGTGTCCCCTGGAAAAAGAGGAAATCAGGGGACAGAACGTCCCCGTTACCCCGACCCCGCCGGAGCGCTGGCCCAGGAACTGGGGGGCTGGCGGGCGGGGCTTTTGTACCGGGCCCGCAAGGAGCAGAACGGGCTGATCCAGAAGCTGGCCCACCAGCACAGGGAAAGTCTGCTGGAGCTGCTGAACCTGGCCGAGGGGCTGCCCCTGCCGAGGAGAATCCCCACCACCCTGGCCTGGCTGGAGGAGTTTGCCAGGGAGCTCGAGCGCCTGGGCGACGCCGAGGTGCTGAAGGCGCTGCTCGAGGTGAGGAAGCGAGGCGCGGAGAACCCCCTGAGCTACGCGGCCCGGGTGCTGGCGGCGAGGGGTGTGCAGAAGAAGGAGGAAGTATGGACACCGACCGGCGAGCAGTTCTGAATCTTGCCCCCTGGCTGGAGGGCCTACGAGTCAAAGGGGGGCAAGAAGTCCCCACCGATCCCGGCCTGCCCCCCTGCCCCCTATGCGGCGCGGCGGCCCTGGCCGGCTACATCTTCGAGCGGCCCGGCCAGATCGAGCACGACTGCGACTGCCACTACCTCGAGCCCGAGCGCTACCAGACCGCGCTGCTCAAATCCTGGCGGCGCTACACCGCACCGAAGCTGCTCGCGAAAGACCTCGAGGGCTACCCCCGCTACCGCGACTACCTGGAAAAGCCCCTGGACGTGCACGCGGGCAACCGAGCGGCCATCGAGGCAGCACGGGCCTACCGGGGCGGCCTGCTCTACCTGTGGGGGCCTCCGGGGGTCGGCAAGACCCACCTGGCTTTGCGGCTGGCGGGGCGGCTGGTCGGTGAGGGGCGCTTTGTGCGCTTCCACAGCGAGCTCGACTTCCTGGCCGAGGAGCGGCTGGCGGCGGCGGGGGAGGGGGCCTTGCCCCAGTACGAGCGGCTCATCCTCGACGACGGGGGCAAGGCCCGAATCAGCCCCTTCAGCGCCGAACGCCTCTACGCCCTGGTCGAACGCGCCAGCGCGGGCGGGTGCGACCTGATCCTCACCAGCAACCTCTCCCCCGAAGCCTTCGCGGCCCGGCTGGGGGAGGTGGGCGAGGCGGTGCTCTCGCGGATAAAAGGTAGCGAGGTGGTGGAAGTCAAAGGGCAGGACAGAAGGGACCCGGGGGCGGCTGGAGCCGCCCCACACTCCACGGGGGAAAGGAGAAAAGATGAAGATGAACATTGAACCAGTGCTAAAAGACCTGGAAGGAGCCCTGCACGAGCTGGCCGAGGCTCAGATCACCCGCGAGCGTTACCGGGAGGCTCTCGAGGTCGCCCGGGCCACCGCCCTGCTCTCGGGAGTGATCAACGGCGAGAATAGCGAGGAACGCGAGGCCCAGGCCCGCGTGACCCTGATTCAGGAGCACGAGAATCTTCGCATCGCAGAGGAGCGGCTGACCTGGGCCCGGGTGCCCGGGTCCGGGCCGAACTCACCCGCGCCCGGTTTGAAGCGGCCAGAGTCCTGGCCGGAAAGGAGCGGCTATGAGCATACTAGGACGCGCCACCGCCCGCGTCCCCGAGGCCCGCGCCCTGCTGGAAGCGCGGGTAGCGCAGGGCAAAACCACCTACGGAACCACCCTGGACGAAAACCAGGCTCCGCTCGAAACACGGCTCCAGCACGCCCTGGAAGAGGCCCTGGATCTGCTGCAGTACCTCGAGTGGGCCCTGGAGAAGGCTCCGGAACCAGGCCGCGCCCAGCTCCAGATGCTGGCCGGACTGGCCGCCCTGACGGTACGGGGTCTGCTCCACCCCGGGGAGCGCCCGCTCCTGTGCGGGGTCAACGTCTTCAACGAAGCCTACGAGGTCAGCACCCACGTGCTCGACTTGAGCCAGGAGGAAGCAGCCCGCCTGGAAGGCTTCGACGACCTCATGAACCGGCTGAGGCACCGCCTGGTGGAGGTGATCAATTGACCCGGGGGCGGCAGGGGCCGCCCCGTTTTTTCTTCCGAGGTGAACCATGAAAAACATCCGCGAACGAGTAGAAGGTTTTCTGAACCGGCTGGAGCGGGCTGAGGGCCTGCTGCTGGAGGGTCGGATTCACCGGGTGGAAGGACTCCCGCACACCTACGTGGTGCGGGGGAGCGAAAACTACCTTGTGAATCTCGAGCGCGAGACCTGCACCTGCCCCGACCACGCCAGGGGCCACACCTGCAAGCACCTGCTGGCGGCGGTGCTGCTGGAGCGGGGAGAGAAGAAAGGGCTGGTTCGGACGCTCAATGAGGCCGCCGCGTGAACAACAGGCCATCGAATACATCCCCTTCTGAGCAGGGGAAAAGAGCACCAGGGGGTGGCTTCGGCCACCCCTTCACTTTTTTTGAAAGGAGTAAATCATGGACAGAATCAGCATCCTGACCCAACCCCTCACCACCGACGAGATCGAGTGGAAGATTATCTCGGCCAAGAACGGCCAGACCACCCTGGCCCCCTACATCGACGCACGAGCCGTCATGAGCCGCCTGGACAAAGCCTTCGGCCCCTTCGGCTGGCAGGTGCGTTACACTCCGGCTCAGGTGGGCAGCGAGCACGGGGTGATCGCCAGCATTACCATCAAAAACCCGGAAACCGGGGAGTGGGTGGAGAAGCAGGACGGTTCAGGCGCTTCTGACATGGAGCCCTTCAAGGGAGGCATCTCCGGCGCTTTGAAAAGAGCCGCCACCACCTGGGGCATCGGGCGGGAGCTTTACAGCTACCCCAGGGTGGTTGTGGAGGGGGAGCACAGGTTCATCCCCTTCAAGGTGCTGGAGCGGCTCAAGGGCTTGCCCAAGGCCGTTGCGGAGGGTAAGCCTCTACCGGAGGTCATCCGGCTCAACACGGAGGGGGAGAGTGTGCGGAAGGGGGGTTGATCACACCCCCCTCTTCTCTAAGCTGGCAGGGGCACGCTGCTGAGGAAGCCAGTTTTCCCTTCCCTATAAAAGCACAGCTTGCTATACTCTGCACTTGACCGCTCGATGCCCAGGGCGGCAAAAGCTGCTAAGCGACTGCCTATGATCGACCAAGCACACACCCTCACGCTTAATTGGGAGGGGCCCTTTGCCTGGCCGGGATTCGAGAGTGTGGCTGGGCTGCCTTCACTTCCCCAAAAACCCGGGGTCTACCTTCAGACCTTCGAATACCAGAACGGCTACCTGATCTACCTCGCCGGGATCACCCGTCGCCCGGTCTCCGCCCGCTTCAAGGATCACACCCGCAAATACCTCAACGGAGAGTACAACGTACTGGACATCGACGCGGCCCGGCGAGGGGTGCGTAAGGAGGTTTGGCACGGCTGGGGGTACGCGCGGGCGCACCGGGAGGAGTTCGAGGCGCGCAAGCCGGAGATCCTCGAGGCTGTACACCGACAGCTGGCGGGCTTTTGCATCTTCGTTGCGGACGTGGGCACTGGCCCTCGAGTCCTCGAGCGCATCGAGGCTGCGGTCATGAACCATCTGTACCGGCAGCCGCCCCCTTTCTGCGACATTCCCGACAAAGGCATGTACCTGGCTCCCCGCCGACCTTCGGAGGACCCCATCCGGGCCGAGAACGTTTGCAGGGCTCTTCTCCACGGGCTCCCTGATTTCGTGGAGGTATAGCAGGGGAGGGGGAAGCCCCCCTCCGGGTGACCTACAACATCCTGGCCTGCTTAGAGGTGGACGAGAGGAAGCTGGCGCGGGCGAGGCGGAGGCTGGAGGGGACGGGGTCCAGCCTGCCGGATCAAAAGGGGAGACCCACGGCCAAGCCCACCCTGCGCTGGGTGTTTCAACTCTTTATGTGGGTCCGCCTGGTGGAGCTGGGGGGCAAGTTGCTGGTCCTCAACCTGGCTTCCCACCACGAGACCGCGGTGCGCCTCCTGGGGGCCGGGCGATATTACCTCCTGGAGTGAGGGGGGTGCGGAATGTGGGCTAAAGACCTACCACCCCGGCCTGTTTACCGTAACAAACACGGTCAGCCGGGACAGGCAGGTGTCATTCGCTACTTTTGAAGCTTGATCGGACGCGCTCAGGGCTCAGTTCAGCCGCGGAGGTTTCTACGACGTAAGGAACCTCGAGCGCCTGGAAATGGGCCCTGCCGCTCTCGATCTTGAGGCGCTCGCTGACGCGCAGCTTAGTCATGTCCTTGCTGCCCTTGGTCTCGCAGATGAAGTAGAGCTTCTCCTGCTCGCCATCTACCATGACCACGGCCCAGTCGGGGCGGTACTTGCCGAGCGGGGTGTCCACCTCGAACCAGTCAGGGAGCTTAACGAAGAGCTTCACATCCTCGCGCTTGTCCAGGGCTTCGGCGAAGCCCCGCTCGACCTCCGACTGGAAGATCACCCCGTCGTAGATGGAATTGCTCACCTCGACGATTTTGTCCAGGTAGCCAATGAGTTCCTTGCTCTCGAAGAGCATCATGTCGTAGGCCTGTCCCTCGAGCCGTTCGTACTTGATGCCCTCCACCATCAGCTCCCCGAGGGTGTTCCTGATGGCGGCTAGGGCTAGGTCGATGAACTGTTGGGGGTTCTCCTTGGCATCCGCCAGCCGCCCCGACTCCTTGAGGATGCGGGCCAGGGTGCCGCGAGTCAGCTCGGTCTCGCGCTGAAGGTAGGCCAGCAGGTCAGGGACGGCGGGGCGGAAGTCCAGGTCTTCGGTGTTGACCCTGACGAGTGCGGTCTCGAGGTCTTCGCCAAGCCGGACGATGCGCCCCTTTTCGATGCGGTAGCGCGGGCGCTCGACCTTTGGCATCTCACGGATGGCCTTGGCGGCCCGCTGCACGAGGTCCTCGGTGTCGAACTCCACCCGGTAGCGGGTGTGGTGCTTGATCCGTTCCCAAAGCGCGCGGAAGTCCTCGTTGAGCTCCCAGCCCTTCTTGAGCTTGAGGGTGCGCCGCTCGCGGCTGTTTTTGATACGCTCCTGCCCAAAGTCAAGGCCGGTCTCCTCCTCGATTTCGGTCTGCAGGGCCTTAGCGAAGTCCTTGTAGCTCTCGTTGGCGATGACGGTCAGCCGATTGATCCGGGCGTCGAACGATCGTTCCCCGTTCTCGCGCACCGGCAGGCGCAGGCCCCGCCCGATCTCCTGGCGTTTCTTGACCTCGGAGCGGGTCTCGTTGAGCGTGCAGATCTGGAACACGTTGGGGTTGTCCCAGCCCTCGCGCAAGGCCGAGTGGCTGAAGATGAAGCGCAAGGGCTCCTCCAGCGACAACAGCCGCTCCTTATCGCGCATGATCTTCTCGTAGGCCTCCTCGTCGGCCTGGGTATTGCCCGAGGTGTCCTTCCATCCTGTCTTGTCCTCGGCGAAGTAGCCCCCGTGCACCTGCTCCACCGGGGGAAGGTTCAAGGAGGCGTAGACCGGGAGTGACGAAAGTTCGTGGTAGGCCTCCTCGAACCAGCGCCGAAACTTGGCGTCTTCGCCCCGGTAGTTGGCTACCCGGTCGATGAAAAACAGGGACAACACCTTGAGGCGCTGGCCCTCCGGCAGCCGCGCGACGGCGAGTTCCTTGTTCAGGTGTTCGCGCACGGTTTCTCGGATCTGCGCCCGCATCAGCTCATCGGCGTTGACTCCTTGTTCCTGCCCCTCCTCCAGGCGCACCCCGTTGGCGAAGCTCACGTACTTGAAGCCCGCGTCGATCTCGTCCACCACGTAGCCCCGGTACAGCTCCCGCCCCCCCGACAGCTCGTAGAGGTCGGAGCCCTGCTTGAGGGTCACGGATTTGCGCTTGGCGGCACTCCCGTCCCAAACGTCGAGCTCTACCTTAGCGCTGATGCTGCTTTTGGTGGCCTTGACTTCCTTCAGCTTCAGGTAGGGAACGTTGAAGTTCTCCTCCTCGAGCACCGACGTCACCTCGATCTGCTTGACCAGCCCGAGGTCGTAGGCCCGTACCGGGTCGAGCCGGTAAAGCAGGTTGTAGGGGTTGCGGTGGGTGGCTGAGTAACGCAGCGTGCAGAGGGGATTCAGGCTCGCCAGGGCTCGTTTCGCCAGGTTGCTCTCGAAGTTCTGCGGCTCGTCCACGATGACGATCGGGTGCGCCGCCCGGATGAATTCGATGGGGCAGAAGCCCGAAAGCCGGTCATTGGGGAGAAAGATCACGTTGTTGCTCGGTTTGTTGAAGGCATCAATGTTGATGATAAGGATTTGCAGGGTGTTCTCGGTAGCGAAGGAGCGCAGCCGTGAGACCTGTTTGGAGTCGTAGACCCAGTAGTCCACCGGCACGTTGCCGTAGAGGGTGTCGAAATGCTCTTTGGTGAGGCGCAGATTCGAGAGCACCCCCTCCCGGATGGCGACGCTGGGCACGGCGACGATGAACTTCTTGAAGCCGTAGAGGCGGTGCAGCTCGTAGATGGTGCGGAGGTAGACGTAGGTCTTGCCAGTCCCGGTCTCCATCTCTACCGAGAAGTTGAGCGCGATGCCGCTATCGGGGATTTCGATGGCCTCGAGCCGATCGCTCGGTTCCAGCCCGTTGGCCTCCTGCACCCGGCGGACGTTCTCCAGCAGGGCCTCTGGGCTGAGCAGCAGCCCGTTGGCGTAGGCGGCGATGCCATATAGTTCGTCGGACTCCATGCCCAGGGTGTAGAGCCCCTCGCTCAAGGGTTGCCCTTCGAATACCCCCGTCACTGCCTGGATGGCCTCGAGCTGGTACTCCTGGTTGCTCTCGAACTTGATCTTCATGGCTAGGCTGTGCGAAAGCGGATGCCCCGGTCCCGCATCTCCAGGACGATGTTGGTCTTGAGCGCGTCGTTGCCTGAGAAGGCCACGTCCAGGCACACCACCTGAAGGGGCTTAGGCTCCAAGGCCGTCATCGCCCGCAAGGTCTCGGCCCGGATGGGCCGCTCGAGGCAGACCAGCAACTGCCCCTCCGCCACCGAGTACACCTTTTGCCCATGGATCTCTTGTTCCCGGATCTTCGAGGACAGCGGCAGACCGGCCTTGAGCAACAGCTCGAAGAGCACGTCCTCCTGGCTGCGCCCCTCCACGAGGTTGTCTACGAGGCCCTCGAGAGCGCCTTGAATGTCCTCGGCCTCGCCGTCCCACAGCTTGAAGTTGCTAGTGTCTAAACTAAAGGCCCTGAAGCCTAAATCCTGGCCGTCCGGCTCTAGGAGCTGAACTGCTGATTTTTCGTCCCCCGACCTGATGCGCTCCGCCGCTTTTTGTACTCGGCCACGCGTCACACTGCTGATGGTCGGGTAATTGGGGTTGGGGGTGGGTTCGGGTAGCTGGACAAGAACGAACCTCCGGTCACCTCCGTCCTCCTGGTTCATCTCCAGCACAGCCTGCCCCAGCGTGCCTGACCCCGCGAAGAAATCGAGGACGATATCCCCGGCATCGGGCTCGGTAGCGAGCTGAAGCAGCCGCTTGAGCAGCCTCACCGGCTTGGGCGTATCGAAGGCGTCGGCGTCCTCCCCGAACAGCGATTTGAACTCCTTCTTCGCTTCGTCGGTGTGCCCGACATCGGTATGCTCCCACCAAGTATCGGCTACCACGCCAGCGACCTCTGATAGGAAGCGCTTATAGCGGGGTGTTTCATTCTCTTGGTTCAGCCCCCACCAGACACGATTCTCACTGACGTTGCGTTCATGTACTTCCCTACTGTATGCCCATACCCGTGTCGGGCTCGGCCATATCTCCTTGCCGGTCTTGGGATGAATGATCGGATAGTAAAGGTTGGGCCTCTGCTCGGAAGTTTTGTTACAGGTGTAGTTATCCGACATCCACGGTCCCCTGGGGTCATTGTCAGGGTTTTTATAAAGCCGGTTCTGCTCTTCAGTACGCTCCATTCGTTTGAGCGTCGCCACGGCCTTCCCTAGCTCGTTGAACCGGCGAGACTTCACATAAGAAAGCAGATAGTCATGGGTGTAGGAAAAATCGGTGGTGTCATTCGAGGGAGCATACTTTTTCTGCCAAAGAATGGTGGCGAGAAAGTTCTCCTCCCCGAAAATCTCATCCATGATCGCCCGGAGATTGTGCAGCTCGTGGTCGTCAATGCTGACGAAAATCACCCCGTCGTCCCGCAGGAGGCTTCGGGCGAGTTGCAGCCGAGGGTACATCATGGACAGCCACCTGCTATGGATTCGTCCTCCTTCTTCGGGTGTGGTGGTTAGCCTGACCCCATCCTCGGATAGCTGGCCGGTAAAGCGGAGGTACTGCCGAATCCCTTCCCGGAAATCGTCGGGGTATACAAAGTCGTTGCCCGTATTGTAGGGCGGGTCAATGTAGATCATCTTGACCTTGCCGTGGTAGGCCTGTTGTAACAGCTTAAGCACCTCGAGGTTGTCCCCCTCGATGATCACGTTTTCGGTGGTATCAAAATCTACGGATTGATCCCGCTTAGGTCGCAGGGTTCCCCTACTCGGGATTTGCACTGCGCGGATCGCTTCGGCCTTCCCAGCCCATGACAGCCCGTAGCGTTCCCGCCCCGTTTCCACCTTCATCCCCAACAATTTCTGGAAGGTCTCGAGGTCGAGTCTTCCCTCTGTGAAGGCCTCGGGGAAGAGTTCGCGGAGGGTCTCGAGGCGCTCCTCGATCGGGTTCGGTGTGGTGAGGAGAAGCTTGTCGGGTACCATAACGTAGAGTCAATCATAACTAGCTCGAGGCCATCCCGCACCAGGTGACGCACTGCGGGCTTTATACTTGGAACACACGCTCTGCACCGAACCGACGATGCCACGCGAGCCCACCTCCTCTCGGGTCAACCTGCTTACAGAGCACAGCATGACCTACCGCCTTTGGCGGCCCAGGGTGATGAGATGAACTACCCTAAAGCCATCGCCCACAAGGGCCCGGTGGGGTACGGGGCCACTCTGCCGCAGATTTTCAGCGTGGAGGGGCTAGGTGACTGTCTGGTCAAGTTCGCGCAATCCGATCACGGCCCCAAGGCCCTTGCTAACGAGCTGATTGGGTTCCAGGTGGCCGACGTGCTGGGCCTGGAACACCCCGAGTGCGGAGTTGTAGAGATCGAGGCGGAGGTGCTGCCCGACGACGGGAAGCTCGAGGTGACGAGCCCCTCCGGAGACCGCTTCACCTTCCTGCCAGGCCTGGCCTTCTATTCACGGTGGCTCCCCTCGGCGCAACACCCCACCCCAGACGATCTCAACACCCTCGAGCTGGCGAACCCCCGAATGCTCGCGGGTGTGGTGGTGCTGGACCTGCTGCTCGGGAACTGGGACCGCACCGCAGCCAATCCCAACCTCCTGCTCGAACGGCGCGGGCAGCGACGCTTGGTCGTGATCGACCTCGGCTTGGCCTTCGGAGGCGGGCTGTGGGAGCTGGGCAACCTACGGGATACGAGCTTCCCGCCGCTGTATGACCCGCTCCCGTATGGAGAGGACTTGGACAGACTCCTCCGGACAGTCAACCCCGCCACGGACTTTTCATCCTACCTTGGTAAAATGTCGGAGTTGAGCCGCCCTCGGCTCGAGTCCATCGTGGGGACAATTCCGTTGGAGTGGGGAATTTCATCCCGCGAGCGCGAGGCTTTGGTAGACTATGTGTGCACCAAAGCCCGGAACCTCCCCGCCTATCTCGAGCAACGGCTCCAGAAGCAGGAGTGGTGGCGATGAAACGGATGCAGGCAACCTACATGGTGATTCGGTACTTACCCGACGTACCCCGTGAGGAGTTCGTAAACGTCGGGGTGGTGCTGACCTGCCCCGATGCAGGTTTCCAGAATATTCGCATCTTGGACCATTTCAGCGAGGGCAGCCGTGCCAAGGCCCTCGGTGGCGACGGCCTTTTCGTTCGGCACGCCCTCACTAAGCTCCACAACATCATCGCCCAGCGGCGCGTGGATGACCTGCTGGGCAAGGAGGCATCCCCTGACGGCCAGCTCACCCGTGAGGGCATGGCCCTGCTCCAAGAGGTTTTCTGCAACAACATCCGCTTCAGCCCACTACGGACGGCGGTCACGAGTGACCCGGCAGCCACGCTCGCTCAGCTCTTTAGGGACTACGTGGGGGATCAGCAGCCCCGGCCAGAACCTAGAACGGTCACCCGTACATTGATCCGCAAGAGAGTCCACGAAGTATTTGTACAGTTCAGGCTCTTCTCCTTAGGGCTTAAAGAGGACTGGCGCTTGCCTCTTCTGACGGAACCCACGGTGGACCTAGCTTACAAGAACGATGCCTGGCACTTCTTCCAGGCCATCTCCTTTGCAGGCCATGAGCGAGCCGTCAAAACGGCGGTCAACGCGTACCGCCAGACCGCACGGGATGCCTGGGAATCGGACACGGAAGTCCGGGACGCACAGTTTGTGGCGCTGGTCTACAGGCCCAGCCAGCCGACATCCCAGATACGCAACCTCGAGGAAGCCCTCAAGCACGACAACATCCAGCTCAGGGACTACCGCGACGCCCCAGAAATCGCCAAGGACATCAAGCGCGACCTCGAGGCCCACCTGCTCATCCGGTAAGTCCTCCGGTTGCCCTGGCCTTAGGCATCACAGGAATAAAGCCAATCACGATGTGCAAGTGCCGCTCAGGGCGCGTCCGGGCTTTGCTATCCTGTAGCTGATGCGATACCCCACGGCTCATTCTTGGACCTTGAAGAAGCTGGAGTTTCTGAAAAGGTACTTGCCTGCATTCGTCAATGCTACAAAAAAGGCGCTCTCTCGCCACTACGTAGATGGGTTCGCCGGTCCAGGGTACAACCAGCAGAAAGATGGCAGCCTGGTTGAAGGATCGCCTCTGCTGGCCATTCAACATTCCCAGTTCACTAGCTTCTTTTTCGTGGAAAAAGACCGCCGCTCGTACACTGAGCTCGAGCGGAATCTCCGGAAGCACAACCCTAGCCTTCGCGGTATCCACCTCTACCGAGACGATTTCAATCTCCGTGTCGAGGATATCTTGCAGCAGATCCACCCAAGAGCACCTACGCTGTTCTTTTTGGATCCCTTTGGCCTTGAACTCAGGTGGGCTACTGTCGAGAAAATCGCCAGGCGGGAAAAGGCAGATATCTTTATCCTGATTAGTGGCAGCGGGGCTAACCGTGCCAAGCAAAACCACCCACAAACTTTGGACGAGTTCTTCGGGGACGCCTTGTGGCAGGGCTTGCGGCAAAAGCCAGGGCAGTCCTGGTTTGAGGCCTTTACCGAGGCCTACCGTGACCGGATGAGGGGGCTAGGACTAGATGGAACCGAACTGGTCACCGTAGCTAGAAATAGCAATAACGCGCCGATGCATGTTCTAGCCTTCCACTCAAAGAACAAAATCGCTCTGCGGATCGCGAATAGTGTTTTCAATAGTATCGAGACCAATCCTGCTCAACCGGGCTTGCCGTTCGGTGAGTGAGTCAGTCTGAGGAAATTCGTCCCAGGTACGGCCATCCAACAACCTGCCCCCACTCTTCGGCGTTCTGCCGCCCCATTGCTTGAAGAAGAAGGGGATTCCAGCTCGCTGGCATTGATCTCGAAGGGAGCGCACCCAGGTGGGGTCTATGGGGCGGTGATCGGGGCCACTCTCCCCCCCTACGATCACCCAGTGGATGCCGCGCAGGTCTAACTCGAGGGGCCCCAACAAAGGCTCGCAGGAGAGAAACTTGACCCTGGCCCCGGTCTGACGAAGGAAATCCACCCGTACCGCGTACTTCTGGTTCTCCACCGAGACTCCCATCCAGACGTTCTCGGGCCACTCGATCAGGGGGTCGAGCTCCAGCAGGCGCGTGTGGCGTTTGGTGAGGATCTGGTAGGTGTGCTGGGGCGTCTCGCGCATCACGCGGAAGACCTCCAGCAGGAAGCGCAGGGGCATCTGCTCATGGAACAGATCGCTCATCGAATTGACGAAGACCCGCCTCGGCTTCTTCCAGCGATATGGTTCTTGTAACCGCTCGGGGTGCAGGGTGAAGCGGAATCCCTGGGGGAAATGCTGGGAGAAGCGCTCAGTTATGCGCTCGGCATAGCAGTGCTTGCACCCTGGACTGACCTTATTGCATCCGGTGGTAGGGTTCCAGGTGGCATCGGTCCACTCTATTGCGGTGCCGACGTTAGCCATTACGGCGTAACCTTAACACGGATAAACCGATATGTCTATGGGCATTAACACACTCAGCTACTCCTCCCACCCAGCACCCGCCGATAACTCTCCCCCACCTGCTCCAGCGAACTCTCGGCGTAGATCTGGGTGGTCTTGAGGTCCCGGTGCCCCAGAAACTTCTGAAGCTGCTCCAGGGGCATCCCCCGGTCGAGAAGGATCTGCGCCACCGAGTGCCTGAGCAGGTGCGGGTAGACCCGCCGCTCGAGGCCCGCCTCCTTGGCGGCGGCCTGGATGAGCTTCTGGACGGCCCGGGGGGAGTAGCGCTGGTGGCGGTTGGACTCGAAGAGGTAGCCCCGGGTGCGCCCCGCCAGATGAACCCGCAGCTCCTGGGCCAGGGCGGGCAGGATCGGCACGTACCGCACCGAGTCCTTCTTGGCCTTGTGGACGTAGAGGTGGGGGGCCTCCCCGTCGAGGTGGAGGTCCTGGGCCCGCAGAAAGACGAACTCGCTGACCCGGCACCCGGTGTAGAAGAGCGTCTTCAACATCAGGCCGTAGACCGGCTTCCGGGGGTTCAGGCGATACGCCGCTTCCAGCAGGCGGCTCACCGCTTCGGGGGAGAGCCGCTCCACCACCCGGCGGCGAGCCGGGGGCGGGGCGAGCTCCAGCATCCGGCGCACCCGCTCGACCACATACTTGCTCTGGTCGTAGTCCAGGTGGGCCTTGCGCCAGAGCCGGGCGGTCTCCCGGATCACCGCGTCCAGTTCAGAGTTCGCTTTCGTTTTCTTACCGCGCACTTCAGCCAGCTTGAGGGGGGTTGCGCTCTCCATGACCCCCTCAGTCTAGCCGGAAAAGTTCGCTGTATGGGTATTGAGCGAATAAAGAGCGTGCGGCTGCTGGGTTGAAAATCACCGGGGCGACGACCGCCCCGGGCTAGACTGGCGATGGTATCGATGTCCAGGTTAGACTGGCGATGGTATCGATATTCTCTACACGGGAGGTTATCCATGCAAACCGTACAATCTTCACCTTCACAGCGAACAATCTTCTGGCTTTTCGGCGTGGTGTTGACCCTGCTCCTGGCGGCCTGCGGCGGGGGGACCTCCGGCGGCAGCAGCGGCGGCGGCGGTGGAGGAGGTGGGGGTGGCGGCGGCGGCGGAACCACCCCCTCCTTCACCCTCGCTCTGAACCCCACCAGCCTCACCGTGCAGCAGGGGTCTAGCGGCAGCACCACCCTCACCGTGACCCCGCAGAACGGCTTCACCGGGGCGGTGAACCTTGCCCTGGTGGACGGCAGCGGCAACCCCGTTTCGGGGATCAACCTCTCGCCCGCCAGCGTGACCGTGAGCGGCACCAGCCCGGTGACCCAGAACCTCACCCTGACGGTGGGTTCGAGCGTGGCTACCGGGCCCTACGCCCTGCAGGTCAAGGGCACCTCGGGGAGCCTGACCCAGCAAGTCGGTCTGAGCCTGACGGTGAGCGCTCCAGGTGGGGGCGGCGGTTCGCCTTCGCAGGTCACCGTAAAGGTTTCAGACCCAAGCGGAAGCGGATATACGGGATACTATCAGGACTCAAACCAGAATAACTGGCAGCCGCTAAACTTTACGAATAACCAGGCGACTTTCAACGTCAGCGGTTCGCGGTACGGGGTGGCCGTGGTATGCGGTAGTAGCGGAAGTGCCGGGTCAACACAATTCGTTTTGGCTACCGTCAGCGAGTCCAACCTCGCTACCGTGAGTTGTTATGCCTATGGCGCCCCATCGACGGGACCGACAATTACGGTCACCGTGGACGCCTCACAGATCGCCTCGGTGGTTGCTCCGGGTGATGAAGTCTTTGTGAACGACAGTTACCCTTCTTCCACCCTCAACAGCGCACTAAAGTCTACCGTTTCCTACCAGAAAAGCGCTTCTGGAGCAGTGGATCTGGTGGTGCGAATCCGCCAGGCCAACGGTGGGCCCACAAAAGCGGTCAAGGTGGTACGCAACGTGACCAGCAGCAACCCCACCATCACCTTCGTGCCCTCGGATCTCACCAACGCGCAAAGCGTCGCCCTCACGAACCCGCCCCCTGCTTCTTTCTCACAGTATGTCGGCTACGGGTACATTACAGCCAGCAACACGGGCATAGCGGATCTGAGGGTAAGCAACAACAGTTACCTGCCGGTAGCGGGCTTCCAGTCAGGCGATCGATACATCAGCTTCACAGAAGCAGTACAGGGAGATTACTTCACTGACGGGGATGGCCAACGAGCCATCACCTTCAAGGGTTACTCTACTCCGCCGACCTCGGTGGCCTTCGCAACCCCTTGGTCGACCGGGGCGCTTTCTAGCAATGCAGCCGGCCTGCCCCAGATCTCTGGTCTGAGCTACCCGGGGGCGATTGCCTATGGAGCGAGCTACTCTACCCCTTCAGGACGATTTTTGAGCGTTTTGGTTTCCTCTGGCTACCTGGCAGGGGCTACCAGCTTTGATCTGGCCAGCCTTTCACCCCTCTTGAACAGTGTGGGTTATACAGCTCCATCTAACGGCACAAATGCCGTTGTCGAAGTCTACGCCTTGGTGTCCCCTATGGGACTACGGCGGAGCCTGGAGTTTATCAGTGTTTTTGGTACTCCCGCCTCCTTTTCACTTTTTACGAGCGATCTTGATATTCAATCGGTAAACGTCAACAAGAAGTACGTTGTCGGCGGGGGAGCAGTCTCCTTCCCTTAGGCGAATGATCGAAAGGACATGGGCAACCGTTACAGAGAGACCTACCACGGTAGCCTCTTCGAGGCGGTGGGAGATAACGGCACCATCCGCACCTCCCCCTGAATCGGAGATACCCTTATCCCGCCCCGTCCGCGATGGGGCGGGGTACTCTTACCCGAGGCCCGGCGGGGGTGGGTGCGGCGGATCTAAGAAACTGTTGTAAAAGTCCCCTCCTCCAGCTTATGCGGCCCTGGCCAGCCGCTTCACCAGCAAGCGTATCATGCCTAAATACATCCAGGCTTCCGTTACCTCAGGGTGGTACTCGTAATCTTTCCCCAGCCGTCGGTTTCGCCCCATCCAGGCAAAGGTCCGCTCCACCACCCACCGCTTGGGCAGGGGCTTGAACCCACCCTCCCGCGGGATCTCCGGCACCTCCTCCCCCTCCCGCACCCAGACCCCCCGCACCCCCGCGTAAGGACGGGCCACCACCTCCAGCTCCAGTCCCAGCCCCCTAGCCACCTCCCGCAAACCCCGGTAGCCCCAGTCCACAAAGAGCTTGCGCACCCGGGGCCACAAGGAGAGGTCCATCCCCAAAAGCAACGCCTGCCCACCCCACTTGTCGTGCTCATTGGCCGGGTGGACCAAGGCCTTCAAGAGACGGCCCCCCGTGTCCGTCAGGATCTGCCGCTTCCTCCCTTTGACCTTCTTCGCCCCGTCGTGTCCCCGGGGCCCCCCTTTTCACTCGTCTTCACCGACTGGCTGTCCATGACCAGGGCACTCGGGGAGGCATACCGTCCTCCCCGCTCCCGGTCACGACGGGCCAGAACCTGAGCTACCTTCTCCCAAACCCCTTCCTTCTGCCACTTGCGGAAGTAGTGGTAGACCGTGGACCAGTGGGGCAAGTCGTGAGGCATGGCCCGCCACTTGATGCCGTTTTCCAGGACGTAAAGTATGGCGCTGACGATCTCCCTTCTGGGCACCTTTGCGGGTCGGCCACCGGGCTTGGGGGCAGGGATCAAGGGCTCCAGGATGGCCCACTCCGCGTCCGACAGGTCGCTGGGGTAAGATCTCCGTGTAGAAGCCACCCTTCAAGCATAGCGGACTTTTACGACAGTCTCTAACAACTCAACCCCTCATCCACGACTGCTGAGAACGAAGCTACAGGTCTGTTGGGAATGTTGGGAATTTCCTTTTGGAAAAACAAAAACTCCCAACACCAGAAATGCCGTGTAGGACTTGTTATTTATGGCCTTGTTGGGAATGTTGGGACTGTTGGGAGTTTTGGAGAGGTACCCCTATAGAAATTCCTCGGAAGAGAAGGTCATACTATATTCCTGTGTGCAGTAACATATTGCTATGCGCTGGCAAGTGGCTTTGCTCTCCCTCATCGCGGCTCTGGCATTGCCGGTGGTTGGACTGGTCACGGGCCGGGTAGTGGGAGATTTCTTCCTCCGTGGAGACCTGATCGGCGCGGTCGGGGCGGCCTTCGGCGTGCTGGTGTACGCCCTGGCGCTGGCCTCCTCCTACTCGCACCTGCGCCACTACTACCGGGGCTATGAGGCCCAGGGGGTGCGGGCCTCGTGGGCGCTGGCCCTCGCGGTCGAGGTTGCGACCTTTTATATGAGCTTTGCGTATGTGGTCATTCACTCCCCGTGGGCCTTCTGGGGCAGCCTGATCGGGGCCTTCGTGGTGTTCTGGGGCAACTTCTCCAGCATGTATGAGGCCCGGGTCCAAACGGCCACACTGCGCGCTTCGTCAAGCGTGGCGTCTTTTCCCGGCGATAGCCGGGTGGTTGACAAAGCCCCTGCAGCGAGCGAGGAGCCTGTAGTCCAGGCACAACCCTTTCGCGCTGCGGTGGATCCGGTGCAGGAGCGTTCGCAGTACGAAGCCATCCTCGAGACGCTCCTCTCAGCGGAGGCTGTGGAAACCAAGATCAGCCAGGTGAGACAGTCGGTGCGGGCAGTCCAAACGGCCACGGTTCCACAGAAAGCCAGGAGCGAACCCCTGTCGGAGATTCCGACCCGCACGGAAGAACGTCAACAGGAACCCACCCTGCTCCTCTCCGAGGGGGATAAGGAAGTACTCCGTCTGGCGGCGGAGGGGCCAATCGGCCCCTCGGGGATCAGCCGGGCGCTGGGGATCGCCAAGAGTTCCGCCGGAGACCGACTTAAGAAGCTGGAGCGCATGGGGCTTCTGGTGAAGCGCGGCTCGAGCTACGTTCCCACGAGTCACGCCCAAGCATCCATTGAGGGAGGACAGGCGCTGTACCAGGGGGCGCAGGCGCCCCACTGAGCGGCGGGAAAGGAGAATGCTCGGGGGGCTGCTTCTCGTCAGGGACGGCTTGGTGAGGTTGTCGAGGCGCGAGCGCGCAATTCGGCGCTGATCGAGCCAGGGTTTCAGGGTCGAGCCGGCCGAGCGAGGCAGCCCCGCGGGAAAGCCATAGGGCGTGAACCAGGGGGACGAGGGGAGCAGCTGCCCCCTGACCGGCCCGCGCCGCCGCGGGCGGCGGCTCCCTATCGCTGCTCCCAGAGCTCCGGCGGCAGCTCACGCACGAAGGGGCTCGGCCAGCGGGGGTCGTAGGCGACCACCAGGGCTTGCATGGCCCGCGAGCAGGCGACGTAGAACAGCCGGCGGTCACGGGCCTCGTAGGCCTCCACCTCCTCCGCGGGCACCGCGGCCTGGCGGGGGAGCGTGCCCTGGTTGACGTCGAGCACCACGACCACCGGGAACTCCAGGCCCTTGGCCGAGTGCAGCGTCAGCGCCTTGACCGCTGGTTGATCCAACTCGAGATCCTCTCCCTTTGACCAGGCGGCGGGTACATCCAACCGGTTGAGTATGTCAACCACCTCACGCGCGCGGGCTTCGCTCGGGCAAAGGATACTTACCCCACTCAGAGGCACTCGCAGCTGTCTGCACAGGCGGTAGATCAGATCGCGGAGCGTGCCGGCCTCCTTGTCGTGGGCAATCCCCACCAGCAGCGGCCTGGGTCCATCACGGTGGGCTGGTTCGGGCAGATCCTCCGACTCCAGTGAGGGATGGCGGGCCAGCGCTGCCAGCGCTGCATGAATAGGCCGTGTCGAGCGGTAATTGCGCCGCAGCAGAAGGCTCCGGCCCCTCATGTCGAGCGCTTGATCTACCGCCTTAAAGGAAAACCCCTGCTGGTAGAGGCTCTGGTTAGCGTCGGCGGTGAGATAGAAGCCCTTCGGGTGCTTGACGAGGCGCAGTAGGAAGCGCAGGGCGACGGGCGGGAGATCCTGTGCCTCGTCAACTATTACCGCATCGTAGTTCGGTTGTGCACTGGCTCGTGCTGCCGACCGGGCCCGGTTCCAACTCAGCAGCCGGCGCTGATCGAGCAACCTGCGCCAGCGGTCGTAGGCTACCCACACCTTTTCTCGCTCCTCGGGGTATAACGGGAGCTGCCGCCCATGACGTGCGAAGCTCAGGTACTCCCTGTGATCGAGATCCCAGGCCTGAATTACGTCATGGAACTCATCGCGCAGATAGCGCGGGCCCAAACCCTGCAGGAACGGATCCCGTAGCTCGCCCAGCACGACCCGCACGGCGTCGAGCAACTCTGAGTCGCCAGCAATTTTCCAGGAGGCGGCCTTCAGGTTCTGCCGCACTAGCCTATCCACCCAGCTAACCTCGACCTCAGCGTCCAGGCCCCGCTCTTCGATCAGGCGTGAGAGCAGCTGCTCGGCGTAGTGGGCGAGGGTGGTGGTGTAGGTGGCGAACAGGATCCGCGAGCCGGGCCGGTGCTGGGCGTAGGCCAGGGCCCGGTACAGGGCCACAACGGTCTTTCCGGTGCCGGGACCGCCGCGCACCAGGGTTGGACCCTCCAGCCGCCACTCCGAGGCGTGAATTTGCTCGGGATCAAGGCGGAGCAGTAGGTCGCTGAGGCGGCCGCTGAGGTAGTCCTCCAGTTCCTGCCGCGAGTGCACCACGTACTGCGCCTCGGACTGCGTTTGATCCAGGCCAGGCTGATATAGCATGCTGATCACGTGCACAACCCACTCGGCAGGCACCACGCTATCGAGTGCAAGCAAGTCGTCGTCGCTAGTGCAGCTCAAGAACTGAGGGAAGTAAAGTCGTGGTACGCCCCAGCCCTCGAGCTGCTCGGGGCGTAGCGGGAAGACCTGCTCCTTCGGCGGGCCTCCTGCGGCGAGCTTTTCGTCCTCCTCGTCCCAATCATCGGGGTGTGGCGTAGTGAGCTCGCTGGGCGTGTTCAGCGTGCGGGGGTTAAAGGGCAGACTGTAGGTGTCCTCGCTACGCCGGCGAACCGCGTGGATCTCCACGTACTCATCCAGGCGGCAGAAGACCCGCCAGTTACCCACTTTCAATCGATGAAAACCAGGGTACTTATGTAGTGGACTCAGGTTGAGCCGCCCCGAGCGTGGATCCCTTGCCAGTAGGTCGATGTCGCTCAACAGGGCATCTCGCTCACGAGCGGGAACCGCTTGCAACTCCCTCAGAGCGGTGATAGTGAAGATCGTGTGCCGCTGCATCAGCCCTCGACCCCCTGGGGATTTTTAAATAGACGTGCGAGCCCACGAACAGAGCTGAACCAGGCCAGCAGCGAGCGTATGTATCGTTCGAGTCGATCAAGCCGTGTTGCATTGTTTTGCTGAGTATTCGAGATGGTTTCGCCCATCTGCTCCAGGGTCTGAGCCAGTTCCTGCACCTGCCGCTCGAGCTCCTGCTGCCTCCGCGACTGTACGCCGAACTCCTCTTGCAGCAAGGCGTGGGTCTGCTGCAGCGTGTGCAACTCCTGACCCAGCGCTTCGCGGGCCGATCGCTCGGTATCGAGGGCGAGGCCGAGGGCCTGCCGTTCCCTCACCTCCTGCTCCAGGCTCTGGGAAACGGCACTTATCTGCGAGTTCATGTGTCCCAACAACGCCCGAAGCTGGTCAAGCTGGCTGCTCAACTCCTGGCGCAGGGCTGTCTGGGCCCCGAATACCTCACTCTGAAGCGCCTCCAGCCCCCCGCGCAGATTCTGGTCAAGGTCTCGCAGCGGTTCCTGTACTCGAGCCTCAACTGCCGCTACTTCCTCGCGGAGGGCTTCAAGCCACTCTTCCTGGGTGGCGGACCACTGCTGTTTGAGTGACTCAACTCGCTCACGCAGTTCCCAGAGCAGGCGCTGATCGCGCAACCCCTCCAGATCCTTGAGTGTCTCGCTCAGGTGCTGGCCCAGGCGCTCTATCTGGACTTTGCCTTCCTCCTTGAGGCGCTTCAGCAACCCATTCACCTCGCTGTGGAATCCGGCACGAGCCTGCTCGAACTCCATCCTCAAGCGGGATACGTGCTCCTCAGAAGCCTGCAGAGCTGCCTCCAGCCGGGGCAGAGAGTCCCCAGCACGCCCGAACAAGGCGATGGCATGAGCCACCTGTTCGTGGGCGGCGTCCAGTCGTTGTTGCTGCTGTGTGATCCATTCGTCGGTCAGGTAGTCAGCCATTCATTCCTCCTATACCTCTATCTCTATGTGGGGGCGTGACGTGCTCAACAGCAGTGGTGAAAGCCTTAAGCACTTCTGCAGGCAGCAACTTGCTCAGGCGCTCGGCAACCTTCACCAGTCCCTCAAGCGCCCAGGCACGTTCAACGTGCGCTGCACGAGCAGGGTCAAGCTGCCGGAGGGTCTCAAGCAGGGTGAGGCGGGGGTGGTTGCGTCCCAGAACCCCCTGGGGATCCCCTGCTAGGTCGTCAGCGAGGCTCGGCACCCACTCTCCCAGGGCTAGCACGAAGGCCAGCTGGTTCGTCAAGCCCATCCGTGCGCGCAGCATCACGTCCAGAGCACGCTCGGTCAGCACCTTGGCGGTGGCCCTCTCGCCCTCGAGGCCCGCGCACAGGGCAGCCAGAAACAGCACCGCCAGGTCGTTGGGTCGTTGCTCGAGCAGATACTCCGCCCGGCCGCGCACAGCGCCCACGAATCCCGCCTCGACCACTTCGCGGGCGTATGTCCTCAGCGCCGTGAGGTTGTAGCCTGTAAGCACGTTCTCAAGACCCTCGGCCAGGATCCGCTCGCGCGCTGCCTCCTCGGGAACCAGAGCTCGCTCACGCCCGAATTTCATGTCCGGTACGCAGGTGTCACAGAAACCGCAGCTATAGTCCTGTGGCAGGCGTAGCTCGAAGGCCCGCCGAAGATATACGCGCCGACAACTGCCCGCCGGCAGGGCTGCATAGTGGTAGAGGTTGCGCAGCCCTGCTAGCCGCATGGCCCGGATCGTGGTATAGAGCGCCTCGATGAGGATCTTCCCGGCTCGCTGCACGAACTCGGCCTGGTTTCCCTCGGAGCGGGCCAGTTCTTCGACTTCGATCAGCACCGCGTCCGGGGTGCCCGTGGCTTCGCCGTAGCCGCGCACGTAGTCAGCCAGAGCGGCGACGCCGCGAGCCCAGGTCCAGTCCTGATTGAGCGTCGCTCGGTAGGCGTGGCTCCTCTGGCGGGTATAGGTGTGAAGCACCTCCAACACTCGCAGGCGGGAGAGGGCCTTCTCCACCGGTTTGCTGTCACCAGCCCCGGCCGACTCCACCAGCAGCCTCCCGGTCAGCGCCCTGTTGTAGGCCTCGGTAAGTTGGGTTAGTTCATCCCGGGCACCGGGGAAATTCTGGTTGATGAAATAAGCCTGCTGGCCCACGTCGCAAAGCTCCTTCAAGCCGAAGGGACACCGTAACGTTGGGAAACCCCGCCTGTCGCGTTCCAGACAGGGGAGCGGTAGGGGGTCGTCCGCTCCCAGTCCGAAGATAGCCCGGTCGCCCAGGTGCTGCTCGGCGCAGGTGGGATCCGGAGGAACTGTGACCAGCGCAACGTGGGCGTGCGCGCGGTCACGTCCAGCCCGGCCAGCCTCCTGGTAGTAGCCCTCCAGGCTGCCTGACATCACGTAGTGCACCACCAGGCGTATGTTCGGCTTGTCGATACCCATCCCGAAGCCTTTGGTCGAGACCAGCACCGGCAGGCGGTTGTCGAGGAATTGGGCCTGAACCTCTAGCAGATGCTCGTCCCAATCGCTGGGGCTGGTGAAGTCGTCCCTTTTCCCAACGAACCCGCAGTCCGCCTCAGCGCAGCGATAACGGCCGTAGTCGCTGTAGTAACGGGTAGAGCCACAGCGCGGGCAGTGGCCCGGGGCAGAGTTGGAGTGGATGCCTACCGCTCCCTCTGGCAGCACCCTGTTGCGCCGGAGGTGCTCTGCCACCGCCGCTGCGTTGCTGGCGAAAAAGGCACGGCTGTGAGCGTTGGCAAAGGGGGCGAAAACCACTGCGCCGTGGCGGTGGCGGCCGCGGGAGTCGCGCTCGAGCAACCCCTCGCTCCCTGCCCCCAACACGGTAGGCGCGACCCGGGTCAGCACCTCGTCCAGTGCTTGCAGTCGTCCAGCGAAGCCCTGGCGGCCATCGACGACGTGGACGCTGTAGCTAAGCTCGGGCCGGTCGCTACTGCGGCTCTGCACCACACTGTCTGGACTGATGCCCAGCAGACGCAGGATATCTGCACGCACCACCGGTGAGGCAGTGGCGGTGAGGGCCAGCATCGGTACACGCTCGGTCACTCCTTGCTGCTCTATGTACTGACGTAGACCCTTGAGATGGAGGTAAGAGGTGCGGAAATCGTGCCCCCACTCTGACACACAGTGGGCCTCGTCAACGGCTATTAGAGAGAAGCGGTGGCCCCGGATGAGCTCCCCCAGCTCCCGCCGGAAGTTGGCCAGGTCGAGGCGCTCAGGAGCGATGTAGAAAAGACGGTAGCGGCCATTGCGAAGGTGCTCCAACGTGGCCTCTGCGGTCCCGGCAGCGTGCTTGCGTCCACTCATGAAGCCCACCCCGGTGATCCCGTCGCGGTAGAGGTGGTCGACCTGGTCGAGAATGAGTGAGACCAGCGGGGAGACCACCAGGGCGGTGCCCGGCTGGATCAGGGCAGCTAGCTGATAAATTGCTGATTTGCCGTAGCCCGTTGGCAGCAGCACCAGCAGACTCTCGCCAGCGAGCACCCGCCGCACGGCCTCGGCCTGCTCCGGTCTCAGGCGGTGGTGGCGGAAAAACCGGCTGAACAGGTGGTCGAGCACCTCCGGCGCCGGATCGACGATGTGGTAGCCCGGGTCAATGCCCGCCGGATCCTGAATTAACCCCCGAGCGGCCTCCAGAACCTCGTCCGGCTGCCAATCCGCCAGCAAGAGTGGGTCTTGGGGGTCGTCGATGAGCACGTCCACCTCACTCACGGATCCGAACTCCACCTCCGCCAGCAGCAAGCGTCTAAGCTGGCCCTCGGGGTCGCCCAGGTAGGCCCGGAGTGCCCGCTGCGACGCTTCTCCCAGCCCATCGGCCTCCAGCCGGACTCGCGGCAATCGCTGCTTAAGGCCGTAAAGCCGCCGCACCACTTCCAGCAATTCCAGGCTGTCCAGGAGTGCGAGCACCGGTAGAGGCTGGTCGCCGCGAATCCGCACCCGCAACTCGCCCGATTCCCCTGTGCCCAGCCGGGCCAGCCAGGCAGCCGACCACAGCCGCAGCGCTGCCGGTCCCAGCACCAGCCAGCGTCCCCAGGCCGGATCACCGCTCCGCACGGCTATCCCTTGCCGTTTTGCCTGAACCAGGGTCCAGCGCGATGAGGCTTGTAGGGCCTCTAGAGCATCGACGGTAACCGGCGCGCCGCCCAGGCGCCAGTGCTCTGGGCCGGGCTTTGGTGCATCTAGCGCCGCGGAATCGGGCATCGCTCGCTCGAAAAAGGGGAGCAAAAGCCTGCCGAAAGCACCCTGGCGCTCTGGAGCCATTGGGTCAAGAAGAGAGAAGCGGCTGTAGGCTTCGGCAGGCCACAGTTCCAACGCGTCCGCGTACTCCGGTAATTGGGCGGTGCGCAGATCACCCTCAACCCAATCCAACTGCAGCCCCTCTGCTTCGGCAAGTACGAGCAGGGCTTGCTGCAAGAAGTAAGGTACTCCTTGCAACGGGTTGTGGTGGGGCCAACCCTTGGGATCCCAGCCGACCAGATAGGCAAGGCGGTCAATCCTCACGCCATCTCCTCCTCCGGGCCGGCCGCCCGGTCACGCTCCCACAGGCTGTAGGCCAGAGCCAGCGCCTCGGGTCTGGCCCCCGCCTCGACCAGGGCACGATCGGCCTCGATGAGGGTCTGGCCGCTGCTGATCAGATCATCGAGCAGAAGTAAGCGTAGCCCGCGCACGGCGGCGGGATCGGCCACCCGCAAGGCTCCGGCCACGTTGGCGCGCCGCTCCGCCTCCCCTCCAGCGTCATGCTGGCGGAGGGGAGGCACCCGTTGCCACTGCAGCACCCTCAGCACGGGATGTCCACGGGCTTCGAGTTCCTCGGCCAGGGCATCCAATCCGGCCTGGACGGGCTGTCGTGAAGGCACATAGGCCACCGGTAAATCCGGAAAACGCCGCACGAGGTAATCTGCAACTGCACGAACACGCTTGCCAGAGCGCTTGAAATCGAGGATCTGGTAACGTGCATTGCTTAGGAGGTCGTTGGCTCGCCTGCTCCTGGGCCGCTCAGGGAGGTAGCGCCCGAGGACACTCCAAACCCGCCCGGCCCGGCTCAGTCGCAGCGGGGCCGCGATTACTTCGGCTGGGACGCCCTCCTGCTCCAGGGGGTGCAGGTAAGCCCGGTAGTCGCCCAGTGCGTAGAGGAGGTCTTCTGGAGCAGAGAAGATAAGATCTGGCCCTGCGTTGAGGGCGTGGGCTGCGTCCGCTGCACTCCAGGTCGCCAGAGCGGAGACGATCCCCAGCCGTCGTGCTGTCAGCACGTCCTCTAGCCGGTCTCCTACCAGAAGCACCTCTTGCGGGTTCAGATCCTCAATCAGCGGTTGCAGCCGACCGGTGCTTGGTTTGTTGGCCGACGCCACAGCGCTACCCAGGAGCCTCGCTGCCACACTCGCGGGGAAGTGCCGCTTTAAGGCAGTCTCGACGTAGCGCATTGAGTTGTTGCTGACCAGCACCACCTCGACCCGGCCGCCCAGGAGTTCCTCCAAAATCTCCATGACGCGGGGGATCGGGCGCAAATTTTCGACCAGCAGGTCGGGATCTTCACGTAGACGCTGCGCTTTGGAGACGCTGGAGCTGTCGAGCAGCAGGCTGTCGAGAACGAAAATCAGTCGCCGAAAGACAGGGTATTCTGTGAGTTTGGGCAGAAGGGTGGTGTTGGTGTCTGGCCGGGAGGGTGGCTCGAGCAGGTTGCGTAGCAGGTGTGCTGCAGCCGTGGTATTGGGCTCGGGCTTGTACGGACGGGTCTCCTCCAGAAGCAGCCGCGCCTGCTCGGCCGGGGGCGCTTCTACCGCGCCGCTGGTCGCAGGGATGTCCTGGGGAAGCCTGAGTTCGCGCAAAGGCAAGATGCAGCCGAAGCACCCCTGACCCTGGCAGTCGCAGCGCAGGCTCAGCTCCAGCAGCCGTCGGGCCTCCGCCAGGATCTCCGGCAGCTTGGCAGGCAACTGGGTGGCAACCCCGATGCCGCCCTCAACAGCGTCGTAAGCGGTGAATACCAGCTCGTGCCGCGGGGCCTGCAAGGCGAAGCCTATGTCGGAGAGGTCGGTTTCGAGTACGTCGGGAATGGCCTTGGCCAGTGCGTTGCTCAAGGCCCAGTACGCCGCTGTTGAGCCGTCGCTGAAGCGGATCTGGCCGAGATCGGTCTCGTATTCGCGAGCGAGAGGCGAGAACACCGGGTGATTCTTCCAGGTGTCCGGGACGTTCTCGAACCCAGTTTTCCAGCCATAGTGTGGCTCCGTCTCCTCCCCGCACGAGCAGGTACCAGGTAGCACAAAGTTGAAGGCATGAGTACTCACCCTGGCCTGGCGTTTGGAATAACTCTGCAGGACGTACCCTCGCCCCTGTATCGGCTCCTCTCCGTCTCGTGCGGACTCCGGCACCACCACGCTTCCGCTCTTGAGCAGTTCTCGCTTCTCCAGCGGATCCAAGAGCACTCTCCGCCCGTCGCAGTCTTCCACTACCCACTCCTCAACACCATGGATCCCTCTGATTCCCCGAGTGCTTCGCAGTGACGGGCAGCGGAATTGCACGGTCTTAGTGAGGCGCTTGACAACCAACTCCAGGCCTACCCGTACCCGCCCCCGTCCTGCTTCTGCGATAACCGAACCTATAGCTGTGCGGGCTTCGACCTCCTCGAGCCGAGGGTAGACGACAAGCCACGGACTGTGGTAGTGCTTCACCTGCTTGAAGTCGGGCCGATCCACCTGCTTGGCACCGTAGTACGCCCGGTTGTACTCCTCAGGATCCATCAGGCTGTCGGTGACGTCCTCGACCCATACCAGCACGGCCTCCTCAGTGCGCTGGTTCCGGGTAACGCGGGCGCGCGTCCAATCGATGCTGCGGTAGTAGCGGCCCTGATGTGGGAACACCAGGCCCAGCGCCCACTCCCGATGAGCCGCCTCCTGCCGCAACTCCCCAAGCATCCACTCCGGGGTCGTCTCCGCCTCCAGCGTTAGCTCGCCGATACCCTGGATCGGAGCCCCCTCGCCTAGCCTGATCACCAGGTACGTCAGGCCCGGCATCGACCGCAACGGCGGCGCTTCGACCCTTGCAAGCGGCTGTGTAAGTAGCGGGGCGAACTTCCGTTTGAGCTCCTTCCTCACCGTCTCGGGCACGGCTGCTGGACTCAGGAGTTGCTCGAGCAGTTCCTCGCCACCTCGCAGCCCCATGCGATGTGCCTCCCAACGCATGCGCTGTAGGTGCTGCCGTAGCAAAACCGGGTTGGCGGGGTTGATATATACCGGATCGGCCTGGGCTTCTACAAGCCGTTTCAGGTTATCAAGGCGAGAATAGTACTCGTCTGCCGCTACACCGAGACGGCCAGTACGTGGGATGAAGACCACGTGCGCCGGCCCTGAGCGCCCGGCCCGTCCAGCCATTTGCTTGAAGCTGTTGCGGCTACCAGGGAACCCCAGGATAGCGACGTGCTGGAGGTCACCAATGTCAATACCAGCCTCTAGTGTGGTCGTAGAAAAGACGAACATCGACTCATTGCCCTGGCGCAACTGATGCAGGACGTTGGCGTAGTCCCGGTGGCCACTGAAGAGAGGGTGTACTTGCGTGCCACGCTGGCGGCGGTAGGTCTCTGCCAGACGCCGGGTCTCAGCCCGGCTTTCCACGAAGGCGATTCCCTTGCGCCTCTCACGCTGGACAACATGGATGAGGCTGGGCACGTTTTTTGCGACACCACGGTAGAAAAAGCGTGCGTGAACCGGCGCCCCTGACGCACCCACCACGCGGAAGCGATTACGCCCGGTCAGGCGACGCACGAAGTCGGCGGTGTTGTCAAGGGTGGCAGTTGACAGTACCAACCGCACGTCGCTGTGCACCAGCGCCATGAGTCGTCGCAGAAACAGAGCCATATTTATGCCGAAGTAGCCGCGGTAAGCGTGGGCTTCATCAAGGACGATGTAACGAACCTGGCTAAAGAACCCGGCCAGTTCCGGGCGGTCGAGGTAGTGGTTGAGCTTATCGGGGGTAGCCACTACAACGTGGGGAAGCCCTTCCTGGAGTAGTTCATCGAGGCTGATGCTACCGAAGAAGGGGCGCAGCTTGAGTGGCAGTCCCTTACATATCCGCGTGAGCTTGTCGTATTGGTCGGTAGTGAGTGCACGCAGCGGGTAGATAAACAGCGCAGTGTTATTCCGCTGCAACAGGTCTTCGAGGATGCCCGGGGCGAAGGCCAGAGTCTTGCCTGAGGCAGTGGGGGTGGTAATCACGAGGTCGAATGGCTCGTGACGGGTGGCGCGCAGGAATTCCAGTGACAGTGCCTGGTGAGTGAAGAGACCTTCCTTAGCGCCTGCAGCTGCCAGCGCCCGGGCCAGATGCTCGTCGAGGCCGAGAGCATCAAGAGGGACGACCTGGCCGGGCCTTAGCTGTGGCCGGGGGTTGAGCACCTCGGCCTGGTCGAGACTCAGCGGCTCATCCGAGATCGCAGGTATTTGGCACAATTCGACCCCCCGCTCTCTCAGCCGCTGGCAGTAGCGATCGAGACTCATCTGGTACAACAACTCGGCCAGGGTTCGAGGCCACGCCTCACCAGTCCAGGCGTGGATGAGTTCGTCCGGTAGGGTGCGCAGTACTTCCTCGGCCTGGGCCGGAGCAAGGGATACCACCGCACGTTGCAACTCTGCTACCGTCCGTGCTTGTGCAACCGCCGTGCACCAGGTGTTTGGCAGCCCAGGTGGGAGTGCATCAGTGGGAACCAACCACACCGGAAAGGCTGTAGTGCCGTCCCAAACGACTACCGTGTCATGTGGAAAGGCTCCCTCAGATGGCACGCGTTGGCCTGAGATTGGGTTAAGGAAGCCCTGAGCTTTTTCATCGTAGATAAGGTACTGCCACTGATGCATAGGGGTCTCCGGTAGATCCTCACGTCCTTTATCCATGCTGGATCCGCCTCCCCCAACTCAGAGGGTAGGTAGGTGCAGATGTTGCACCTGTAGGCTGCGCGAGCGGTAAGAATGATAGGCTTGAGGGAGGTTCAGCGGTCATCGGGAAGGGTTAGCGAAACACGGAAGCCGGAGAAGGGTCGCGCCTTAGAGATAGTGAAGGTGTTGCCAAAGAGGCTTGCACGCCAGAGATCTAGATCGTCGGTGAGGGTGGATACCATACCCACGGCGTTAGCGAGGGTTCCAAGGTCCCGATACAGGGTGCGCTCGCCGGTGCGCTCAAGCCACCAACCTTGTTCAGTCTTGTAAATCTTGGCTTCCGGATCAGGAATCGGGGACGGAGGATTGGCTGTAACCTGTACGCGCACAACTTCGCCGGAGGGGAGCAGTGGGTCTAGCCGCCGTTTAAGGTTCGTGAAACGTTGTTGGAGAGACTCAAGGGGCTTGCTCAGGTCTGGGTCATAATCAGTGACCTCCTCCAGGAGGCGTTGGAGGTGCTGGGCTCCGTTCTCAAGGATGATGTTGTCGGAACTCGCCAGGGTTTTGGCGCTGTGGACATGGACGAGATATGCTTTGATTTCCTGCTCTAAGCTGCGAACGTCATTGAAGAGGTTGTGCATATTCAGAACAAGCTAGAAAACCTTACTTCCGCACATACGCGGGTGTTTTTGTCGAGTTCTAGAACCAGAGTCTTAACTTTCGAATCTGAGGTTACCTTTTCGTTACGTACCTCCTTGAGTCCATAAAATGGTCACCGGGGTAGCTCATCAAAATTTGTCCCTCGCTGGGGCAAACGATGACACCACTATTTTAGTGAGATGCTAATGCTATGTTGCGACTTTTGACCTGCTTTTTGTTTGCTCTAAGCTTGGCCCTGGCCCAGGACACCGTGGCAGGGCGTGCCAGCGTGATAGACGCCGATTCTTTGGAAATCCAGGGGAGCCGCATCCGCCTGTGGGGGGTGGACGCCGTGGAGAGCAGCCAGACCTGTTTGGACGCTCGTGGGAGGGTATGGCCCTGTGGACGGCGGGCTACTTTTGCTTTGTCGGACTTTCTGGGACAGAGGACGGTGTATTGCGTTCGGAAGGGTACCGATCGGTATAGACGGATGTTAGCGGTGTGCAGCGTGGGGGGCGTAGAGATCAACCGCTGGTTGGTGGAGCAGGGATGGGCACTTTCTTATACTCGGTATGAAGGCGCGGTCTATCTTGACAGCCAAAAACGGGCCAAAGCCGCCCGGCGAGGCATCTGGCAGGGGAGTTTTCAAGAACCCTGGACATACCGCGCCAATCCTGCCAACCCACCCAGCGCCGGGGCGCCGCGACCCTCGAAGCCCTCCTCGGACATCTACTACCGCAACTGCGCTGAAGCTAGGGCGGCAGGTGCTGCGCCGATCTATCGGGGTCAGCCGGGATATCGGCCAGGATTGGATCGGAATGGCGACGGGGTGGCGTGCGAACGCTGAACATTTGCTCGTGTTGCAAGGGCGCAGGCGACGCGAGGAGGGCGCATAACCCAAGGGCCGCTCCTCCCGCAAGACGGCGATGGCTTTCATGCCCCTGCGGCTGGTACGGCGACCCCGAGAAACCCTGTAGCTGCACCCCCGCCCAGCGCCAACGCTACGTGAACCGCATCTCTGGCCCGCTGCTCGACCGCTTCGACCTGGTGGTGGAAGTTCCCCGGCTTACACCCCAGGAACTCGCCCGCGCCCCCGAAGGGGAGTCCACCGCAGTTGTTCGAGAACGGGTGCTGGCGGCCAGGGAAAGGATGCTATCCCGCCAGGGGAAGCCCAACAGCGAACTCTTTGGCCGTACCCTGCGCCAGCACACCGCACTCTCACCATCCTCCGAGGCCCTCTTGCAAGCGGCCACTCAGCGCCTGGCCCTCACCGCAAGAAGCTACGACCGCATCCTGCGGACAGCCCGCACCATCGCCGACCTCTCAGGGGCCGAGCCCATCCAGGAAGCCCACCTGGCCGAGGCGCTGACGTATCGGCGGAGTCTGGGGTAAGGATTGCATGAAACGAGCATCTAATTGCTCACCGAGTTCGTGGCTTTTTGCAGGCCACAACCAACCACCTACAAGGCCAAACCCGCCAACACCGCTAGGCGCACTGCTTTCACCCTTCTCCTCCTAAACATGCCGACCTTACCTTCTCGTGCTGAGGTCGTTCACCATGAAGCGTATGGATCGGGTTTTTTCTTGCCAACTCACCAAGACTCCCACGATCCGCCGATCTGCGGGAGGGGGTGGCTGACCGGGCTTGTTACTGACCCTAAGCGACACCATCTGGCCTAGTTGCACTTGCCGGGGATAGAGGCTAACGTCGTACCCAGAGGACTCAGCGGTGAGCCAGAACCACTGATTATCAAGAGCAAGGTCGGCGGCCTCGGTCTTGCTCAGGGTGAAATAGAAGATATCGCTATCGAAATGTTTGGTGACCACCCAGTAGCCGTCACTCTCCAAAATGGAGCGGGAGTATGTGCCGTCCACCACCTCGGCCTCGATGGGGTAAGCCGGGTACACCAAGCTGCACGCGCTTAGGCTAAGGGTCAGCATTATCAAGGTCGCAGCTCTCACAACGCCTCCTTAGAGACAAGGGGTGAGCCCAACTCCGTGCCAGCACCTGGAAAACTCGGGCAGCAGGGGGGTTTCGGGGACAATTACGCCTTGGGGAATGACGTCTCCGCTCAGGCTAACCCCCAGGATGTTGACTCCTGCCAAGACTCTGCCATCCAGCCCGCCGTAGATTCCCGCCCGCAAGCGGATCACGGGCTGGTTGGGGTCTTGACTTTACATCTTACTTAGAAGCACACTTAAATGCACCCAAGAGCGTGTATACTCGAAACACCATGCCCCGCATGACCATCGAAATTGACGAAGCCCTGCTGGAAGAGGCCCGCCGGGTGCTGGGGGTGCGCACCAAACGGGAAGCCATCGAGCGGGCCTTGCAGGAGCTGGTGCGCCAGCAGCGCCGCCGGGGCATCCGGGCCCACGCCGGGCGGGTGGAGCTCGAGCTCACCCAGGAAACCCTGCGCGCGCTGCGGGAGTCCCGCTAGTGGCCCGCATCTTGGTAGATACATCGGCCTGGATTGAGTTTTATCACCCCAAGGGTGCCCGCCAGGTCAAGCAAGCCCTGGGTAACGCCCTGGAGGTACATGAGATCGCGGTCATAGCGCCGATTGCCGTGGAACTTCTGTCCGGCGCAAAGAGCGAGAAAGACTACGGTCTTCTCGCCGCTGATCTGCAGGCCCTGCTCTGGCTACCCTTGGGAAGCGAAGAGGCGGGGGTGGCTGGCAAGCTGGCCTACGATCTGGCCCGTTCCGGCCAACGGGTACCCACGGTGGACTTGCTGATCGCCGGATCGGCCTTGGTGCATGGCTGCGAACTGTGGCACTTTGGCGATGCCCACTTTGCGACCATCGCGGGCCATAGCCCCCTGCAGGAACACAACCTCAAAAGCGCCTAGCCCTTTCCCCACTCACCCACCTCCAGGCCGTCCCGCTGCTCACCCCATACTTCCTCGCCAGGCTGCGGGCACTGGCCCCTGTCCGGCGGTGCTCCTCCACCAACAAAGCTCGTAGCTCTACCTTGCCCACCGGCCCCGGTTTTTGTCGAGGAAGAAAGTAGGTCATGTTACCTTGAATACCCCGATTGCCCTGCACACGCCTGCCCCTGCGGCCACCACGGCGACCCCCAGAAGCAGTGCGTCTGCACCCCCACCCAGCGCCTGCGCTACGTGGGTCGCATCTCGGGCCCCCTGCTCGACCGCTTCGACCTGGTGGTGGAAGTACCCCGGCTCACCCCGGAGGAGCTGGCCCGAGCGCCGGAAGGCGAGCCCACTGCCGTGGTCAGAGAAAGGGTGCTGGCGGCCCGGGGGCGGATGCAAGCCCGCCAGGGAAAACTCAACAGCGAGCTATTCGGCCGGGCCCTGCGGCAGCACACCGCGCTGTCCCCCTCCGGTGAGGCCCTCTTGCAGGCGGCTACCCAGCGCCTGGCGCTCAGTGCCCGCAGCTACGACCGCATCCTGCGGGTGGCGCGCACCATTGCCGACCTGGCAGGGGCCGAGCACATCCAGGAGGCCCACCTGGCCGAGGCGCTGGCGTATCGGAGGAGCCTGGGGTAAAGCGGGGCGATCGTTCGAGGGCGTTTGAGCTTTAAAGATGAGCTACAATTTCCGCTCTACCCAGCTCGACATAGCGGTACGTGTTCAGCAACTCGCAAAGCACGTCGAGCTGCTCCAGGAAGAGGGCCTCTAGAACTTGGTTCGAGATGTTTCCGGTGGAGACCAGGAGCAGCTTGTAGGGTTCACCCCGCAGGATCAGGCTCTGGATGAAGTCCGCGTCCTTGCTTACCACCACCCGCTTTTCCCTCAGCGAAAGGGCGTTGATCTCGCTATCTTTGGTGGCATTGCCCCGCGGAAGCTCGGAGGTATGCAGGGCATCGTAACCCCGCTCCCGCAAAAGCCGCACTAAGCGAAAGGGCAGGTGCGCGTCCACCAAAAAGCGGATCACGCCACCCTCAGCACCGCCCCTACCTCGCTGAGCTTGGCAGCATACAGCAAGCAGGCCTGGATATCCTCCGGCTCGAGGTCGGGGTAATCGGCCAGAACCTCCTCCGGGGTCATACCCCCCGCCAGGAGCTCCAAGATCACCCGCACCGGGTAGCGCAACCCCCGCACAGTAGGCTGGCCGTGGTTGACCTCGGGCTCGAGGGTAATGCGCTGAAGCAGGGCCGATGGGTTCGTCACGGCTTCAGTCTAGCACGCCCCATAGCCGGTACTTGCTATACTCCCTCCATGGACGCCCTGGCCCTCTACACCCAGGGCCGCTACTGGGAGGCCCTCTTGCTGGCCCAGCAACAAGCCCGGGTGCAGGCTGTGGCCCTGTCGCTGCTGGCGCTGGGCCAGGTAGCCGAGGCCCAGGCCCTGCTGGAGAGCTGGCAGCCCCAAGAGAGCGTCGCCCAGGCCGAACGCCTCGCGCTCCTGGGCTTCGCGGCTTTCCGCAAGGGCGATCCTGCCACCTACCGCCGGTGGGCCCTGGCCGCCGCGCAGATTGTCCAGACCCCCCTCACGCTCTACCACCTGGGCCTCTCGCTGCCGCCCGCCGATGGACTCCTGGCCCTGCAAGCGGCGCTTGACCGCTGCGAGGGCCCACCCGAGGAACAGGCCCGCCTGGCCTATGCCCTGGCCCGCACCTATAGGCGGCTGGGCTGCTTGACCGAGGCTCTTTCCTACGCCAGCCGGGCCGTCCTGCAAGCCCCGGAGCAGCCCCACTACCGGCTGGAGGAGCTCACCCTTTTGGCCCTGGCGGGGGAGGAGCCCCTCCCCGCCCTGGAACGATCCCTGCCGCCCCTGCTGGCCCACGCAGCCCCCGGGGTGCGCTACTACGCCCTCTGGCTCAGCCTGCTCCTGCAAGGGATGCAGGGCCAGGAAAGCCCCGAACTCCTGGAAGCCCTCCTGCGGCAGAACTCCAGCCCCCACCAGCCCTACGACCTGCCCCTGCTGGTGCTGCTCTTCAAGCACCGCCCCTCGGCCCGGCCCCTTCTTTCCCGCTGGCTCCGCGCGGCGGCCGCCGGATCTTCCCCCGACCCCCTGCCCCAGGCCCTCCAGTCGCTGGCCCAGGGCCTCTGGCACTACCCCCGCCCGGAGGCCCGCCCGCTCCTGGAAGCTGCCCTCCCCACCCTGCAGACCGAGTGGGCCGAGGAGGCCCTGCGGGCCGCCGCCCACCTCGCAGCTCTGGAAGGAGCCCCCCTCCCCGAGCCCTACCGCCGGATGGCCCAGGCCCTCCGGCCTGAGGCCAGGGCCCTCTTCCTGCCGCCCGAACTCCCCCCACCCGCCACCCCCTACCTGCGCACCCTGGGGGCGGCTCACCTGGAGGGCTTCCCTGCCCTCAGGCCCCGCAGCCTGGAACTCCTCACCCTGCTGCTGGCCCACCCCGAAGGCCTCTCGGGCGAGGCCCTGGCCCGGGCCCTCTACCCCGCGCCCAACCCCCAGGCCCTCAAGAGCGAGCTCTGCCGCCTGCGCCAGCAGGGCTTCGAAGTCCAGCCCCGCCCCTACCGGCTTTGCACCCCCATCGAGGCCGACTTCCTAAAGCTCCAGGAAGCCCTGCAACACCACCGCCTGGCCGAGGCCCTCAGCCTCTACCAGGGCCCCCTGCTGCCCAGAAGCCAGGCCCCCGGCATCGAGCTGCTGCGGAACCACCTGGAGGAACAGCTCAGAGAGGCCGTCCTCCGGCAGCCCGACCCGGAGCCTCTCTACCGCCTGACCCAGCGCATCCCGGACGACCTCGTCCTCTGGGAAGCCCTGCTGGAACGCCTGCCCGAACCCGATCCCCGCCGCCCGGCGGTGCGGGCCTGGGTGCGGCGGCTCAACGCCCAGTACCGCTAGGCACCCCGGAGCGCACCACCCCCGGCGGGGGGCAGTCGGGGTGGGTGCAGGCGCGGGCGGTCTCCCTGAGGCCCAGAACCAGAAAAACCAGCAACACCAAGAACAGCCGAACCTTCCGCATGCTTCCACCCTAACCCAGGGGAGGTAACCAACACGGTCAGAAGGTAACCAAAATGAGAGGAAAGGTCACCATTCTGAGAGGGGGTTTGGTTACCTGGGGGAGCTAAAAATAAAAACAGCCCTTTAGGGCTGGAAAACAAAGGAGGAACCATGGAAGGTTACAAGGTTACACGAATCATTGCAAACAGCACTGGGAACGGGCCGGTGCTTTTGCGGCAGGAGTAAGAGGTACAACCTGGAAGAGGGGATGACATTGATTGTGGGTGATCGACTGGAAACTTTGGACGGCTGGCTGGAAGTAAGGGATCGCGATGGTTTGGTTGTTCGACTGGGGCCTTCCTCGGAGTTTTCATATGAGTTTGATCCCTTTGGAGGAGTCATTTCTCATCCTGCGAAACGCCCCTCTATTGTTCTGTATGGAGAGGTGTTCAAATTTCGCCACTACGTCCGACCATTGGAAGTGATGGCTTGCGGAAAGTACCGAACCTCGTGCTGGTATTGTCCATCCAGTTTCTACGTCCGCAATCTCGATGCCAGCAGGGATGCCTATTATGCGCTAGCAGGGGAGGTTCCAGTCTGGGAGTGGGACGAAGAAGGGAGGCCATTTGATATCGTCACAATACCTGAAGGTTTAAAAGCGATTATTCACCACGACCCACTCCAACCCATGCACAAGCGCTATACCGTCGAGGAAGTTTCTCCTGTTGCAGCAGATGAATGGGACTACATTTCCTCCAACTTCATGAACCCCAAGCGCTGGTTGGCACCCAAAGCTCGGCAGGAGGTGGTTGCGGCTGGATAGGAGAACTTTTCGATGGCGCCTGGTTGGGCTGGCTTTGCGCCAGGTGATCCAGGCGGCCCCCCTCGAGGCCACCCTGCTTTTGCTGCTGCTGGCCCTGGGGGGGCTGGTGCCGGTGGGGGTTCTGGGCTTTACCCGCGCCCTGGTGGACGGCCTGGTGGCCGGTCTGGGGGAGGGCGTGTGGGGCCCCTGGCTCTGGTGGCCCCTGCTGGGGCTGGCCCTGGCCTTTGCCCTGGACTTCCTGCTGGCCCCCTGGGTGGCCTATCTGCAGGGGGCGGTGAACGAGCGGCTCACGGCCCGGGTGCACCTTCTGCTGATGGATAAAGTGGGCGGCCTGCCCGACCTGACCCCTTTTGAGAACCCCAGCTTTCACGATGAGCTGCAGGTGTTGCGCGATCAGGCCCCCTACCAGCCCCTGAACCTGCTCATCTTTCTGGGGAGCGCCTTCCGGGGGAGCATCACCGTGGCCGGGGTGTTGCTGCTTTTGCTGAGCGCGGCGCCCCTTTTCCCGCTGTTGCTATTGCTGGCCACCCTGCCCCAGGCCATCCTAACCTTCCGGCTGCAGAAGGGGGTGTGGGAAGCGGTGCTGTTCACCGCGCCCGAGGCCCGCCGGATGCGCTACTTTGCCGAGGCCCTGCTCGAGGCCGACACGGCCAAGGAGGTGCGCCTGTTCGGCCTGCTGCCCTTTTTTCGGGGGCGCTACCTCGAGGCCTTCTGGGCCCTTTACCGCGCGGTGCGTCGCGCACGGGGCCGCCAGGCTCTGGGGGCCAGCGGCCTGGTGCTTCTGGGCGCCCTGGCGACGGCTGCGGCTCTTTTCCTGGCCCTGCGGCAGGCCCTTTCGGGGGCCAGCGGCCTGGGCAACCTGGTGCTGGTGCTCCAGTCGGTGGGCAGTCTGCAGCAGAACCTGTTTGGCCTGGTACAGGACGGGGGGATGCTTTACGAGAGCCTTCTGTACTTCGAGCGGCTGGAGCGGTTCCTGGCCCTGCCGCCGACCCTGCGACAGCCCCCCAAGCCCCGGGAGGTGCGCTCCTTTGAGGAGATCCGCTTTGAGCAGGTGGGCTTCACCTACCCCGACGGGAGGCGGGCCTTGCAGGACGTTAGCTTCACCCTGCGCCGGGGGGAGCGCCTGGCCCTGGTGGGGGAGAACGGGGCGGGCAAGACCACCCTGGTCAAGCTGCTCCTGCGCTTCTACGATCCCGGCGAGGGGCGCATCCTGGTGGACGGGGTGGATCTGCGTGAGCTGGATCTTGCGGCCTGGCGCCGCCTGGTGGCCGCGGTCTTCCAGGACTTTGGCCGCTATGCCCTAACCCTTGAGGAAAACATCGCCCTTTCCGACCTAAAGCACCTCCACGACCCAAAGCGCTTAGAGGAGGCGGCCCGGGCTGGAGGGGCCGAGGGGCTGCTCCTCCGGCTGGGGCCGGAAGCTTTGCTCTCCAGGGCCTTTGGGGGCACCGAACTGTCCCTGGGGGAGTGGCAGCGGGTGGCGCTCTCGCGGGCCTTCTTCCGCCAGGCCGAGCTGCTGGTTCTGGACGAGCCCACGGCCTCCCTGGATCCCAAAGAGGAGGCCCACCTCTACGCCCGCTTTGCCGAGCTGGCTAAGGGGAAAACGGTGCTCCTCATCACCCACCGCCTGGGCTCGGTGCGGATGGCCGACCGCATCCTGGTACTGAGCGGGGGGCGCCTGGTGGAGGAGGGTGATCACGCCACCCTGCTGGCCCGTGGGGGTGCCTACGCCGAGCTCTGGCGCTTGCAAGCCGATCTCTACAGCCCCGACCTGGCCGACAAATGAGGAAAATTGGAGCAATCAGGCTGAGCTGCACGATGAAGTCGCTTACTACCGACCACCCGGCAGGAAGCCTACCAAGGCCGGAAACCTTGTGATGGGATCAATGGGATGGCTCGAGCCCAACTCACCGGCATTCTGCTTGCACAAACCACCACCTATGTGGGCTTGCAGTTGTTTATGTTTGTGGCCCCGTGGTGGGCTCTAGGGTTCACCGAGTCACCCCTGGCACCTATTGGCATCTTCCTGGCCATAACCCTGGCCAATACGCTTCCTGGCCCCCTGGTGGGGCATCTGGTGGACAAGTCTGACCCGCTCCGCCTGCTACAGACTGCTCGCATCCTTACGGTGCTTTTACTGGCGGTTATTGCGCTTATCAGCTTTGTAAAGCTCGAATCTATTGGGTTGGTTTGCCTGCTGGTGGGACTGGTGGGTTTCACCGAGTTTCTGTACTCGACTGCTTTCTTTAGCGCAGTTCCTCGGTTCATTGATCGCCAGGGTTTGCTAGGACTGGGCTCGAGGCTCGAGACCATCAACGCTGTGGCGGGTATTCTAGCGCCCGTAGTGGCGGGTCATTTGCTTGTGCTGGGTAACTTTACGGTTGCTTTTGGCGCTGTGGCGGCGCTGCTCGCCCTGGGTTTACTGGGGTTCCGGGGTGCCTCTGCTGGCAAAATCGGCGGCGAAGAAGATAAATCTTCCGGTACGGAGTCTTTATCCAAAACCGGTTTCGTACAGGGCTTGCGCCTTTCTGTCCGCCAAACACTTGCCGATAAAAAGCGACTGTATCTTATCGCTATACCCGCACTGGCCAACGTGGCGATGGCCCCCCTTGGCGCTTTGGTGCTGGTCGCAGTGCATGATCTTGGCTTGGGGGCCCGCGAGGCCGGTTGGGCCACCTCGGCCTTTGCGGGGGGTGTGCTGGCTGCAACGTTGCTGCTGGCCAGGTTTTCTACACCAAGACATCTCTATCCGGTGGGGATATCGGTGCTGGTGCTGGGCCTCGGAACGGTGATAACCGGTGCTGTGGGCTATCCATACCTGCTGGTGGGCTCGTTTTTGGCAGGTGGAGGCACCATCGCGCTCGGGCTATACGCACGCACACTCATGCAAACACTGGCCGGGCCCTCAACCCTCGGAAAGTCGCTGGCGCTGCAAAGAACCCTGCGTATGTCGCTCCGACCCCTGGGTTTGGTTCTTGCGGGTGTGGGTGCAGAGCTATTCGGCTCACGCGCCGCGATTGCTTTTTTGGGTTTCTACCTTTTGATTGTGGGCTCCGCGGGTTTGTGGTTTGTACGCAAAACCTAATGGAGACAAGGAAATGTTCAACGGAAAAGCTATTAGAATTTGTGCTGGTAATCCTGGCTTTTCAGCCCTTGCTAGTGGTAGCCCTCCTGGTTGCGCTCATCCCCGCCCTGCTGGTGGCTCGGGACTCCGGCCACATCACCTTTGCCTCCTACGATATGACCACGGCAGATGGCCGACGGGCCGCCTACTTCGACGGCCTCCTGATGTCCGATGCTGCGGCCAAGGAGCTGCGGCTGTTCGACCTGGCGCCCTGGCTGCTGGCCCAGCGCCAGGCCTATGCCCAGCGGGTCATTGAGCGGCGGTTACAGGCGGCTTGGGCCACTAGCAAGGGGTTTGTAATGGCGGCAGTGGTATCGGCCGGGGCGCAGTACCTGGCCCTGGCCTTTGTGGCTTACCAGGCGGTCACCGGGCGCATCACCCTGGGCGACTTTACGATGCTGGCTACGGCGCTGGTGGTGGTGCGGCAGAACCTTTCTCAGGCGCTGGCTAACCTGGGGGAGCTGTTGGAGAACTCGCTATTTTTTGGTGACCTCGAGCGCTTCTTCAACTTCAGACCGAAGATCGCCACACCGTCCGCGCCTCGGCCCTTGCCGAGCATCGAAGGGTACGAATTTACTTTCGAGCATGTGGCCTTTACCTACACCGGCGCCCCAAGTCCAGTCTTCCAGAACCTGTCGTTTGAGCTGCGGGCTGGGGAGGCCACGGCCCTGGTGGGGGTGAACGGGGCTGGTAAAACCACCATCGTGAAGCTGCTGACCCGGCTTTACGAGCCGGAGCGGGGCCGCATCCTGCTCAACGGGGTGGACATCCGTGAGTTTCCGCTCGAGGACTACCGGGCTATTTTTGGGGTGATCCTGCAGGACTTCGTGCGCTACCACCTCACCGCCCGAGAAAACATCCAGGTGGCTAAAGTTTCGGCGCCGCCCGACCTGGGTAGGCTCGAGGAGGCGGCCCGGCAGGCCAGGGCCGATGAGGTTATAAAAAGCCTGCCCCTGGGCTGGGAGACCATGCTGGGGCGGCAGTTCGACGAACAAGGGCAGGCGCTCTCCGGCGGGCAGTGGCAGCGAATAGCGCTGGCTCGGGCCTCTACCGGGACGCCCCGGTCTTGATCCTGGACGAGCCCACCGCTGCCCTGGACGCTAAGGCCGAGGCCGAGCTCTTCCAGGCCTACCGCGAGCTGACCCGTGGGAAGACCAGCCTGCTCATCACCCACCGGCTCAATACTGTCCGCATGGCCGACCGCATTTTGGTGCTCGAGGGCGGCCAGATTGTGGAGGACGGTTCGCACCACGAGCTAATACAGAAACGGGGGCACTACTACGAACTGTTTACTACGCAGGCCGCGACCTATGGCGCGGAGGTAAACAGGCCGTAGGTACGGAGGATGCTTGCGGTTTGCAAGCCTGCCGGATTGAGTATGACTGAACAGAAATCCCCTCCGGCTGCGACGACTTGCGGATTATAGTAGGCCGCGTGGGGTTGAGTGGGTTTTTCTCAAAGAGAATAATACCATCCCTACGAAACGAAGAATCTCTCCAGGCTCATTTTTTGCCGCTGGTGGCAGCATTGAAAATAGCGAAGGCTGCCATATGAGCAAAATCGGTGCCTTCCTCAGACAGCACTACCCCGCCCTAGCCCACCCCTCCTACGTCCGGCTGCTCTGGGCCACGGCCTTTTCCAGCCCGGGCCGTTCTGCCAGAAGCGCTGTGGCAGGGTATGGACACAAACGCTAATCGGGCCGGAACCGTAGGGGAGTGGACAGGGTGCGCAGGGACTCCTTGTACAACCGGGTCTGAGCGGCGATGCGGATGGGGGCGTTGACCGCGCCGTAGCCCTGGTACGCACCCCGGCGTTCGACAATTTCGATAAAAAAGAGATCGTCGAAGGTCTGGGTGTAGGCGTGGAAGAACTCACCCTCCGGGCTCTGGTCGTACAGCACGTTGAGGGCCTGCATGCGCTCTAGAAGGGCGGGCTCCAGCGCGTAGCGGGCCTCGAGGTCGTGGTAGTAGTTCTGAGGGATGGGGAGGAGCTGGAGGCCGTTGTTCTGTAGGCGCTCGAGGGTGCCAAAGATGTCGGAGGTAGCCAGAGCGATGTGCTGCACCCCGCCGCCGTAGTACTCGTTCAAGAAGCGCGCGGCCAGGGTGCCGCCGGCCTGGGAGGCGTTGAGCACCAGGCGCAGCGAGCGGTCGGGGCTTTCGGCGGCCTGGCTTTGAATGAGGCCGCCGGGGTCGGGAATCTCCAGCAGGTTGGAGGTTTGCAGGCCCAGGATGGTGCGGTAGAACAGAACCCAGGAAAGCACCTGGGCTGCCGGCATCACCTGGGCCAGATGGTCAATGCGCTGTAGAGCGGTGGGTGTGGGCTGGGGTGCGGCCAGCTCGAAATCCACTGCCCAGAAGCTGTCCATCTCCTGCTGGGCTTCAATCAGGTACAGCAGGCTTCCATCCAGACCGCGCAGGGCCGGGATCTGGTGCTCACCGGGGCCGGTTGGGCCGTAGAAGATGGGGGCCTTGTAGGTCTGGGCCCGTTGCAACACCTCCTCCACCCCCTCGACCAGAACCGCCACCGCGCAGACCGAGGTGCCATGCACCTGGTTGTAGGCCTGGGCAAAGCTGCCCGGCTCGCTGTTGAGAATGAAATTAATCTGCCCCTGCTGCCACAGGCTCACCTCCTTGGAGCGGTGCTGGCCGCGCTTCTGGAAGCCCAGGGCCCCGAGGAACTGGGCCAGGGTGGGAGCCATCTCCTCGCTGACGGCGAACTCCACGAAGGCCACCCCGCCGGTTTGCACGGGGAGCTTTTCCAGGGGGTTTTCCTGCAGGTAGACCAGCGAGCGGTAGCCGTCCAGGGCGGTTTCCTTGGGCGGGGTGGTGCGAAACTGGTCGTTGAAGACCTCGAGGGAAAGCCAGCCGTCGTAGCGGGTCTCCCTGAGCACCTGCATGAAGCGATCCAGCGGGAGCTGGCCCTGGCCGGGGAAGCTGCGGAAGTGTCGGCTCCAGGGCAGCACCCCCATCTCCAGCAGGGGGGCGTCGGCGATCTGCACCAGAAAAATCTTTTCCTTTGGGATCTTGGCGATGGCCGAAAGCTCGAGGTTTCTGGAGAAGATATGGAAGGTATCGAGGATCAGGCCTACCGCGGGGTGGTTGGCCCGGCGCACTACCTCCCAGGCGTCGCGGTAGTCGTAGATGTGCTTGGACCAGGCCAGCGCCTCGTAGCCGACCCGGAAGCCCCGCTGTCGGGCGCGTTCGCCCAGCTCATAGAGGTCTTCGGCAATGCGCTCGAGGCTCCCCGTGCTTTGCGGTGAGGTGTTGGCGCAGACGAAGAACAGGTCGGTGCCTAGCTCGGCCATCACGTCCATCTTGCGCTCGGCCCGGTCGAAAGCCCGGCTGCGCTGGGGTTCGGGCAGGCCTTCAAAGTCGCGGAAGGGCTGTAGGGTTACGATGGTAAGCCCCAGATCCTGGGCCATCTGCCGGATTTCCTGGGTGGAGCCCTCGAAGCTCAGCAAGTCGTTCTCGAACAGCTCGAAGCCCTCAAAACCAGCGGCGGCAATGGCCTCGAGCTTGCCCCGGAGGTCGCCGCTCAAACAAACCGTGGCCATGGATCTACGCATTGCATCCTCCATGCAGCAATACCACCTTGGCCTCGGCCAGCCGACCGGCCAGCAGCTCTTCGAAGCTGGTCTGGGCCATGGCAAAAGGCCGCCGGACGGCCAGGGTATCCGGCAGATGAGCCAGCAGCGCGGTGGCCCGGGCAAACTCGGCCTGGGTGAACACATACGAGCCCTGGATACGAATCTCCTGCAAGACTGTGCGCTGCAAGGGGAGGGGGGCCTCGAGGTCGCTCAAACCCACCAGCACCACGCTACCCCCCGGCCGGGCGGCGTTCACGGCCAGGGCCAGGGTGCTCTGGGCCCCTACGGTCTCGAGCACCCGGTCGTACTGTCCGCTGGGGGTCGGCACCACCTCGGCGATAAAGCCCAGCCCCTCGAGCCAGGCCGCGCGCAGCGGGTTGCGCTCGCTGACCGTTACCCGCGCCCCGGCCTGGGCCAGCAGCCAGGCCGCCAGGGTGCCGATGGCCCCCCCGCCCAGCACCAGCACCGGCCGGCCCAGCACCGGCCCGGCCAGCTCCACGGCCCGCAACGCTACCGCCAGCGGCTCGGCCAGGGCCCCTTTCCACAGCGGTACCCCGGCGGGCAGCCGGTGGAGCTGGGATAGGGGCACCCGGATCTGCTCGGCGAAACCGCCCCAGTAGTGAAAGCCGATGTTGGTACGATGGGCGCACAGGTTGCTCAGCCCTTCCCAGCAGGCCGGGCACTGGCCGCACGCCACCAGCGGGTTGACCGCTACCGCCTGGCCCAGCCAGTCCGGGGGGCCCTCCTGCACGATACCGGCAATCTCGTGCCCCAGCACCAGGGGTGGTTTCCAGCGGGCCCGCATGGCCGGGGCCCCCTTGTATACGCTCAGGTCGCTGCCGCAGATGCCGCAGGCCGCGACCTGCAAGAGCACCCCCGCTCCTTCCGGGGTCTCGCGGTGGTGCACGCTGAGTCGTCCGTAATCCTCTAGAACCCATGCTTGCATGCGGTCACCTCACGGGTTGTTGGGCCTGGCCCGCTGCCCGCGCAGCCAGAGCATGCCCACAATCAACAACAGGTTGCATACCGCCAGCACCACGGCCACGGGCCGGCTGAAAAACGCGGTCAGATCCCACTGGGTCTTGATCAGGCTCATCATCAGGTACTGCTCCAGCAGGGGTCCCAGCACCATGCCCAGAATGAGCTGACCCACCGGGAAGCCGCCCCGCTGCATCAAGAGCCCCAGCAGGCCCAGCACCACCAGCAGGTACAGGTCGAAGGGGTTGCGGTTGATGGCGTAGGTGCCCACCAGGCACAAACCCATCACCGCCCCCAGCAGCAGGCGCATGGGAATGCGCAGCAGGGTGCTGATCAGGGCCGCCCCCAGGTAGCCCACCAGGGGCATCATGAGCAGGCTGGCCAGGATAAAGGCCATGTACAACTGCACCACAAAGCCCAGGTTTTTGGCGAACAGGTCGGGGCCGGGGGTAATGCCCATGGTGAGGAACATGCCCAGCACAATGGCCGTCAGGGTGTCGCCGGGGATGCCCAGCGAAAGGGCCGGAATCCAGGTGCCGGCCACGGCGGCGTTGTTGGAGGAGGCCCCGCTGAGGGTGACCTGTTCTTTGCTGCCCCGGCGCAGCCGGGTGAAGTTGCTGCTGATCCAGGCCGCCAGGTCGGAGCCGGCCCCCGGCAGGAAACCGATAAAAGTGCCCAGCAGGCTCGAGCGCAACAGGAGCCGGCGTTCCTTCCAGACCAGCCGGCCCCCTGCACCAAAGAACTCCTGGGCCACCGAGCGATTCTGGTTGGGACTGGCCGGTGGCTGGTGGCCTTTCTTATAGCTATAGATGTTGTTGATCACCTCGGCCACGCCAAAGAAGGCGATGAGGGCGACGATGAAGGAAATCCCTCCCAGCAGGTTGGGGTTGCCGAAGTTGAAGCGGGGGGTGCCCAGGGCGGGGTCGTAGCCGATGGTGGCGATGAGCATGCCCACCCCAAAGGCAATTAACCCCTTGGCCATGGAAGGGGAGGCAAACACGCCGCTCACAATGCCCAGGAGCACCAGCCAGAAGTACTCGAAGGAGGAGAACTGCTTGGCCACCTGGGCCAGGCCCAGCGAGCCCCCAATCAGAATGACCACCCCCACCAGGCTGCCCAGGGCCGAGCTGAGGGCCGAGATGCCCAGGGCAAAAGCGGGGGAGCGCTCCTTGCCAATCTGGTGAATTTCCTCGGTGTAGGCCGCCGAGGCCGGGGTACCGGGGATGCGCATGGCGGTAGCCCCAATATCCCCGGCGAAGATGGCGGTGGCGGTAATGCCGATGATGGCTGAAAAAGCTACCGTGGGGTCTAAAAAGATGGCGATGGGGATGAAGAGGCTGATGGCCAGGGTGGCGGTAAGTCCCGGAAGCGAGCCAAACAAGGCGCCGTACAGGGCTCCCAGCATCATGGCGAGGAAGGACTCGAGGCTAAAAAAACTCATAACGGCACCTTGAGCAACTGCACAAAGACCACGTACACAAAGGCCACCATGAACAGCGCAGTGAGCAGGGCCTCGAGCCAGCGCGCACCCAGGAGCAGGCAGGACAGCAGCACCAGCAACCCGGCGGAGCCCAACAGGCCCAGCCTGTCCAAAGCCCAGGGGGTCAGTAGCAAGGCCAGCAGAACGCCGCCGATGCGCAGCAGATTGCCCCAGGCCAACAGCTTGAACGAGGCCCCTAGCCCAGGCTGGCGCAGGTTGCGGTAGAGCAGGCTCAGGCTGGCCACGGCCAAACCCACCGCCAGCAGCTTGGGGAAAAGCGCCGGCCCCAGATACCCTTCCGCGGTGCGGGGGAAGGTATCGCTGATGAACCAGGCAGCGAGCCCTAGGGCCAGGGCGATCAGGCAGACTAAAAGCTCAAAAGGGCGGGCCGGATTGACCATTGGAATCTTCCTTTCTGTTTCTGTTGTGCCTCCAATATATCCCTGTCGTGAAGAAATGTGATTTACTTGAGTCTGACCGCTCAATCGCTGCAACTTTCCAACGTAACTGGGCAGACGTGGGTCTGCCCAGGTTGTACCGCATTGCCACGGGCTACTTCAACTCATCGGCCAGCTCAGCCATGGCCCGGTTGCGCTCGGCCAGGAAGGCTTTGGTCTGGTCGAAGTTCAGGTGGTTGATGACCAGGTTGGCGTTGTTCATGAAGCGCACAAACTCCGGGTCTTGCACGGCCTTGGCAAAGGCCTGGTCGAGCTGGCGGGCCACCGAGGGCAGGGTGTGCTTGGGGGCCGCGGCCATCAGGAAAGAGGCAAAGGTCCAGTCCACGCCCAGCTCTTTCAGGGTGGGCACGTCGGGGAAGGCCGGGAAGCGCCGGTCGGTCATGAAGGCCAGGTAGCGGGCCTCACCGGCTTTAACCAGCGCGCTGGCTTCGCCGATCGAGACAAAGGCCACGTTGATGCCCCCCGAAATCAGCTCTTGCAAAGCGGCGGCCGCACCCTGTGCGGGCACCCAGGGCAGGGCCGCGTCTTTCAGGCCAAGCTTTTTGAGGAAGCCCAGCCGGGCATAGTCGTAGGAGCCGGCGCGGGCGGTGCCGGAGGCCTTGTACTTGCCGGGGTTGGCCTTGATATCGGCGATGAACTCCTGGGCGGTTTTCCAGGGGGCGTCTTTGCGCACCACGATGGCCACGGGGTTCAGCACCAGGAGCGCGATGGGCGTAAAGGCATCGGCGTTGATTTTGGTCTGGTTGACCCAGGCCGGTAGCACCACCTCCAGGGTGATGATGCCAATGGTGTAACCGCTGGGGTCGCCCTGGGCGATGGCGGCGTGGCCGATGGCCCCACCCCCGCCGGTGCGGTTGACCACCTGTACCGGCTGGCCCAGGATGTTGCCCAGCACCGGGGCCAGGGAACGGGCGGTAAGGTCGGTGCTGCCGCCGGGTGACCAGGGCACGATCAGGGTAATGGGCCGGACAGGGTAGCGTTGCCCCAGTGCCACCAGGGTGAGCGCCAGTACGGCCACAACCGCCAGAATGCCAAAAACTCGCTTCATGTAGACTCCTCCCTTGCTCAATAGCATCAAAGGTGAACCGTATTGTGGATGTCCTTTGGGACGCTGGACAATCTAACACAGTTTTTACAAAGATGCAACTGGCATCTCAGTTGAGTTTTAGTACGCGGCTTGTTAGACTGGCTTTATGGTTCAACCCAGTGATGTGGAGGAACTGCCCCTACGGGAGCGGGCCTACCTGCACATCAAGCGCCTGATTCTCAACGAGGAGTTACCGCCCAACAGCTTTTTATCGGAGCGGAGCCTGGCCCAGCAGCTTGGCATGAGCAAAACCCCGGTGCGGCTGGCTATCGCCCGCCTCGAGAACGAGGGTTTTGTGCGGGTCTCGCCCCAGCAGGGCATTGTGGTGCTGGCCCTGAGCTTTGAGGAGGTGCTCGAGCACATCGATTTTCGCCTGGCCCTGGAAAGCTTTGTGGTCAAGCGCCTGGCCGGCAACCTGAGCCGCAGCCAGGCCAGGGTGCTGCAGGAGCATATTCAAGAGCAGCAGGCCCTGGCCCAGCACCCCCAGACCCAGACCGAGCAACTGGTGCTGGCCGATATGGCGTTCCACCGCCGGCTCGCCACTACCCTGGGCAACCGTCAGATTGTGCAGGCCCTCGAGCGCCAGCAAGACATGCTGTACCGGGTGGCCCACCGTGTGTACCAGAAACACCCCTCCCGGCGTGAGCAGAGCATAGCCGAACACCAACGCCTGCTGCAGTTTCTGGTCGAGGGTGAGCAGGCCGAGGCCCTGGGTTTGATCGAACAGCACATCAGTCGCATCAAGTCTTTGTTGATCAGCGCCGCTGGGGGCTAAGGTTTCCCAGACCGGGCTTCACGCGATTATGGCTGAGCGCTCATGGGTGCTTGGGTGTCCCAGCAGGCGAGGGCTTTGAGAACGGCGTTTCGCTCGTTTTGATGCGAAAGCCGCTTAAGGGCCTCGCGCACAGGGAACCAGGCCACCCCGTCCACCTCTTCTTTTTGGGGCCGGGGTGTGCCACCCACGTAGCCCATCAAGAAGTGATGAACTTCCTTAGTGACGGTGGTTTGTACCCCGTCGTCTTTGACCGTGAAGTGATAGCGGATGCTGCCCAGGGGGGCCAGTACCCTGGCCTCGATGCCAGTCTCTTCACGCACCTCGCGGACGGCGGTTTGTGGATAACGCTCGCCTGGCTCTACCTGGCCCTTGGGCAGGCTCCAGACCCGTCCGTCTTTGATGGCGATGAGGAGCACCTCCAGGCCCTTCCCCCCAGGCCGCTCGCGCAACACCACCCCCCCCGCCGAGGTCACCCGGCGGCGGGATTGCGGCAGCGCTTGGGGCCTCGAGCCCCCCACCATGCCGCGTTTAGGTCTACGGCGGCGTAAACTTACCGAATAACGCATACTGTAACTACTTTCCAATGACCCAATGATGGGTACCTGTTCTCAGTTTACTAGGAACTGGCGCTTTTGTCGTGTATGAAGGCACACATGGGCCGCAGAATGCCATTAGCCAGTAGTAAGCAGTAAAAAGAAAAAGCGCCCCGAAGGGCGCTTGCCTTGAACAAAGAAAGATCAGCCGAGCTATTTATGCTCCTTAGAAAGGAGGTGATCCAGCCGCACCTTCCGGTACAGCTACCTTGTTACGACTTAGCCCCAGTCATGAGCCTTACCCTAGGCGCCTGCCTGTGGCTCCCGGCGACTTCAGGCAAAACCCACTCCCATGGCTTGACGGGCGGTGTGTACAAGGCCCGGGAACGTATTCACCGCGGCATGGCTGATCCGCGATTACTAGCGATTCCGGCTTCATGGGGTCGAGTTGCAGACCCCAATCCGAACTGAGCCTGCTTTTGTGCGATTGGCTTCCCGTTACCGGGTCGCAGCGCTTTGTGGCAGGCATTGTAGCACGTGTGTCGCCCAGGTCGTAAGGGCCATGCGGATCAGACGTCATCCCCGCCTTCCTCCTACTTTCGTAGGCAGTCTCGCTAGAGTGCCCAGCCGAACTGATGGCAACTAGCAACAGGGGTTGCGCTCGTTGCGGGACTTAACCCAACATCTCACGACACGAGCTGACGACGACCATGCAGCACCTGTCTCACGGCTCCCTTGCGGGCACCCCCGGCTTTCACCAGGGTTCCGTGGATGTCAAGACCTGGTAAGGTTCTGCGCGTTGCTTCGAATTAAACCACATGCTCCACCGCTTGTGCGGGCCCCCGTCAATTCCTTTGAGTTTCAGTCTTGCGACCGTACTTCCCAGGTGGAGTGCTTAACGCGTTAGCTACGGCACCCAACAGATGTCGGACACCCAGCACTCATCGTTTAGGGCGTGGACTACCCGGGTATCTAATCCGGTTTGCTCCCCACGCTTTCGCGCCTCAGCGTCACAAATCGTCCAGGTAGCTGCTTTCGCTATTGGCGTTCCTTCCGGTATCTGCGCATTTCACCGCTACTCCGGAAATTCCGCTACCCTCTCCGACCGTCTAGCCTCACAGTATCCAACGCACCCCCGAAGTTGAGCTTCGGTCTTTAGCATCGGACTTGAGAGACCGCCTACACGCCCTTTACACCCAGTAAATCCGGGTAACGCTCGCACCCTCCGTATTACCGCGGCTGCTGGCACGGAGTTAGCCGGTGCTATTACCTCGGTACCGTCATTATCGTCCCGAGTTCAGAAGTTTACACCCCGAAGGGCTTCGTCCTTCAAGCGGTATCGCTCCGTCAGGCTTTCGCCCATTGCGGAAGATTCCTAACTGCTGCCTCCCGTAGGAGTGGGGTCCGTGTCTCAGTACCCCTGTGGCTGATCGTCCTCTCAGACCAGCTACGCGTCGTCGGCTTGGTAGGCCATTACCCCACCAACTACCTGATGCGCCGCAGGCCCATCCCAAAGCGCCGAAGCTTTAAACATCCACCAAAGTAGATGTCCACATCCAGGATTAGCTAAGATTTCTCCTAGTTGTCCCAGACTTTGGGGTAGGTCACCTACGTGTTACTCACCCGTCCGCCACTGGCTGCATAAACAGCCCGTTCGACTTGCATGTCTTAGGCATACCGCCAGCGTTCACCCTGAGCCAGGATCAAACTCTCCGAAAACGCTCACCTTGCGGTGAGACTTGTATTTTTCTCGTTTATAAACGTCCGAGAAAACGACGTATGGTTCGTGCTTCTGCTGATCTTTCTTTGTCAAGGTGCTTGGCTACCTCGTGGCAGCGCAACGAGAAGTGTACCGACTACCCCCAAACCTGTCAAGCCCTACCCGGTATGTGGTTCTTGGGATGGTCGGACAAGCTCATCTGGGCGGCGCGGAGCTGCAGGGCTCGCAGCAGGTCGGTTTTGCTTAGAATGCCGATTAAGTGCCCCTGCTCGTCGGTAACCAGGAGCCTCGAGAACCCCTGTTCAGCCATGCGTTGTAGGGCGGCGAGGGCTTCGGTGTCTTGGTTTACCTGTAAGGGGGGGCGCATCCGCTCGAGCACCCGGGTCTGCGGCGAGGCCCCGTGCAGGTCTTCCAGGCTGATCAGGCCCAGGAGCCGCCCCTCCTCCACCACCGGGTAGCCCACGTGCCGCTCGAGCATCATCTTCTCCAGGAGCTCGGCCACGGTCAGGCTGGGGGGCACGGTGCTTACCTCGCGGGTCATCAGGTCGCGCACCCAGAGGCCCTCGAGGGTGCGGCTGAGCACGGTTTGCTCACCCTCGGCGCTGGCCGCCATAAAGACGAAAAAAGCGATCAGGAGCATGAAGAGGTTGCCGATGAGCAGGCCCAGCAGGCCCAGGGCAAAGGCCATCACTTTGCTCACCGCGACGGCGGTGCGGGTGGCCTCGAGGTAGGGTCTGTAAAGGGCCAGCAGGCTGCGCAGGATGCGCCCGCCGTCGAGCGGCAGGGCTGGTAGCAGGTTGAACAGGGCCAGGCTCAGGTTGATGAAACTCAAGTAGCCCAGCAGAAACTGCCCATCGGTTGCGCCTGGGGGTGCCAGTCCGCGCAAAAGCGCAAACAGCCCTGAAAGCAGCAGGCTCACGATGGGGCCGGCGATGGCGATGACGGCCTCGGCCCCGCGGGTGCGGGGGATTTGCTCGAGCTGGGCCACCCCCCCCAGGAGCCACAGGGTAATCTCGCGGGTTTGTACGCCATAGGCCCGCGCCGTGAGGGCATGGCCCAGCTCGTGGAGCAGCACGCTCAGGAACAGACCCAAGGCGGCCAGCAGGCCCAGCACATAGGGCATGGGGCCTTGGAGCCAGTCGGGCGATGCCTCGATCTGCAGCAGCCGCAGGTAGAGCGGAAGCTGGCTGCCGATCAGAAAGGCCAGAAGGGGCAGCACAATCAGAAAGCTCAGGTCGAGCGAGACCGGGATGCCCAGGAGCTGCAAAGGCAGGCGGATGGTTTTGGCGAACATTTGCACGTATGGTACTACACTGCGAGAAGCCCTTTGTGCTTCCCGCGGGGGTTTCAGGGCGAGGGATAATCGGTTGTAGGATACGTAGGCCCATGCGCTTGAGTCTGGTACCCACCCCCATCGGCAACCTCGAGGACATCACCCTGCGGGCCTTGCGGGTGCTCAGGGAAGTCGAGGTGGTGGCCTGTGAGGATACCCGGCGCACCGGCATTCTGCTCAAACACTTTGGCATCTCCAAGCCGATGCTGCGCCTCGACCAGCACACCGTGGGCCAGGCCCGGCGGCTTTTGGAGGGGTACGAATGGGTGGCCTACGTGACCGATGCCGGCACCCCCGGCATCTCCGACCCCGGCGCCGAACTGGTGGCCTTGGCCCTAAAAGAAGGCTGGCAGCTCGAGGTGCTGCCCGGCCCCACCGCCCTAATCCCGGCTTTGGTGGCCTCGGGCCTGCCAACCGCTCGCTTCGCCTTCGAGGGGTTCCTGCCCCAGAAGCGCTCGGAACGGCGGGCCCGCCTGGCGCAGGTGGCAGGCCGTACCGTGGTGCTCTACGAGGCCCCCCACCGTCTGCGTGAGACCCTGCAGGATCTGCTACAAATCTACGGCCCCGAGCACCCAGTGGCGGTGGCGCGGGAGCTTTCCAAGCTGCACGAGGAAATTTGGCGGGGCCGGCTGGCCGACGCGCTGGAACACTTCAAAGAACCCCGGGGTGAGTTTGTGCTGGTGTTGGGCCCCAAAGCGGAGCCTACAGCAGGTCTCGAGCAAGAAGCAGAAGCAGTGCTCGAGCACCTCAAAGCCCAGGGCCTGAAAGGCAAGGCGCTGGTCAAAGCCCTGACCGAGGCCGGGCTTCCCCGCAACCGGGCCTACGAACTTGCCCATAAGCCGGATACACCGTAGTTGCCAGGTGGGTGCTACAAATAGACTTTCTGGGTAAACTAACAGGCAGTTTTTGGCTGAGGGCTCTGAGGCTCTGCTTAAAAAAATCTGTTGAGGAACGGTTGGATGAAGCGAATTGCGGTTTTTACCAGTGGAGGCGACGCGCCCGGCATGAATGCCGCCATCCGGGCGGTGGTGCGTACGGGGGTGGCCCACGGCCTGGAGGTTATCGGCATCCGGGGTGGCTATCAGGGCATGATCGAGGGTGACTTTATACCGATGGGGCCGCGGGATGTGGCCAACACCCTGCAGCGGGGGGGCACCATTCTGCTCACCGCCCGCAGCAAGGAGTTCATGACCCCTGAAGGCCGGGCCAGGGCCGCTGAAAACCTCAAAAAGGCCGGCATAGATGGGGTGATCGCCATTGGCGGCAACGGCACCTACGCCGGCGCGGCGAAGCTGCTGGCCGAACACCACATTCCGGTGGTGGGCGCGCCCGGCACCATTGACAACGACCTCTACGGCACCGATTACACCATCGGCTTTGATACGGCGGTGAACACCGCCCTGGAAGCCATTGACCGCATCCGCGATACCGCGGCCAGCCACTCGAGGGTCTTCTTTATCGAGGTGATGGGCCGCCATGCGGGTTTTATTGCCCTGGAAGTGGGCATTGCCGGGGGGGCCGAGGTAATCGTGATTCCTGAGATACCCACCAACGCCCAGGCTTGCGCTGAAGTGATCAATAAGTCGGCGGAGAAGGGCAAGCGCTCCTCCATTGTGGTGGTGGCCGAGGGCGGCTACGAGGGCGGCGCCGAGCAGTTGGCCAAAGATGTACGGCAGTACTCGGGTTTCGACGCGCGGGTTACGGTGCTGGGCCACATCCAGCGCGGCGGTAGCCCCACCGCCAAAGACCGGGTGCTGGCCAGCCGCCTGGGAGCCGCCTGCGTGGAAGCCCTTCTAAGCGGGGCCAGCGGGGTTGCGATTGGCGAAGTGAACGACGAAATCCGTCTCACCCCCTTCAAGGAAGCCATCGAGAAGCGTAAGGATATCAACCACAAGAAATACGAGCTGGCCAAAGTGCTGGCCCTGTGACCGTTACCTACCTCACATCAGGCCAGAGGGCCTAGGCATAAGAATGCCACCATGCAGACTTTAGAACTCGCCACCCTGGGCGGTGGGTGTTTTTGGTGCCTTGAAGCCGTCTTCGACGAGTTAAAAGGCGTGGTGGATGTGGTTTCGGGGTACTCGGGGGGGCATGTGCCCAACCCTACCTACGAGCAGGTGTGCAGCAAGCAGACCGGCCACGCCGAGGTGGTGCAGATCACCTTCGACCCCAGCGGTATCTCGTACCGGGAGGTGCTCGAGGTCTTCTTCACCATCCACGACCCCACCACGCTCAACCGCCAGGGCAACGATATAGGGCCGCAGTACCGCTCGGTGATTTTCTATCACTCCCCGGAGCAGCAGGCCGTGGCCCGGGAGGTCATGCAGGCCCTGGCCCAGGCTGGGGTGTGGGATAACCCCATTGTGACCGAGCTGGTGCCGTTTGAGCGGTTTTACCCTGCCGAGGACTACCACCAGGAATACTACAGGCGCAACCCCTACCAGCCCTACTGCGCACTGGTGGTGGGCCCCAAGGTGGCCAAGTTCCGTAAGCAGTACTTCGACCGGCTCAAGCGCACGGTTTGAGTGGGGTTCGGGGTTATGGCTCGAGCGGCGAAGAATCAAAGCAAGCATTACGTGGTCTGGAAGGGCCGAAAGACCGGTATATTCTCCTCCTGGCCCGAAGCCGAGGCGCAGGTCAAGGGTTTTGCGGGAGCCGAGTACAAGGCCTTCGATACCCTGAGCGAAGCCAGAGAGGCCTTTTCTGGGAGATACCAGGACTACCTGGGCCCAAAAGCCACGCAGAACCGCCTCCTGGAAGTTCCCCCACCGATTACCCCCAGCTACTGCGTGGACGCAGCTTGCAGCGGCAATCCGGGGCTGCTGGAGTACCGCTGTGTAGAGACCGCTTCGGGCAAGGAGATTTTTCACCGGGGACCCTTTGCTCAGGGCACCAACAACGTGGGCGAGTTTTTGGCGATTGTCGAGGCCCTGAGGCTTTGCAAAGAAAAGGGCTACACCTGGCCCATCTACTCCGACTCGATTAACGCGATTGCCTGGGTCAAGGCCAAAAAAGCCCGCACCAACCTGGTGCGCACCCAGCAAAACGCCGAGCTGTTCGAGCGCATATCCCAGGCCGAGGCCTGGCTACGCTCCCATACCTACCCTAACCCGATCCTCAAGTGGCAGACCGATAGCTGGGGGGAGAACCCGGCGGATTTCGGGCGGAAATAAATGGGCTTTAGGGGTGGCGGATGTGCGGGATTAAGGCTGTTTTGAATAGGGGGCTGCCCGCCGCCCAGTCGAACAAGGGGCGGGCAAAAGCGCTGCTGACGATGCCATCTTTGACCCCGCTGGAAATTTGCTCGGAAGGGTAGCGCAGAGCGCCGGTGGAGGCCACAAATTCGCTGGGGAAGCCCACCCAGATTACAGCGGCTAAGAACAGCCCCCAGGCCAACCCCCCAAGGCCGCCAATGATGCCCTCGAGAACCGGGCTGAGGGGATTAATCGGAATGAAATGCCGCACATAGGCCATACCCAGGCTCAAGGCCAGGGCCAGCACCGGCAGGGCTGCGATCGGCAGCAGGGATCCAGCCCAGGCTGTGAGCAATATGTAGAGTAGCAAAGCGGGTACTACCGCCAGTGTAAAAGCAACCCCCTGGCGAATGCCTACGCCGAGGGCAGCCGAAAGGACTAGAAGGGCCACTAAGTCGAGCCAGCTAAGCATCAAACCGGAGTATACCCGCCCTGAGGGGCTTAGAGGCGCTATTTTGACCAGAGGGGCTCTGTGGAGCTGGGAGCGGCCAGGAAAAGCAGGGTATAAGCGCGAGCGTGCGCACTAGACCGACATAAGGCAAGCTGCCAGCCAATCGGATAGCGAGGTGAGATGATCCCAGACAGGGGCAGAAGGGGAGGCTGCTGGGCGGTGAGCACCCTTTTAAGGCTGGCTTGCCCGCTACGGCCCGCAGTTGGGATGCCACTGTTGAAGCTGGGGCCAGCCAGGCTCATTCTGGGCAAGAAAGAGCTAGCCGAGCAGGGCAAGTGTTCATGCACAAAGCCCTGAACGAATTCTGCGCGGCCTGGATCGGGTCGCTGAGCGGGGGTGAATTGAACCGCCACTTTTCCGCTTACGGCCGTAAGGATATGCTGCTGCTATGCGACTTCCGATTGGTTTTCGCGCCGGTGCAACCCAGGCCGGCATCAAACCCTCCGGCAAGCCTGACCTGGCCCTTTTGGTCTCGGGAACGCCCTGTAGCTGGGCTTTTGTGGGAACCCTGAACAAAGCCGCTGCACCTTGCGTGGCTCGAGGCCGCCAACTGCTGGCTGCCGGCCAGGGTCTGCAAGCCATCGTGGTCAATGCCGGCAATGCCAACTGTGCCACGGGTGAGCAGGGCATCTGGGCCGATGCGCGCATGGCCGAACTGGCGGCGGCGCAGCTACAGCTTGCACCCGAGACGGTGCTGACCGCCTCTACCGGGGTGATTGGGCAGCCCTTGCCGGTGGAAAAAATCGAGGCTGCCCTGCCCCAGATTCGGCTGGGACTGGAAATAGACCCCTTCATGGAAGCCATCATGACCACCGACCTGGTGCCCAAGATGGCCGAGGCCACCCTCTCGAGCGGGGCGCGGGTGGTGGGGGTTTGCAAGGGGAGCGGCATGATTGCCCCCAACATGGCCACCATGCTGGCTTATATCGTCTCGGACGCGGCGGTTTCCCAGGAAGAGCTGCGCCGGGGCTGGCAGGGCGTGGTGGATAAAAGCTTCAACCAGGTGACGGTGGACACCGACACCTCCACCAACGACATGGCCGTTCTGATGACCAACGGCGCGGCGGGGCCGGTGGATTTGGCCGAGTTCTGGCAGGCGGTGGAGCGGGTTTGTGTGGAGCTGGCCCGCAAGCTGGCCCGCGATGGCGAAGGGGCCACCAAGCTGCTGACCGTAAAGGTTACCGGGGCCAAAAGCGACGTGGAGGCCCGCAAGGCCGCCCTCTCGGTAGCGGCCAGCCCTTTATGGAAAAGCGCCGTCTACGGCAACGACCCCAACTGGGGCCGCGTCATGATGGCGCTGGGCAAGGCGGGGGTGGCGCTCGAGCCCGACAAAGTGCGCATTACCCTGCAGGGCATTCCCCTCTATGCCGGGAAGGTGCTCGAGTTCGACCGGGCCCAGGCCAGCCAGGCCATGCAAGCCGAAGAAGTGCTGGTCGAGGCCGACCTGGGGCTGGGGGAGGGGCAGGGAACGGCCTGGGGATGCGACCTCACCGAGGGCTACGTGCGAATTAATGCGCTCTATACCACCTAAGGTAACGCCAAAATAACGCAAAGGTGCTAGACTACCCTTGGAGGTGAACAAAAGATGAAGCGTTTGGCACCCTTGGTTGTGTTGTTTGCGTTGCTGTTTGGCTCTCTCGGCAAGGCCCAGTCGGATGGTTTTGGTATTTACTCGGGCTTCCCGACCTGGATTGGTGTGCAGTATCAGGTCAGCAGCTTCCGCTTGGGGGCCGGCCTGGCCTTTGCAGGGCTGGGGGCTGGGGCCGATTACATCGTGCTCGAGCAGGCCATCCCGGCTGCACCGGGCTTCGACCTGAGCTGGTACGCCGGCGCCGGGGCCTCGGTGGGGTTCTGGACGGTTCTGAGCAACACCGGTATTTACATCTTCCCCCACGGTTTGGTTGGCATTGAGTACGCCTTCCCGGCCCAGCCCTTCAGCGTTTATGGCGAGCTCCAGGTGGGCTTCGGGATTGGTACCGGGGCGCTCTCGGGTGTGATTGGAGGCGTGGACTTCAACGCACGGGCTGGCCTAATTTTCAGACCCTGAGCAACTGTTAGGATGGAGGGGTGCGGTACGCGCCCCTTCTCTTTTTGTTGCTACTTGCGGGATGCCAGCGGCCGGGGGATACCCAGCCACCGCTCATCGGTATTACCCAGCCCAAAAGTGGGGTGCTCTCCCAGCGCTCGCTGCAGGTGCAGGGGTACGCCCTCGACGATGTGGGGGTGCAGAGCGTAAAAGCGGGCGGGAAGGAACTGTTGCCCGAAGCCAGCCGGGGGCAGAAGCTGGTGCGCTTCACCTTCCGGGTGCAGGCCCCCCAGTCGGGGCAGGTGGAGATCAAGGTGGACGCCACCGACATGAGCGGCCAGACCCGCACCGTGCGCCTGCCGCTGGTGCTGGATGCCCGTCCCCCGCAGATCGTCATCGAGCGGGCCGAGCGCGTTGTTACCGTGGTGCAACCGGCCCACAAGCGCACCCTGCCCGATGGCACCGAGGAGGAAATTCCGGCCCGCACCGAGTCCACCCTGCAAATCTCCGGGCGGGTGCTGGATGATACCGGGGTGGATCGGGTTACCTTGCAGTACAACCGCACCTTTAGCCCGCTGTCGCTACCCAAAGGCAAAGAGGTCAGTTTTTACGTGGAGCTGCCGGTGCGGCGGGTGACCCTGATTGCGGTGGATGCAGCCGGCAACCGCACCAGCGTGGATGTGAGTCGCTGAGTTATGGGTCGGGCTCGAGCAGGGCGCTGCTCATGGCGAGGCCGCGTGCTGTCGGGCGCAGCCCTTCCCGCACCACCTCGAGCCAGCCCGCTTGCCGGGCCTTTTCCCGCACCTGCTTGAGAAAGCGAGGGTTCCACCCGAACTCCTCGAGCACCTCCCCTTCGGGCACCGGCTGATCGTGGTGGGCCAGGTGTGCGACCAGCAGGCGGGCGGCGACCTCGAGGCGCTGTCGTTCCCGGCGCAGGCGGGCGGTGAGGTAGCCCTCCACGGGCGAAAAGAGGAAGGCCAGGGTAAAGCAAAGCCCGGCCACCGTGGCCATCATGCCGGCGATGGAGGCGTCCAGCCAGATGGCCAGCGCATATCCCGCCAGGCTGGAAACCACCCCGACCCCCACCGCCAGGGCAATCATCACCGGCAGGCGCCGCGTGAGCAGGTAGGCCGTAGCGGGAGGAATGATCAGGAAGGCCACAATCAAAATGGCTCCCACCGACTGGAAAGCCCCCACCGAGGTGAAGGAGACCAGGGTCATCAGACCGTAGTGCAGCGCGCCGGGTGCGAGGCCCAGCGCGGCGGCCAGGCCAGGATCGAAGGTAGAGAGCTTGAGTTCCTTATAAAACAGCAGCACGAACAGCAGGTTGAGCAGGGTGAGCGAGCCCATCACCAGCCACGACTCGGGCACCTCCCGGCCCCACAGGTTCAGGGTGTTGAAGGGGGCATAGGCGATCTCACCGTAGAGCACGGCGTCCATGTCCAGGTGCACGTTGCGGAAGAAAAGCGAGACCGCCAAGACCCCCAGGCTAAACAGCGCAGGGAACACGATTCCGATGGCCGCATCGTTTTTGACCTTGCCGGTGCGGGTTAGCCACTCCACCAGAACCACGGTCACCAGGCCCGCGGCGGCGGCCCCCAGCAAGGCCGGTACAGTGGCCCGCTCGCCGCCGGAAAGCCAGTAGGCCAGCACGATGCCCGGCAGCACCGCGTGGGAGATGGCATCGGACAGCAGGGCCATACGGCGCAGCACCAGGAAGCTGCCCACCAGGGCCGAGGCCGTGGAGACCAGGATGGCGGTGAGGATAATTACCAGGTCGGCGTTCATGACGAACCCTCCACCCTATGCGGCAAAACCCGCATGGCTTGCTCGAGTTCGTGGGCTTTCTGTTCGCCGGTCGGTGTGAGGATAAAGCCCTGCGGGTGTTCCTGTACCCAGCCCAAAGACCGCAGGGCCTCGAGGTTCTGTAAGGCCACGGCCACCGGCTCGCGGCGGCGCTCTGCCAGGGTCTGCGGGGTCAGGGTGCCGTGGGCGTGCAGCACGTGGGCGTCCAGCAGGAGGCGCTCGAGGCGCACCCGGCGGCGGTTCTGCCGGGTGCGGGCCCAGTCCCACACCAGCCCCCTGAGCGGGGCAAAAAAGAGCGAGACCAGCAGGATGGCGCTCATCGAGAGCACCACCAGCGGGCCGGTGGGCAGGTTTTCGCGGGTGGCCGAGATCAAGGCCCCGCTCACCCCGGCCATGGCTCCAAACAGCGCCGAGAGCCCGATCATCGCCTCCAGCCGGTTGGTCCACTGCCTCGCGGCGGCAGCCGGGGCAATCAGCATGGCCGCCATCAAGACCACCCCTACGGTTTGCAGCCCCACCATGACCGCCAGCACCATCAGGGAGGTGAGGAGGGTGTTCAGCCCCCGCACCGGCAGGCCCAGGCTGTGGGCGTAGGCGGGGTCGAAGGAAAGCAGCTTGAACTCTTTGTAAAACAGCCCCACCACCAGCAGCGCGACGCCGCCCAGCACCATAAAGTTCCGTACGTCGGAGGCCACAATGGTAGCGGCCTGCCCGAAGATGTACTGATCCAGCCCGGCCTGGCTGGCGTTGTTGCTGTGCTGGATAAAGGTGAGCAGGGCCACCCCGAAGCCAAAAAAGCTGCTGAGCATCACCCCCAGGGCCGAGTCCTCGGGTAGCCGGCTGTGGCGTAACACAGCCAGCACCAGCCAGGCGGCCAGCCAGCCGGCCAGACCCCCGCCCAGGAGCAGCACCAGGGGGGCCTTGGTGCCGGTGAGGATGAAGGCCAGGCAGATGCCCGGTAGCGCGGCGTGGGCCAGCACATCCCCCAGCAGGCTCTGGCGGCGCAGGACAGCAAAAGCCCCCAGCACCCCGCCCACCACCCCCAGCATGGCCGAGCCCAGCGCCACGTTGCGCAGGGTGTAGTCGGTAAAGATAAGCAGGAGTTCAGACATAGTGAGGAAGAATGGTTCCAAGGGATGGCTGCGGCGTGGGGTTTGCTCATGCCCCCGGGCAGGGGCACGGGCCCGTCCCGCTCTCACGGCTTTCGTGCATTGCATGAGAGGAGCCGCGAACTGGGACGCAGAGAAAACTGTTTTGAAAGGCGGCCTCGAGCCCGTGGTGGTTGTGTAAAGAGATGCTTTTCCAGCTCATGCGCTGTGCCTTTCCCCCCACCGCATCCGCTCCCCGTAGGTTCGTTTTAGGTTCTCGGGTGTAAACACCTCTTCCATCGGCCCGCTGGCTATTACCTGCACGTTCAGCAGGGTCAGGTGGTCGAAGTAATCGCGCACGGTTTCCAGGTCGTGGTGTACCACCACCACGGTTTTACCCTGCTTCTTAAGCTCGTGCAGTACCCGCAGGATGGCCTCTTCGGTAACGGCATCCACCCCAGCGAAGGGCTCGTCCATAAAGTAGAGATCGGCATCCTGGGCCAGGGCCCGGGCCAGAAACACCCGCTGCTGCTGGCCGCCGGATAGCTGCGAGATCTGGCGGGTGGTAAAGGCCTGCATCGAGACCTGCTCCAGGCAGCGCAGGGCTGCCTCGCGCTCGCGCGGGCCGGGCCGCTTGAACCAGCCCAACTGGCCGTAAAGCCCCATCATGACCACGTCCAGTACGCTGGTGGGGAAATCCCAGTCCACCGAGCCCCGCTGGGGCACATAGCCGATGCGTTTGCGGGCCTGTGCCAGGCTCTGGCCAAAAAAGCGCACCTGCCCCGAGGCCACCGGCACCAGCCCCAGGACTGCCTTAATCAGGGTGGATTTGCCCGCCCCGTTGGGGCCCACAATGGCGCAAAGCTGCCCGGTGGGTACTTCCAGATCCACATCCCACAAGGCTGGCTTCTCCCGGTAGACCACGGTCAGGTCGCGCACGCGGAGGGGGCTCGAGGCCCCGGATTCCGGGTTCTGAACGGTTCTAGGTTGGGTGATCACGGCTCCCTCCCCAGCAGACCGTTCACGATGGTGCGGATGTTGTGCTCCATCATGCCCACATAGGTGCCCTCGGGGGTGCCGGGGCTGCCGGCAGCGTCGGAAAAAAGCTCGCCTCCGATGGTTACACGCCAGCCTCGAGCCCGCACCGCTGCCACCACCGCATCAATGGCGCGCCGGGGCACGCTGGACTCCACGAAGATGGCGCGAATTTTACGCTCCACGATGAAGTCGGCCAGGGCCTGCACGTCGCGGGTGCCGGCCTCGGATACGGTGGAGATGCCCTGCAAGCCCCGCACCTCGAGGCCGTACCGCCTGCCCAGATAGTTAAAGGCGTCGTGGGCGGTAATCAACACCCGTTGCTGCGGTGGAACCTGGGCAATTTGCTGGCGGATGAAGGCATCCAGTTGCTCGAGGCGCTTGCGGTAGGCCTCGGCATTGGCCCGGTAGCGGCTGGCCCCAGCGGGGTCTACCTGGCTGAGCGCATCCCGCACCCGGCCGATGGTGAACTGCCAGAGGGTCACATCGAACCAGACGTGGGGGTCGTAGGTGAACTGCCCCTGGAAGCCACCAGCGGGCCGAATCAGGCGCTCGCGGGGGATGGCGTCGGTCACCGCGATGGCCTTGGGCAGGCGTTCCAGCAGCTCCACCATCTTGCCCTCGAGGTGCAGCCCGCCGTAGAAGACCAGGTCGGCCTGCTGGAGCCGGCGCACATCGCCCGCCGAGGCCTTGTAGAGGTGGGGGTCTACCCCGGCCCCCATCAGGCCCTCCACCCGGACGCGGTCGCCCCCCACCTGCTGTACCAGGTCGGTGATAAAGTTGACCGTGGTCACCACCCGCACCGGGGTTTGCCGCACCGGCTGAAGCCGGCTGATTTTGTCTGGCTGGGCGCTGACCTGGGTCGCAAGGCCCAGCACCAGCAGGGCCAGTAGTATAGAGGGTTTTAGGTGGTTACGGATTCGCATCCTGATCCTCCTCGATCTGTATCCACAGCACCTGGGCCAGGCTGGTGGGCAGCAAATAGCGCTGGCCTCCTACCTGTATGCGGCTGCCCTCGGCCCCCTGCTCGAGCAGCCGCAGCGAAGCGCCGGGCTTGAGACCCAGACGGGCCAGCAGGTTGAGCGCGTCCTGATCCTGGGTGGCTACCCGTGCCACCGTGCCGTACTGGCCGCTTTGCAAGGCTGCCAGGCGGCGGTTGGGGGTGGTGGGGGGTAGCTCGAGGGCCGCGCTGGGGATGAGATCGCCGTGGGGGTCGTGGGAAGGGTGGCCCAGCCACTCGGCGATGCGCTGTTCGAAGGCTTCCGAGATGTGGTGCTCGAGCTTTTCTGCCTCGGCGTGCACTTCCTCCCAGCCGTAGCCCAGCGCCTGGTGCAGATAGGCCTCAATCAGCCGGTGATGGCGGAGCACCTCGAGGGCCACCTTGTAGCCGGCCTCGGTGAGCCGCACGCCCCGGTAGGCCTCGTACTCCACCAAGCCCAGCTCGGCCAGCTTCTTGAGCATCCCGGTGACCGAGGCCGGCTTGACCTGCATCCGGTCGGCCAGCGATTGGGTGGATACCGGCAGGGTGTCCTCCAGCCGGCCCATGCCCTCCCCGCTGCCTAGCAGCAAGACCTGCTTTAGATAGTCTTCCTGGGCCTCGGAGAGGGGGGTGCGGTGGGTGGTTCTGTTCATAGTCTGAGATTTAGGCAAACCATGCCAAGTAGGCTTTTATTTTTAGGTAAAACTAAAAATCTGTCAAGCCTGCCCATCCTCACGGTTGCTCCAGAGCATCTGTGACAGACTGAAGCCGATGACCTACGAGGCCTTTGCCGAAACAGCCGAGCGCTTGTGGGACGAAATTCCAGCCGAGTATAAGCGAGGTCTGCACGGCCTTCACGTGCTGGAGCACCTCAAGCCCGACCCCGACGAGCCCGAGCTGCTGCGGCTCGGTGAGTACTACGACCCTGGCTATCCTTCGGTGCTGGGTGGGTTTGAAGGTATCGGGCGGCACATTGCCCTGTTTTACGGCTCTTTTGCGGCGCTGGCCGCCGAAGATCCCAGCTTCGACTGGGAGGGCGAGATCTGGGAAACCCTGCTGCACGAACTGCGCCACCACCTGGAGTCGCTGGCCTGGCGGGACGACCTGGTGCAGGAGGACATGGAGAACCTGCGGCGATACCGCGAAGGCCGGTAGCCTACAACAGCAAAAGCCCCCGTATGGGGGCGGCTGTTTTGATCGAGGAATTTATTGTGCTTCAGCTCGCAGAGCGAAGGGCTCTGGTTTTCATTCTGGACACGAGTGGACAGCAGCTTGTGGAACCATACCCCAGGACGAAAACCCAGCCGATGGTTGGTGAGGCTAGGCCAGCTCGAGGCTGCTCAGGTCGCCCAGCACCAGTTTGTGGGCTTTGGGCAGGCTTTGGCGCCTGGTTACTCTGGCTCCAACCCCCAGAATGCACTCATGGAGTCGCAGCGGCACATCCTCGACCACGGCGCTATCTTCCAGGATGGAATACTCCACCTCGGCCTGGCGCACCACAGCGTTGGGGCCTACCGAGGTAAAAGGGCCGATGTAAGCACCTTCGACAATGGCGTTCTGGGCGATGTGCACCGGGCCCAGAATGGTGCTGTTCTTGACCACCGCGCCCTTTTCGATGACCACCCGCCCGGTGACCTGGCTTTCGTGTACCTGCCCTTCGATGACCGGGGTGGGGCTTTTTTGCTCCACCAGCAAGAGCCGGTTGGCATCCAGCAGATCGGCGGGGCGTCCGGTGTCCTTCCACCAGCCGGCAATTTCCTGCCCCAGCACGGTATGGCCCCGATCCACCAGGGCCTGGATGGCGTCGGTAATCTCATACTCGCCCCGGGCGCTGGGTTTGAGGTTGGCGATGATGTCCATGATGACCGGGCCAAACACGTACACCCCGGCCACCGCCAGATCCGAAGGTGGGTTTTTGGGTTTCTCCAGCAGCTTGACGATGCGCCCTTCCTCCAGCACTGCCACCCCAAACTGCCGGGGGTCGGGTACGCGCACCAGGGCAATCACCGCGCTTATGCCGGGCTGGTAGGCTTCCACAAAGGACTTGACGCCTTTTTGAAAGAGGTTATCGCCCAGGTACAGCACAAAAGGGCTCTGCCCCAGCCAGTCTTTGGCCGTGCCAACCGCATGGGCGATGCCCAGGGCTTCTTCCTGCACAATGTAGGTGATCTGCACACCCGAACAATCTTTGAGGGCCAGCTTGATGTCTTCGATGGTGTCGGGGGAGACCACCACCCCTATCTCGGTAATGCCGGCCTCGAGCAGGTTGTCCACCGCGTAGCGAATGATGGGTTTGCCAGCCAGTCGGATGACCGGTTTAGGGCGCGTATGGGTGAGGGGACGAAGCCGGGTGCCCCGTCCAGCGGCAAGAATGAGTCCTTTCATGTCGCCTACCATCTTATCAGTAAGCCGGCTGGCTCAGTTTTTGTAATCGTTTACAGAAAACTAATCAATAAAAATAATACACCGTATTGACACGGGTTTTTGAAAGCCTTTATTATGAGTGAAAGTCTGTAAGCGATTACAAAAACAGATTATGAACCACCAACAGACCCCCACCATTCAAGATGTGGCCCGCCTGGCCGGGGTCTCTACCGGCACGGTCAGCCGGGTGCTGAACCAGCGGCCCGGGGTGCACCCCGAGACCAGGGCCCGGGTGCTCGAGGTGGTGGCGCGCTTGGGCTACGTGCCCATGCAGGCCGCCCGCGAACTGACCGGCAAGGGCGACACCGTGGGCATACTGCTGGCCCCGGGGGTGCGGCGCTACATCCCGTACTTTGTGCTGTTGTTCGAACACCTGTCCGAGGCGCTCTGGCAGGCTGGGCTGCGCCTGGAGGAGACCCCCATCGACCCCGCCGGCCTACCTCTTAAGCCGGCCAAGGGCTACATCCTGCTGGGGGCGCACGACCACGACCCCCGGCTCGAGGCCCTGGCCCAGGCCCGGACGCCCCACGTGCTGGTGGGGGTGTATCCGGGGGCTTTCTGGGTAGCGCCGGACGACGAGGGCGGGGCCTATGCGGCCACCCGGCACCTGCTCGAGCTCGGCCACCGCGAGATTGCCCACCTGACCGGTCAGCCCCAACACCAGGCCGGACGGGAGCGGTTGCGTGGGTATCGGCGGGCGCTCGAGGCCTACCAGGTACCCTACCGGCCCGAGCTGGTGCTGGACGGCGACTTTTCTACCCTTACCGCCTACCGGGTGGTGCGCAAGGCCTGGGAAGGGGGCCTGCGCTTCAGCGCCCTTTTCGCAGCTTCCGACGAGATGGCGGTGGGGGCTCTGGCGGCCTTGGAGGATGTGGGCCAGCGGGTGCCCCAGGACGTCTCGCTGGTGGGCTACGACGACCTGCCCGAGGTGGGCGAACAGCTCACCACCGTGCGGCAGGATATCGCGGAGATTGCCCGTACCACGGCCCGTCTACTCAAAGAGGCCCTGGCAGGGGCGGCCCCTCATGGAATACGGGTGCCGGTGCGCCTGGTGGTGCGCGGTACCACCTGCCTGAAGGAGGTGGAAGGATAAGCATATACCCCAACAAAAGCGGCTTAGGCTGGTCAATGGCGTCTTTTTTGTAGGAGGAACCCATGAAGAAAATACTGGCAACCCTGGCCCTGGCTGTGCTGGGCCTGGCCTCGGCGCAAACGGTGGTCAAGCTACAGGGCTTTGGCGGCAACGATACCGCCATCATCAGCAGTCTGGTGCGGGAGATTGTAAACCCAGCCCTGGAAAAAGAAGGCATCCGGGCCGAGTACCAGGGCATCGAGGGCGATTACCGCGCGGCTTTGCTCAACGCCCTCTCGGCGGGCACTGCTGCCGACCTCTTTTACGTGGATATCTTCTGGTCGGAGCCTCTGTTTGCTTCGGGCCGGGTGGAGCCCCTGAACAAATACTTCACCCCACAGGAGCTGGCTGTTTTCAACCGCAACCTGCTGAATGCCTTCACCCTGCGCGGCAACATCTACGGCCTGCCCAAGGACTTCAACACCCTGGCCGTGCAGTTTAACAAAGACCTCTTCGACGAGGCCAAGGTGCCCTACCCCAACCAGACCGACACCTGGGACACCTTCAAGGACAAACTCAAGCGGGTGCAGGCCGTTGTTAAGGATGTGGCCGGGCTTTGTGTGGTGGCCGACTACGCCCGATTCGGGGCTTTTGCCTATGCCACCGGCTGGCGGCCCTTCAACGCCCAGGGCCGTACCGTGCTGGACGCCAATTTCCGCCGGGCCTTCGAGTGGTACACCAGCCTGGTCAAGGACGGGGCCGGCAGGTACGCCCAGGATCTGGGCGAGGGTTGGACGGGCGGCTGTTTCGGAGCCGAGAAGGCCGCGGTGGCCATTGAGGGGGCCTGGATCGGTGGCTTCCTGCGCGACAAGGCCCCCAACATGCGCTATGGCACCACCCTGATTCCCCTCGACCCGGTCACCAAGCAGCGGGGCAACTTCATATTTACGGTCTCCTGGAGCATGAACGCTGCCTCCAAGAACAAGGAAGCAGCGGCCAAGGTGCTGCGGGTTCTCACCAGCCCCGAGGCCCAGAACTGGATCCTCTCCCGTGGTCTGGCCCTGCCCAGCCGCAGCGCGCTGGCCAACAGCCCCATCTTCCAGCGCCCCGGCAAGGAAAACGAGCTGAACCGGGTGGTCTTCCAGGGCTCGACCGGTGTGGGCGGGGCGGTGCTGCCCTTCAAGTTTGGTGCGCTGGACGGGGGTAACTGGATGCGCCCCATCAACGAGGCCCTGCAGGCGGTGATTACTGGCAAGAAGTCGGTGGATCAGGCCATTGCCGACGCCCAGGCCGAGCTGAACCGCATCGTTCGCTAAAGGTTGTGGGATTGTGGAGCAGGGCCCGGCCCTGCTCCAGCCCTTAGGGGGTGTGCATGCTTCGTTCGCGACGAACCGAAGCGCTGTATGCGCTGCTGTTTCTGGCCCCGTTTCTGATTCACCTGGGAATTTTCTTCGTCTTCGCCTTTGTCCGCACGGTGGGCTTTAGCTTTACCGACGCCACCCTGATTGGGCAGTCGAGCCGGTTTGTGGGCTTCGCGAATTTTGTAGAGCTCTTTCGCGAGCCGCGCTTTCTGGCCGCTTTTACCCACTCCATCAGCTTCATGCTGGTGGTCACCACCCTGCAAACCTTTCTGGCTTTGGTTCTGGCGGCGGTGCTTAACCAGCGGCTGCGCGGGATTACCTTTTTCCGCACGGTTTACTACATCCCCAGCGTGCTCTCCTCGGCTGCCGTAACGGTAATTGCCATCTGGTTTTTCCAGAAAACCGGTTTCCTGAACACCTTTATTGGGTACATTGGCTCGGTGGCCCCGGTGCTCCTGGTCTTTGGGGGCCTTTTTGTGCTGGCCCAGGCGGTGCAGGTGGGCTGGGAACGCTGGCGGGGGGTGCCGGTGCCCTGGCTCGACCCGGCCCTGGCCACCATCTCGCTGGTGGTGGCGCTGGCCCTCACCTGGGGGCTGGTGGGGCTGGGGGTGGTGCGGCCCCTCGAGGCCCGTCCCCCCGAGTTCACCTGGCTCACCAACCCCGACCGCTTTCTGGGGATTCCCATCCCGCTTTGGAGCATCGTTATCCTCAACACCTTCACCACCATTCCCACCCTGATGTTGATCTTCCTGGCAGGTTTGCAGGACATTCCCAAAAGCCTTTACGAGGCAGCCTCCATTGACGGGGCCTCGCCCGTGCAGCAGTTCTTTAGCGTGACCGTGCCCATGCTGCGCCCGGTGACTTTTTTGGTGATTACTTTGTCGCTCATTGGCACCTTGCAGATGTTCGACCAGGTGGCCCTGATGGGCGACGCGGCCCCGCTGGACTCGATTATCGTGCTGGCCTATTACGTCTACAACAACGTGTTTAGTGGGGAGGGCCAGGTGGGCCTGGCCTCGGCGGCGGCCCTGATTCTGGCCGGGCTGACCTTCGCCATTGTGCTCTTGCAACGGGCGCTGGGCATCTCGGAGAAGGCCCATTAGGGGGTGCGGGATGGCGACACAAGCGATCCGACCGGTGCGCAAACTGGACGAGCGCCACCTGGCCCGCCAGCGTTGGGCGCGGGCGGGCTGGGTGTATGGCACCATGCTGGCGCTGGCGGTTTTCTTCATTGGACCCTTTTACGTGGCGTTTCTAGGTAGCCTGAAGGACAACCCCCTCGAGTGGCCCTTCCGCTATAGCTTTGCCCAGACCCAGCCCAAGAACTGGGCGGCGGCCTGGCGGCTGGGGCAGTTGGGCGCGGGCAACCCCTGGACGGGAGGGTTTGCACCGGGCGCTGAGATTCCCTTCCAGATCAGCTATTTTGTGGAGGAGGGCCAGGAGCCCGAGCCCCCTACCGTCACGGTGCCCACCCGGCGGGCCGGGGCCGGCCTGGGGGCCATCTTCGACGAGGTGCAGGCGGCCCCGTACGCCCAGGTTTCCGAGGTACAGGAGGTGAGCCGCCGTCCGGCGGTGGTGGGCGGTCAGCCGGGTCAGGTTGTGACCTACGCCTTCACCATCCGCTATCCCAAGGGCGATGCCACGGCCAATCAACCGACCGTTCCCCGCCTGCCCCTGGATGTGGAGGCCCCCAGGGGCCAGCAGTACTACGCGGCCACCCTCGACCCCAACCGCCTCGAGCGCCGCGGACGGGTGGCGAGCTGGGATAGCGTGACCCCCGGCTTCTTTGGCTACGTTTTCCGCAACTATGTGCGGGTCTTCAACGAGGCCCGCGACCCCAACACCGGGGCCAGCTTCTTTTTGCGCTGGACGGCCAATACCTTTTTTGTGAGCCTGGTGGTGGTGCTCACCACCCTGCTCTTTGCCTCGCTGGGGGGTTATGCCCTGGCCCGCATGTACCTGCCGGGCAAAAACTACCTGTTCGCCTTCATCGTTTTTACCATGACCGTGCCCAGCCAGGCCACCTTCATCTCCAACTACCTGGTGCTGCGCGACCTGGGCCTGCTGGGGAGCCTGTGGGGCATGATTGTCTGGAGCGCGGTGGGGGCCGGGGCGGTGTTCATCATGAAGCAGTTCTTCGAGTCCATCCCCCGCGAGATCGAGGAGGCCGCCCTGATGGATGGCGCCACCCCCGTCACCACCTTTTTCCGCATCATCCTGCCCATGGCCGCGCCCGCGCTGGGGGCGCTGACCATCCTGACCTTCCAGGGCATGTGGAACGAGTTCTTCAAGGCGGCGGTGGTGCTCTCGGGCCAGCAGGCCAGCTACACCCTGCCCCTGGGCCTTTCCTTCTTCCGCAGCGCTTATGGGGTGGCGGGCGACTGGGGCCTGATGCTGGCCAGCGCCTTTCTTTCCATGATTCCCATTATCATCTTGTTCGTGGTCTTCCAGCGCTACTTCGTGGAAGGGGTTTCCACCAGCGCGCTCAAGGGATGAGGCCGATGCCTGTCGCTAGTTCACGCCCAGAATCGAAGGTGTGGAACTGTGCGTTCTAAATGAGGTTTATTAATGCTTCCGCTCAAAGAAGACGATACTTACGCAGTTTTATCAGACCAGGGCCTGGTAGAAGCAGGGGAGCAGGGCTTTTACCGGCACGATACCCGCTACCTCTCGAGCTACACCTGGGTGCTGCCGGGCTTTCGCCTGCTGCTCTCGCAAAGCCCCCGCCCCGACCGGTTGGTGCAGCACTGGAGCTGGATTAAGGGCCCCGACCAGGTGGTGGGGGTGCGGCGGGAACTCCAGATGGAGCGGGGTGGGTTCTGGGAGCGGTTGGAGTTCGAGAACACCTCGCTAGAGGCCCAGGCCGTGGAGATTACCTTGCGGGCCCAGGCCGACTTTGCCGACCTTTTCGAGGCCAAGGGCTGGCACAGGGTGGAGCGGCGGCTGGAGGGCCTCGAGTACACCGCCCCCGACGGCCTGCGGCTGGCCACCCGCCTCACCTGCGACCCCCCGCCCGTTCAAGAAACAGCGCTCGAGGGCGGCGCGCTGTACACCTGGCGCTTCGACCTGGCCCCCAAACAAAAAGCCCTTCTGCACCTGAAGGGCCGCTTCGAAAGCCCCTTCGAGCCCCACACCCCACCCCTGCCCAGCTATGAGGCGTGGCGGCAGCGCTTCCCCCTGCACCTGGAAAGCGGGCACAGCCAGCGGGTTTTGGAGCAGGCTATCGCCGATCTGCGGGCCTTGCTCTTCTCCCTACCCGAAGGGTTGTTTCCCGCGGCAGGGATTCCCTGGTATGTCTGCCCTTTTGGCCGCGACTCCCTGCTGACGGCCTACATGATGCAGCCCTGGGCCAGCGAGGTAACCCAGGGGGTGCTGACCTACCTCGCCAGGCACCAGGGCCGGGAGGTGAACCCGTTTCTGGACGAGACCCCTGGCAAAATCATCCACGAGGTGCGCTTAGGCGAGCTTTCGCGCACCGGCCAGGTGCCTTTTGCCCGCTACTACGGCACTGTGGACGCCACCCCGCTGTTTGTCATCCTGCTGCACCGCTACTGGAAAGACAGCGGCGATATGGCCTTTGTGCGCCGCTTACAGCCCCACTGGGAGGCGGCCCTGGCCTGGATGACCGACTACGCCGACCCCGACCAGGACGGCTTTCTGGAGTACGCCCCCAACACCCAGAAGGGCCACCTGGTGCAGTCCTGGAAAGACTCCTTCGACTCCCAGAGCCACCGCGACGGCTCGCTGGCCCAGGGGGCTATTGCGGTTTGCGAAGTACAGGGCTATGCCTATATGGCCTATCAGTCGGCGGCGGCGTTTTACCGGGCGCTGGGCCAGACCGGTCAGGCCGAAGCATGGGAGTCTCGAGCCCAGGCCCTCCGAGACCTTTTTCATCAGAAGTTCTGGCTGCCGGAATTAAAAACCTACGCGGCAGGCTTAGACGGCCAGAAAAAACCCATGGCCATCCTTACCTCCAACCCCGGCCACCTGCTGTGGAGCGGCATCGTGCCGGAGGAGGTGGCCCCCCAACTGGTCGAGACCCTCTTCTCCGAGGCGCTTTTTAGCGGCTGGGGGGTGCGCACGCTGGGCGCGGGGGAGGTGCGCTACAACCCGCTCTCGTACCACAACGGCTCGGTCTGGCCGCACGACAACGCGCTGTTGATTGGGGGGCTGGTGCGCTACGGCTTTTACGAAGAGGCCCTGCGGGCTATGGAGGCCCTCTTCCGCCTGGCCATGAGCCAGCCCGACGGGCGCCTGCCGGAGCTGGTAGGGGGCTACCCCAAGCACGAAGAGGAACCGCCGGTGCCCTACCCGGCTTCTTGCAGGCCCCAGGCCTGGGACGCGGCGGCGGTGGTGTATATGCTGCGCTTGATCCACGAAATAGATCAAAAGCGTGAAGTGAAGGGGCTCTTGGAGCTGCGCAAGGTCAAGGTGCAGTGAGAGCAGTGAAAACCGAGGGTGGGCAGTAAGAGCCTGCCTTTCTTCTTTTTGTTCATGGAGGGTAAACTTGGGAGCGATGCGTTTATTGGCTGTTTTTGCCCACCCCGACGACGAGTCGTTTTTCTGCGCCGGAACCTTAGCCAAGTATGCGGCTTTGGGGCACGAAGTGTACCTGATCTGCGCCACGCGCGGAGAGCAGGGCCGAATCCGCCATCCGGCCATTGACGCTTCACTGTATCCCAAGGGTGAGGCTTTGGGTAAGCTGCGTGAAAAGGAGCTCGAGGCCGCCTGCGCTGTGCTGGGTTTGCGCCCGCCCATCTTTCTGGGCTACCAGGACTCGGGGTATCCGCTCGAGGTCGCCCAGGCCAACCCCAGGGGCTTCATGCACCAGGATCTGCAGCAGATCGAGGATGTCCTGCTGGGGTACATGGCCCAGCTAAAGCCCCAGGTGGTCATTGGGTTCGACCCGCAGGGCTACTACGGCCATGCCGACCACATCCACCTTCACCGGGCCACCCTGGGGGCCTTCTGGCGGGCCGGCAATGTGATGCCCGAACCGCCCAAGCGCCTCTTTTTTCCGGTACGCACCAAAGAGCGGGTGGCCCAGACCAGGTTCGACCCCGAGCGCTATGGGGTTTCGCCCTGCTCGCTGGCGGTGCGGGTGGACGTGCGCCCCTTGGCTCCGACCATCCGGGCGGCGGTGCTGGCCCATGCTTCGCAGGCCGGGCCCGAGGAGAACTTTTCTCAGGTGCTGCTGGACTGGCCGGGCCTGCTGGAAGAAGAGACCTTCGTGCTGGGCGGGCTGCGGGGGTCTTTCCCGGCCATGCCGGTAGACGATCTGCTGGCGGAATGGTCTTAGCTGACCAGGACTACCGGCCCAACACCACCCCAACTTTGATCTTAGCAATTTCGATAAGCCGGCGAGGTGGATTCGTCCAAACCAACGCTCGCTAGGAATTTGGCGCTGCGAGTGCTAACCTCTAGACTTTGGTTGCCTGCCTGCCATGATGGACTACCGCCAAGTTCTGCAACAGCTTTCCTTCCTGCCCGATCTCTACCTGGTGGGCGGGGCGGTGCGCGACATTCTGCTAGGTGAGACGCCCGAAGACCTGGACTTTGCCACCTCCGCGCCCCCGGAGGTGGTGATGCGCCTGGCTAAAGCCCAGGGCCTGGAGGCTATTCCCACCGGCCTCGAGCACGGCACGGTTACCATCCTGATTGACCACCACCCCTACGAGGTCACCACTTTCCGCCGCGACGTGGAGACCTATGGACGCAAGGCCAGGGTGGCCTGGGGGCAAAGCATTGAGGAAGACCTAGCCCGGCGCGACTTCACCATCGGGGCCATCGCCATGGATGCCGCCGGGCGGGTGATCGACCCCTACGGTGGGCAGCAGGACCTCGAGGCCGGCGTCTTGCGGGCGGTGGGCGACCCGGCCCAGCGCTTCCGGGAAGACTACCTGCGGGTGATCCGGGCGGGCCGGTTTGCGGCGCGCTACGGCTTTGAGATTGAGCCAAGAACCCTGCAAGCCGCGCGGGCAGCAGCCCCGGAGGTGCTCTCGCACGTGGCCATCGAGCGGGTGACCGCGGAGTTCGACAAAGCCTTCCAGAACGGCACCCCCAGCCGTTTTCTGCGCTACCTCTACGACCTGGAAATCCTGCAACGCCTGATTCCCGAGTTCGAGGATACCCACCTGCTCTTGCAAAACCCCCGCTGGCACCCCGAGGGCGATGTGCTGACCCATGTGTTGCAGGTGGTGGATCGGGCGCCGCCGCCGTACCGCTGGCACGCCCTGCTGCACGACATCGGCAAAAAAGATACCGCGCGCTGGAGGCCCGAGGGCTGGTATAGCTTCTATGGGCACGAGCGGGTGGGCGCCGGGCTGATACCCCGCATCGCCCGCGACCTGCGCCTGCCCAATCATCTGCGGGACGAATTGGTGGTGACCACCGCTTTGCACATGGTGCCGGTCTTTACCAAGCCCACCCCTGCGGCCATCCGCAAGTTTCAGGCCCAGGCCGGCCCGCATCTGCCAGCCTTGAGAGCCCTGTATGAAGCCGATGGGGCCGGGCGCCGATCCAAAGAGTCCTGGAAGTTTTTTGAGCCCCAGCCGGTGCCGGTGCAGCCGGTTTTGCTGGGACGGCACCTAATTGAGCGGGGTCACAAGCCAGGGAAAGTTTTTAGCCGGATGCTCAAAGCCGCCTATGACTGGCAGCTCGATAGCGGCGAGACCGACATCGAGGCGCTTTACCGGGTGGCTCTGAGGGCTTTGGAGCGGGAAGCCTGACCCTATTTTTTTAGGCTATGCTGGGGGTATGTCGGTTCCTGTGGTCTTGCTACACGCCTTTCCCTACAGCCCGGCCATGTGGGCAGGGCAGCTCGAGGCCGTCAAAGGGCATCCGGTTCTGAGCCCCGACATCCTGGGGTTCGAGAGCCTGGAAAGCGCAGCTGCCCACGTGCTGGTCGAGATGGACAACCTGGGCTGGCAGAAAGCGGTGTTCGTGGGGCTTTCCATGGGCGGCTACGTGATCTTTAGGCTGTGGAACCTCGAGCCCGAGCGCTTCGCGGGGATGGTGCTGGCCGACACCCGCGCCACCCCGGACACCCCTGAGGCGGCCCGTTCGCGCCTGGAGCAGGCCGAGCGCATCCGCCTGGAAGGGATGCAGTTCTTCCCGGAGGCCACCCTCAAGGGGCATCTGGGGGTTACCACCCATGCCTGCCGCCCTGAGCTGGTGGCCCGGGTGCGGCAGGCCCAGCTCGAGGCCGATCCCAGCCGGGTGGCGAGGAGCCTCGAGGCCCTGGCAGCGCGCCCCGACTCGGTGCCGCTGCTCTCCAGCATCTCGGTTCCAGCCCTGGTGCTGGTGGGCGAGGAGGATACCCTCACCCCGCCCGCCGATGCCCGGCAGATGGCCGCCCAGATTCCCGATAGCCGGATGCTGATCCTGCCCGAGGCGGGGCACCTGAGCAACCTGGAGAACCCCAAGGCCTTCAACACCGCCCTGCGGGGCTTTTTGGCCGAGCTTTACTGAGCGGGGCTGGCCTGGCTCAGGTGCAGGGCCAGGCAGTCGTCCAGGGCCAGGGGTGACCGGGTTTTGAGCCGCGTGCGCAGGGCTTCGGCGGGCCAGATTTTGCCCAGCACCCGGCCCAGTTGGGCGCGGTAGGGGGCCGGGAGGCCCGCACAGGTCTGGAGCTTTTTCCAGGCAGCCTCTTCCTGCCCCAGCCCCAGCAGCGCCTGGGTCTCCAGGCCCAGCTTCCAGCTCTGCACCCCTGGGTCTTGCAGATCGCCAATCTGCACCACCTGGGCCAGCGCCTCGGCCCACTTTTCCTGCCTTGCTAGGGTTTCGGCGTAGCCCAGGCGGGCCTGGGCCTGGAAATAGGGGTCGCTTTGCTGCAAGCAGCCCTGCATCATGGCCTCGGCCTTGGGGGCCGGCATCAGCAGGGAGAGTTTCAGGGCCACATCGATGGACAAGGCAGTGTAGCGGTCGCCGGGGAGTTTTTTGCTGAGCAGCTCTTCGCGCAGTTGGCGCAGGATTTTCAGGCTTTCGGGGGCTTTTTGACCGCCCACATAAGGTGGTAGGTAAGGCAGTCCGCTGGCTCGCACCCAGTAGGCCACGGCAATGCGGTACAGGGTGCGGCGGTGGCGGTAGTGGGCTTCCTCGGGGCGCTCGCGCACCTCGCGCAGGTAGGCCTCGGCCTCGGCCAGGAGGGCCAGGGCTTCCAGGGGGCGGCCTCGAGCCAGCTCGAGCACGCTGGCCTCGCTCATGGCCCGGGCTCGGATGAACTCGTCGGAGGCCTCGCGGATGGACTGGTACAGGTAGCGCTCGGCTTCTTCGAAGTTGCCGATGCGACGCAGGGCTGTACCAAAGCGAGCCCGTACCCGGGCTATCTCCTCGGGGGGCGCCCCCGAGGCTTCCAGGGCTTGCAGACCCTGGCGCATCTGGGCCTCGGCCTCGTAGACCCGCCCGGTGCGCAGGAGCAGGTCGCCCGACTGATAGCGGGCCCGCCCGACTAAGAGGGGGTCGTGCGAGACCTGTCGCAGGGCTTCCAGGGCTTCCTCGAAACGGCCCGCGTCCTTGGCTACCAGGCCCTGCCACAGCCGCACCCGGTCGGCCAGAAAGGGCTGAATGGGCAGGGAGAGGGCCTGCTGGACGTAGGCTTCGGCCTGGGCGTAGTCGCCCTGCCAGCGTTCCACAGCGGCCCAGACCAGAAGCCCCTCGGCCCCAATCTCGCCCGAAAGGGTCTCGGGCGAGGGCAGCAGCTGTAGGGCGGCGGGAAAATCGCCGGCGTCTACCCGGGCTTCGGCGGCCTTGACCCGGGCCCAGGCCTGCACCGCGGGGTCGGTGGAGTGAAAGAGCAGCTCGAGGGCCTCCAGGGCCTCGGGGTGGGCGTACTGGCCCAGCACGGCCCGGTAGCGCACCACCGCCATGGCCAGCCTTTCCCGCTCGAGGGTGGGCCAGGACTGTGACTCAACCCAGAGGGTGGGCAGCAGCGCGAGCCGGCTGGGGTCTTGTGAGAGCAGCTCGAGCAGCTTATCCAGCCGCTGGGCGCCGCGCGCGTGGTGCAATTGACGGAACAGGTCACTCCTAAAAAAATCCAGGGCCAGGGTATGCAGCCGGCGGGCTTCTTTTTCTGGTACCTCGGGTAGCAGACTGCGCAGGGCCGGGCGTACCTTGCCCTCGCCCATGGGGGCCAGCAGTGCCCGCTCGGCCTGGGAGAGGTGCTCGAGGCCTTTACCGATGGCCTTTTCCAGCAGGGGAACCGGGATGCCAGGGTCGGCCTCGGGCGATAGAACGGCCAGTGCGTACAGGATGGGGCGCAGGGCGGTGTCCTGGGCCAGGTTGTAGGCGGAGGGGCTGTCCTGGGTCTGGGCGGCCTCCAGTAACACCAGCCGCGATAGCTCGGCAAAGTTGCGCCCGGCCTGGTTGACCAGGGCCTCTACGCGCTCGGGCGGTAGATCGGGCAGGCGGTCTTTCACGTAGCGGCGGGCCTCGGCCCGGCTGGGGGCCGAGAGCGGGTGCCAGGCCAGGTTGGGTGGGGGTTCGGAGAGCCCGGCCAGAAAAGGAATGGTGAGCCGGCGCAGCAGCGGCTCGATCCAGGCCGCCAGCCCCACCGGGTTGCCCTGGGTATCGCGCAGGCTCAGGCCGCCGATCTGCCCCTCTTTTTCGGCCCGCAAGAGCAGGGGTTTCCCGCAGGCGTTGAGGGCACCGGCCAGCTCGTTGCGAAGCTCATCCTGCAGGGCGGCCTGCAGGGCGTAGGGCTGGGTGGGGGAGAGCTGTGAGAGGATGCCCTCGAGCTCCAGCCCCAGTTTTTCGGCCAGGGGGTGGAGGTGCTGGGCCAGCTCACCCCCCAGGTTGACCATCAGGCAGCCCGGCACGGCCCGCTCCACTGCGGCCAGCAGCACGCCCTTGCCGGTGGCCGCGCCCCCCACCACCACCATCTGGGGTTTTTCGCCCTGCTCCAGGGCCCGCACAAAGCGGCGAAACAGCCGGCGCTTGTCGCGCCCCAAAGCCCGCCGGGCCGACTCGAGGGCCAGCTCCGAGGGCAGTGGAGGGGCCTCCAGCCCCGATTCGGTGTACAGATCGCAGATGACCTCGAATAGCCGCAGTTTTTCTTCGGGACTACCCAGATCTTTGTACAAAATGTTGCGTACCGTTCCAGCCCTTCCACCACGCTCGGCCACGGCGGCTTCCAGCCAGCGTAAACTGCCTTTTTTGCCGCGGTGGTCGCGCCCACTCAGATGAGGCCGAAGGGTCTCGAGGTGAACCTGCCAGAGTGTACTCACTTCACCCACAGTATCTACACCATACTGTGGTGTAGTGTAACGTGCAAGCAAATTACTGCGCCAGCTCTACTTCCAGGTTTTTGTTTCTGGGCACATTAATCAGCGTGCTCAAGGTGCGATAGCCGGGCGCTTCGACCTGCAGGGTGTAGTCGCCGGCCTCGAGCGAGAAGCTC